>NZ_CP013002.1:442500-742500 GCF_001414055.1 Caulobacter henricii | reverse complement strand
AATGATTCCAGAAAACATCAGGTCTCCCTCAGGCCCGGAACGGAATGCGGGTGAGAATGTCGACCTGGTCAGCCTGGCCCGGCCCGGTGGACTGGCGGATCACGACTTGCTCGTCCCAAAGCCCGGACTCGAGGAAGTGCGCCATCAGGGTCGGCCCGCATTCGACCAGGGCCTCCAGCACGCCCTCGGCGGCGAGGCCTTCGAGAAGCCTCGGAATGTCATCGTGCAGGCTGGGCTCAAAGCCCCTGGCCCGTGACGCGTGCAGATAGGCGTCAGGCGTACGGCGGCGTCGGTCCAGAATGGCCAGCCGGCGCGGCCCGCGGCGTGGATCCGCCACCCGTCGCACCGTAAACAGGGGGTTGTCCGCCAGAACTGTTCCCGAACCGGTGATGATGGCGTCGGCCCGCCGCCGGAGGCCATGGGCCAGGGTCAGGGACTTTTGGGACGTGAAGGTCTTCAAACCCGTGGGGGGGATCATCCCGCCATCCACTGTCAGGGCCTGTTTCAGGGTCAGCCAGGGCCGGCCCCGGGTTGACCAGCAGGCAAAAGGCGCAATCAGGCGCTGGGCCCTGGCGTGCAGATACGCAGCCTCAGGGCGGTCAAGACTGCCGAGGTCCATGACCCGGCGTCCCTCGGCCGCCAGGCGCGCCGCGCCGCCACCGGCAACCGCCGGATTGGGATCGCGTGCCCCGATCCAGATGGCCTTGGCCGGGCTCGCCAGAACGGCGTCGACACAGGGCGGTGTCCGACCGTGGTGATTGCAGGGCTCCAGGGTAACCAGGATTGTATGGATGCGGGCAAAGGTCCCGGCCTCGCGGCAGGCAGCCAGGGCGGCGGCCTCGGCATGGTCGCCGCCGGCCTTCTCGTGGGCCCCGACAGCGAGAACATTGCCCTTGGCATCCAGCACCACGCAGCCCACGGGTGGATTGGGGGCCGTCGCTCCGGCAAAGACCTCGGCGATCGTCAGGGCAAGGTGAAACCCCTGCAGCACAAAATGGATCGGAGGCTCGGTCTCGGGCGTCATGCCGAAGCTCTAGGGCCGCCAGTCAGCCGCCTTCAAGCGTTCAGTCTTTTTCGAAACTGTAACATGTTAGAGTCCATGAGAATGACCTTCGGGCCTTTTGGCTCTAGGACCATCGCCATGCAGTCCTGTCTTCCGGTTTGCCCATGAAGGGCCCACTCAACAGTGTCGATCCTTCCGGCGACTGGGCTCAAGGCCTTCAGAAGGCTCGGCTCTATGAGCTTATTCTGATGGACATCATCCTGGGTGAACTGCCGCCTATGCAGGTGCTGGAAGAAAAAGCCCTGGCCGCACGCTATGCGGGGGGCGTCTCAGGTGTCCGCGACGCGCTCGGTCGCCTGGCGATCGAGGGCCTCATTCTGCGCCGCCCGCGGGTCGGCACGATCGTCGCCCCCATGGACATCACGGAGATCGAGCAGGCTTTCGAGGTCCGGCGCATGCTGGAAGGTCGTACCGCGGCCCTTGCCGCCCGCAATCACCGCCCTGAAGACCTGCCGGCCATTACCGGGGCTTTCGATGGTGCCGAGGAGGCGATTGCCGCCAGTGACTTCCGGGCCATGCTGGCCATGGACCACAGCTTCCACCGGGCCGTCGCCTTTGCGACCCACAACGCCACCCTGGCCCGCTTCGTGATCGCCCTGCAGAACACCGCGACCCGCTACTGGATCTGGCAGATGGAAAAGCAGTCGCCGGAAGACCAGATGCGGGACGTCACCCTGCATCGCGCCCTGGCCGAGGCCATCGCCCTGCGCGACCCTGCCGCCGCAGAAGCCGCCTGCGCTTTGCTGATCGGCGACTCGCCGAGCGCCCAGCGCGCCTGAACGCGCCGGGCCACGGTTCAGTAGGCGATCGAGAACCGCATCGTCGCGACCAGGCATTGTCGATGTCGCGATCACCGGCCGGCCGGATGATGTATTGCAGGTCCGGCTGCACGGTCAGACGGCCGAAGGTGTCGGCATAGGTCAGTTCCAGCGCCGTTTCGGTGCGCCCGATATTACGGCCCGCATCGACGCCGTTGGCGCGCTCGCGACCGGTGATGAAGCCCTGGTTCATGCCCGCCGAGAACTGGCTGTCAGGCCGCGAGGCAAAGGGCTGCTCGACCAGGATGCCGGCCTGCCAGCCGCCCTCGAAGACCGAGGTGGTGCCGTCCGACAGCCCCGCCCGGAGGAAGGCCGTGGTCCGACCGGGTGCCTCGGCTTCACCGAAGATCCGGCGCTCAGCCAGCACATAGACGCCGCCCGCGGTCTGGCGTTCCGGATCCCCGGCGGCCGTGACCAGGCGGGTATCATCCTGCTTCTGGCTATAGCGCCAGGTGCCGAGCGCCAGCTTGCCCTCGCCGACCCAGCCGATTTCGCCGATCATCAGGACGCCGTTGTCGAACTCGGTGTCGATGCCGCCCGGATCCCCCAGCACCCCGGCCTGGGCGTTCAGTACGGCGGCCTGGGCATAGCCGCCATTGCTGAGGGTCCAGCGGGCGCGCACGGCCAGGGCCGTGGACGGGAAGATCGACGGCCCATTGGGTCCGGTGGCGGCCAACTCCGACCCGATGCCAAAGGCCGGGCCGAGCAACAGACCGGCGCTGTCATTGGCATAGAACTCGCTATTGACGTCATAGAGCCCGGCCAGGACAGCACCCTTGCCGTCGGCGAACTGATGCTCGACCCACAGTTCGAACAGTCGCGCCCTTTGCTGGCCGACCTCGATATTGTCGACGCCCTGCAGGGAGCCGACATCCTCATTGGGCATGCCGCCGGTATTGTTGAGCAGGGAGACGTGGGCCTTGGTGTTCGACCATCCGGCCGCCGCGCCCAGGTCCAGATCAGCACTGAGCAGGAGGTTGTCGAGCACGCGCCCGCGGCGGGCTAGGCCTCCGTCCAACACCCCGACCACGTCGGCGGTGTATTCCAGGCTGTAGGTCAGAGGGCCGTCCGCCGCGTAGGCTGGGGCGGTGATCGACACCGCAGCAGCGGCGGTCATCAGCAGGCCTGCCGCCGTGCGGCCGATACCGTTCCTCGTCATTGTCGTCACCCCTGGATCCTGGATGGATCTCTGTGTCAGACGACCATGACAGAGAAGGGCTTACAGGCGGTTAAGTCACTGATTTATTAGCTATTAACCAACGTCTTGGGGATCAGGCGGCGCGCCGGCCGGCGTCGCCCTGGCCCTGGAACTTGAAGCCCGAAACCTGGCGTTCGAGATCGAGGGCTTCGGTGCGCAGTGAATGGGTCGCAGCCGTTGTCTGCTCAACCATGGCTGCGTTCTGCTGGGTCACCTGGTCCATGTGGTTCACGGCCGTATTCACCTGACGCAGGCCGACAGCCTGTTCCTCGGACGAACGGGCAATGCCGTCGACCAGGCCGTGGACACGGATGACCTCGCTGACGATGCGACCAAGGGTCTCACCCGTCTGTCCGACCAGATCAACGCCCGAAGCCACCTGGCTGCCGGACTCGGAGATCAGGGTCTTGATCTCCTTGGCGGCGTCGGCGCTGCGTTGGGCCAGGGCGCGAACTTCCTGGGCGACGACCGCAAAACCACGCCCGCTTTCGCCGGCGCGGGCGGCCTCGACCCCGGCGTTCAGGGCCAGAAGATTGGTCTGGAAGGCGATCTCGTCGATCACTCCGATGATCTGGCTGATCTTGGCCGAAGACTGCTGGATCTGGCCCATGGCGGCGACCGTGCGCGCCACGACGGCGCTCGACTGCTCGGCCTCCTTCTTGGCCTGAGCGACCACCGAAGCGGCCTCTCGAGCGCCTTCGGTGGCGCGGCCGACCGTGGCGGCGATCTCGTCGAGGGCGGCGGCGGTCTCTTCCAGGCTGGCGGCCTGCTGCTCGGTGCGGCGCGACAGATCGTCGGCGGCCGAGGCGATCTCTTCGGAGCCGGCGCGCATCGACATGCCAGTGCGGGCAATGGCCCCCATGGTCTGGGTCAGTCGGCTGAGGGCGTTGTTGAAATCGGCCCGCAGCTCTTCATAGGCCGGCGGGAAAGGCTGGGTGATCGGGCTGGCCAGATCGCCCTCGGCCAGTCGGCCCAGACCTGCTGCCAGCTGATCCATGACGGCGCGACGCTCGGCGTCGGCGGCGGTGCGTTCGCGCTCGGCCTGGCGGCGCTCGGTCTCGGTGGCGTTACGGGCCGATTCCTGCTCGAGGCGCGACTGGCGCCGCTCCAGGGCGGCCTCGCGGAACACCATGATCGAGCGGGCCATGGCCCCCAGCTCGTCCTGGCGCTTGCGGAACGGCGGCTCCCGCTCGTAGTCACCCTCCGCCAGCCTGCCCATATAGTCGCCGATGATCGACAGCGGGCGAAGCAGGCGGGCGCGGGTCAGAATGACTACGACAACGCCCATCACCACCCCGCCCAGGGCCATCAGGCTGGTCACGATGATGCCGAGAATCTGCTGATCGCGCAGTTTCTTCTCGACCACGATGTCACGGGCTTCCTGATCCTTTTCGATGGTTGCCATGGCAACCTGGGCCGCATCCATCTTGCCGGCCAAGGTGCTGCTGGCCTCGTCGAAGGGGCCCATCAGGGCGTTACCGGCCGCCGTGCCCGTGTCGACATAGGCCTGGGCCATGGTCTTGCCATTGGCGTAAAAGGCCGGAAAGGCCGCCTCGACCTCGTCCAGAGCGGCGATCAGGGCCGGCGCATTCAGTTCCTTGGCCAGGACATGGGCCCGCGCAATGTCGGTCTTGAAGGCCTCGCTATTGCTCTGGGCTTCGGCCCAGCCGTCATTGAGGCCATCCTGGCCGCGTGTTGCCGAGACATCGGTCAGGAACTGCTGGACCTGCACGATCTCCAGCTGGATCTGCTTGGACAGGACCGCCAGTTCGAGCATCCTTGAGTTACTTTGCTCGTCCCGCACGGCTTCCGCGACACGGGCGCTGCGCTGGGCCTCCATCGAGACGGCCCCACTGACGGCGGCGGCGATGCAGAACAGGGTGAGGCCAGCGATCAGCAGGGTGATGAATCGCTCAAGCTTGCGCGATGATATCGATTGCGTTGCCTGAAAACCGGACATGTAGCCTCCCGAGCGATCAAGAAACAATCGACTCTTGGTCAAACCAATGGGCTAGCAGCCTTTAATGTTTCGCTAAATTTGGCCTGCAACAGCTTCTCAAAATGGGCAATCGCGACAAATCGTCCCAGGCCGTTTTGGGCGCGAAAATCCTCTCCGGGAGGCCTCCGAGAGAGGGTTTCCTGACCGTGCCTACTGCAGCACGGCCTTGCCGATGCTCAGGCTGCCGTCATGCACACCGACAGCAATGACCCCGCCGTCCTCCAGTTCGCCGGCCAGCAACAGGCGGGCGATCGGATCGACCAGATCCTTCTGAATCACGCGCTTCAGAGGGCGAGCTCCATAGACCGGATCATAGCCCTTCTCACCCAGCCACAGCAGCGCCTCGGCATCGATGGCCAGGGTCATGCGGCGGTCGGCCAGCAGCTTTTCCACCCTCTGCAGCTGGATACGGACGATGTCGGCCATGTTCGCCCGGCCCAGCCGCTTGAACAGGATGATCTCGTCGATGCGGTTGAGGAACTCGGGGCGGAAGTGGCCGCGGACCACGTTCATCACCTGTGGCCGCACCGCGTCGACGTCTTCCCCGTCCTCCTGATTGGCCAGGTACTCGGAGCCGAGATTGCTGGTCATGATGATCAGGGTGTTGCGGAAGTCGACAGTGCGGCCCTGACCGTCGGTCAGGCGGCCATCGTCCAGCACCTGCAGCAGTACGTTGAAGACGTCGGGGTGAGCCTTTTCGACCTCGTCGAACAGCACGACCTGATAGGGACGCCGACGCACGGCTTCGGTCAGGGCCCCGCCCTCATCATAACCGACATAGCCGGGAGGGGCCCCGATCAGCCGGCTGACCGAGTGCTTTTCCATGTACTCGCTCATGTCCATCCGGGTGATGGCGTGTTCATCGGCGAACATGAACTCGGCCAGGGCCTTGGTCAGCTCGGTCTTGCCGACCCCCGTCGGGCCCAGGAACAGGAAGCTGCCGATCGGGCGCGAGGGATCCTGCAGGCCGGCCCGCGCGCGGCGCACCGCGTCTGAAACGGCTTCCAGGGCCTCGTCCTGGCCGACCACGCGGGCGCGCAGGGCCAGTTCCATCTGCAGCAGCTTTTCGCGCTCGCCTTCCAGCATCTTCTCGACCGGCACCCCGGTCCAGCGGCTGACCACGGCGGCGATCTGCTCGGCATCCACGACCTCGGGGGTCAGGGACTTCTGAGCCGCGCCATCGACGGACTCGGCCTGGGCCAGGCGGGCTTCCAGGGCCGGGATCTCGCCATACTGGATCTGGCCGGCGCGGGCGAAGTCGCCGGCGCGCTGGGCCGTCGCCAGGTCGGCGCGCAGACGGTCGAGGGCTTCACGGGCCTGGGCCGCGCCGCCGACCTTGTCCTTTTCCGCCTTCCAGCGGGCAGTCATCTCGTCAGACTGGCCCTGCAGGTCGTCGATCTCGTCTTCCAGCTTTTCCAGACGCTGTCTGGAGGCCGGGTCGGTCTCCTTGGACAGGGCCTCGCGCTCGATCTTCAGCTGCACCAGGCGGCGGTCGATCTCGTCCAGCTCTTCGGGCTTGGAGTCGATCGCCATCCGCACACGGCTGGAGGCCTCGTCGATCAGGTCGATGGCCTTGTCGGGCAGGAAGCGGTCGGCGATGTAGCGGTTGCTGAGGGTGGCGGCCGCGACGATGGCCGAGTCCGAAATGCGCACCCCGTGGTGGACCTCGTACTTCTCCTTCAGGCCGCGCAGGATCGAGACGGTGTCTTCCACCGTCGGCTCGCTGACAAAGACCGGCTGGAAGCGGCGAGCCAGGGCCGCGTCCTTCTCGACATGCTTGCGGTACTCCTCAAGCGTGGTGGCCCCCACGCAGTGCAGCTCGCCGCGCGCCAGGGCGGGCTTCAGGAGGTTGGAGGCATCCATCGCCCCCTCGCTCTTTCCGGCCCCCACGAGCGTATGCATCTCGTCGATGAACAGGATGATCGAGCCCTCGGCGGCCGTGACCTCGTTGAGGACAGCCTTCAGGCGCTCCTCGAACTCGCCCCGGTACTTTGCGCCGGCGATCAGGCTGCCCATGTCCAGCGACAGCAGCTTCTTGTCCTTCAGGCTTTCCGGCACATCGCCATTGATGATGCGCAGAGCCAGGCCCTCGACGATCGCGGTCTTGCCCACGCCCGGTTCGCCGATCAGGACGGGGTTGTTCTTGGTGCGGCGGCTCAGCACCTGGATCGTGCGACGGATCTCCTCGTCGCGACCGATCACCGGATCCAGCTTGCCGTCGCGGGCGGCGGCGGTCAGGTCGCGGGCATAGCGCTTGAGGGCCTCATAGCCTTCCTCGGCATTGGCGCTGTCGGCGGTGCGGCCCTTGCGCATGGCATTGGCGGCATCTTCCAGGGCCTTGGGCGAGGCCCCGGCATCCTTCAGGACCTTGGCCGCTTCAGCGCCTTCCTTGGCGATGGCGATCAGCAGGCGCTCGGTAGTGACAAAGGCGTCGCCGGCCGCTTTCGCGCCCTTCTCGGCCTCGGCAAAGACCCGGGCGGTGTCCGGCTTCATGTAGAGCTGCCCGCCGGCCCCGTCGACACGGGCGGTCTTGGCCAGCAGGGCCTCGGTGGCGGCGTCGACCGCCTCGGGGCGGCCGCCGGCGCTCTGGATCAGGGCCCGGCTCAGGCCGTCCTTTTCCTCAAGCAGGACCTTGAGCAGGTGTTCAGGCGCAAACTGCTGGTGGCCACGGGCCAGGGCCAAGCTCTGGCCGGACTGGACGGCCTGTTTGGCGCGGTCGGAATAGAGGTCGATATTCATGATGTCCCCTTCTTAGGCGGATCGGGGTGCGTCGCCTTGATCAAGCACAACGCCTCCAAAGGGGGATTTAGGTGTGGCTGCATTGCCACACAAGGTGTCACCAGCCCTTGCTGGAAATATAGGCCTCGAGGGCGGCGATGCGTGAAGCATCCGAAGGGTGGGTCGAGGCGATCTCGGGCTTGCCGGATCCGCCGGCCTGGGCCTTCATCTTTCGCCACAGGGTGACGGCTTCGCGGGGCCGATAGCCCGCCCGCTGCATGTAGTCGACACCCAGACGGTCCGCCTCCAGCTCGTGCTTGCGCGAAAACGGCAGCAGGAACAGGTACTGGCTGGCGTCGTCGCCATAGGACTTCAGCCCGCGACCCAGATCGGTCGAGGTTCCGGCCGCCGCCCCGGCCACGCCCAGCAGCAGTTTCGTGGTCATGGTCTGGGAATAGCGCTCGGCGGCGTGCTGGGCGACCACATGGCCGGCCTCATGGCCGATCACCGCGGCCAGCTGATCGTCATTCTCGACCAGGTCGAGCAGGCCCACGGTTACCCCGACATGGCCACCGGGCAGCACGAAGGCATTGGGGGCCTCGTCGATCAGGACCGCATAGTCCCAGGGGCGATTGTTGAGGCCGGCGGCGGTCACCACACGGCCACCGACGGCCCGCACACGGGCATTCTTGCGCTCATCCTGGGACAGGCGACCGGCACGCAGGGTCTGGGTCCAGGCCTTTTCCCCCTGGGCGGCCAGGCCGGAGTCCTGAACGATCAGCAGCTGGTCGCGCCCCAGATCGGCATTGTAGGCGCAGCCGGCCAGCGGCGCGGCCAAGATCATGGCGCAAAGGGCGGCAAGAACGGAACGGCGCACGTCGGGGCTCCGGTGAACGACAAACCGAGGCTGTTTACACAAAACTGCGCCGGCGGACCCGTGCAATCTGGAGTTCTGTCGGCCCGGAACGGCAGCGCTCCATCGGGACATAAAAAAGGAGCCGTTTTCACGGCTCCTTTTGAACTCAGTCGGAAGCGACGAAGCCTCAGCCTTCGTCAGACTCCGACGCGGCCGGTGCACCCTCGCCACCGTCGAAGCTGCGCGGTGCCCGGCGACGACGGGGCTTTTTGAGCTCCTCGCCCTCGGCTGCGGCCGGAGCCTCGGCAGGGGCCGTCGATCGGCCGAGGAAGGCCGGCGCATGGCTGACGGCTCCGTCCTGGCCGCGCAGCATGGGCGAGCTCTCGCCGGCTGACTCGGTCAGGGGAGTCGACTGGGGCTCGATCACCGCCATCGGATCGCGATCGCCACGGTCACGGGGCGCGCGTTCACGGCGCGGCGGACGCTCGCGGCGACCTTCGGCCGCCACTTCGGGTGCGGCCTCGGCGGCGACTGCAGGACGGTCTTCGCGCGGACGATCATCCCTGGGCCGATCTTCACGAGGCCGGTCATCCCGGAAACGATCTTCGCGCGGACGGTCATCACGGAAGCGGTCCTCCCGCGGACGGTCATCACGCGGACGATCATCCCTGGGGCGATCATCACGGGGACGGTCGTCGCGGGGCCGATCGTCACGGGGCCTGTCGTCACGAGGCCTGTCGTCACGAGGGCGATCGTCGCGAGGGCGGTCATCACGGGGCCGGTCATCACGCGGGCGGTCATCCCTGGGGCGATCATCGCGGTCACGCCAACGGTCACGCCGCCCCTGACCCTGGCCTTGGCCCTGACCCTGATTGTCGTAGCGCGGGCGATCGTCACGGGGACGGTCCTCACGGGGACGGTCGTCGCGCTGGCGGCCCTCAAAGCGATCGCGCGGACGCTCGTCGCGCTGGCCTTCGCCCTCCCCGCCTTCGCTCGACTCGGTGGTCGGCGTCTCGGTGACCTCCGGCTGGTCCTCGGGCTCGGCCTCAAAGTCGATCTCGTAAGCCGAATAGGCGTCCTTGCCGATGATGTCGCTGACGGGGCGATTCGGCTGGATGGCGCGCAGCACCCGGAAATAGTGCTCGGCGTGCTGCAGGTAGTTCTCGGCCAGAACCCGGTCGCCGGACGACGAGGCGTCCCGGGCCAGTTGCTGGTATTTCTCATAAACGCTCTGGGCCGCGCCGCGCACCTTGACGCCTTCGGGGCCGTTCGAATCGAACGCCCGGTTGGCATTGTGCTGCTGAGGCTTACCGCCGGAATTGCCGCCGCCGCGATTATTGCGGCCGCGCTGGCGCTTCATGCCCTTGAAATCTCTCATGGTCTTCTTCTGAACCTGTCCGGAAGTCAGTCTGAGCTGAGCATCCGGCCTTGTTGGCCTCTAGACGGGGTCGAACCCCTGGAAGTTCTAGAGACACTGGTTTCCGTAGAGCCCCCGCCCTGGTTCTGGCGCGGCGACCGGCTTTGGACCGTGCGCGCCTGCCGGAGGAGCTTTGCAACCGTCATCGACGACCGCTTTTCCCATCACCCGGCATTTTGGAAGGAGACCCTTTCCGTCTAGCCTCTCACGCGAGGCTTTCCAAGGGATTTTTCACCCCGGTCACGACACGGTCATGGGTCGACAGATCCTTGACCGTCCGGACATTGCTGGCACCCGCCTGCCGGAACAGCGCCTCGACAGCGGCTGACTGGTCGTAGCCGATTTCAACGGCGAACAGGCCGCCGGCCTTCAGCACCCGCAGGATCTCGGGTGCCAGCTCGCGATAGGCGTCCAGCCCGTCCGGACCACCGTCCAGGGCCAGGCGCGGTTCGTGGTCACGGACCTCGGGCTCCAGGGTCTCGATCACATGGCTGGCGATATAGGGCGGGTTGGAGACCACCAGATCAAAGCTGTCGTCGCCGAGACCGGCCGTCCAGTCACCGCGCAGCAGGGCGGCCCGGTTATTGAGGTCAAGGCTGGCGGCGTTCTCGCGCGCCACGGCCAGGGCCTCATCCGAGACATCGATCCCGAGCCCCTTGGCCGCCGGCCGCTCGGCCAGGACTGCCAGCAGGATGGTGCCCGACCCGACGCCGAGGTCCAGCATGTTGAAGGCCATGGTCTCGGGAAAGGCCTTCAGGACCTCGTCGACGATCACCTCGGTCTCGGGACGCGGCGTCAGGACGTTCTTGTTGACCTGCAGCAGGATCTTCCAGAACCCCTTGCGGCCGATGATGTGGCTGACCGGTTCGCGACGGGCGCGGCGGGTCAGATAGTCATCGAGGGTCGCCCACTGCTCGGCGGTCAGCATGCGGTAGGGATCAGTGACGATCTCGGTGCGGGTGACATCAGCGGCCACCTCCAGCATCAGGCGCGCATCGATGGCGGGCTGATCGATACCGGCGTCCTTCAGACGCTCCTTGGCGGCGGTCCAGGCTTTGACGAGGGTCAGGGTCATGGGCGGCTGAATGCTCCCGAGTGCGAGCGGATGCAAGAGTGCGCGGCTCAGACCAGGACCAGCGCATCCCCCTGCCTGACCCGCCCGCCCTGGGTGACATTCAGATAGAGGCCGCAGTGCATGTGGCCATAGAGGTCGAACAAGGCCTTCACCACCTCGATGTCCTTCTCGGCCGTCGCGGGATCGACGTGGGTCGCCGAGCAGCGGACGATGGGCTTGAGCACCTCGGCCGAGGCCTCGCCGAGCTTCAAGGTCCGACCCGTCCAGTCATTCTCGATCCAGGCGGGCCAGCCCTCGACATAGAGATTGGCCCGAAAGCGCAGCGGGTCGACGGGGCGGCCGAGCCGCGCTTCCAGATCGCGCACGCTGGCCAGGTTGACCACCGAGACATAGCCCGAGCGGCTGTCCATGAACCGGTAGGCACCCGGCCCCTCGACCACCCGCAGGGGACCTGACAGGTCCGCCCCGAGCAGGCCGGTCAGCCAGGCCTCCAGTCCCGCGCGGCCTTGCGCCGACCTCAGGTCGCCGGCGAAGTCCGGCTGGCCCTCGGCCTGAACCCGCAGAATGCCCGTCGCCTCATCAAAGGCCGTACGGGCCCGGGCCACGGCCGGAATCTTGGCCAGGACCGCAAACTTCATCTTCGAGATATGCACCGGGGCGGCCGGATCAAAGCCGCTTGGCCCGTCCTCGACCGCAAAGAGCCTGTCGCAGGGAAAACAGGCCCCGGCGACCAGATCGGCACCCTCGAGGCGCTCGGGCGTGAACCCCTTGACGGGATGGCGATAGACGGCGGCGATGCGGGCTTCCATGCTGGCCAGAATCGACCAGTCCGGACGCGAAAACAAGCGCGGCAGGAGGACCATTCCCCGGAGCGTCCTGCCCGCGTTGAACCGGCTTGGAAAACCCCGCCGGTCGTGGCTAGGTCCGCCTCGATTTGACCGGAGCCCTGCATGCTGATCGTCCCCGCCCAGGACCACGACCTTCCCGCCATCGTCGCCCTGGTCAATTCGGCCTATCGCGGCAAAAGCGCAGAGCAGGGCTGGACCAGCGAGTCCCACATCCTCGGCGGTCAGCGCACCGACCTGCAAACCCTGAGCGAAGACCTGACCAACAAGCCGGGCTCAACCGTCCTGACCCTGCGCGAGGCCCCCGAGGCCGCGCCTTTCGGCTGCGTCTGGGTCGAACCCCTGCCGGGCGATGTCTGGATGATCGGCATGGTCACGGTCGATCCGCAGCGTCAGGCCGGGGGCCTCGGCCGAACCCTGCTGGAGGCGGCTGAAAGCCACGCCCGCGCCAAGGGCGGCAAGACCGGCAAGATGACCGTCATCGAGGGACGCGACAGCCTGATCGCCTGGTATGGCCGACGGGGCTATGCCCCGACCGGCGAGACCGAGCCCTTCCCCTATGGTGACCCGCGCTTTGGCGCGCCGAAGGTCGAAGGCCTGCGATTTCTGGTGCTGAAGAAAACCCTCTAGGCGGCCGGTGACAGATCGAAGCCGGCATCTTCGAACACCTCCAGCCGCTCCGGTCTCGGCAGGGATGCATCGCCGGCCAGTCGGGCCAGCAGATAGTTCACGGCCAGCACCATGTCGGCGGCGTCATAGGGCTTGGGCAGCGATCCGATCGCCACGGTCTGGGCCGAGCGCGCCCGGCTGATCTGTCCGCTGATCAACAGGACGGGGATCCCCAGGGTCTTGAGATTTTCCGCCAGGGCGATGCCGTCATCGCGGCCGGCAAGCTGGATATTGACCAGGGCCAGATCCGGCCGACTGGTCCGCGCGACCTCCATGGCCTCCGCATGACGATCGGTCAGATCAAGGACCTCGTAGCCGGCGTCGGCCAGTTCATCGCGAAGGATCATGGCGACCAGGACCTCGTCCTCTACGATCATCAGGGTCTTGCCCGTCCGGCTGCCTGTTCGCTCGGTCATGCCCTTGGTCTTTCCTGCAAGCCGCTCCGACCCTTCCGGGCCTGGACCCGGCGACGGCCGCCGTGACGACGGTATCGAAACCTGCCGCCCTGGCTCGCAGGCCGGCGCATGGGCATAATGGCCAGGGCACGGTGAAGTTCCGCGAGACTTTGGGATTGTGGCCTGGCCCACACCGGGCCTCCGGCAGACCTAGGCCCTGGCGACCAGCTTGGTCACGATCAGCCGGGCGGCATTCACCCGCTCGCCACCGGGCTGCAGGACTTCCAGATGCACGTGGTCGGTAATGCCGGGATAGTGCCGCTGCAGGCTCTCGACGCGGCCGATGGCCTCACCCAGGCGCACGACCTCTCCGACCTTGACCTCGGGCGACACATAGAAGGCGCGGGCGACATAGCCGAGGGCCGGATTGGTGATCTCGACGAACTGCAGGTCGGGCGAGCCGGCATAGGCCAGGCCGATCTTGGTGACATAGCCCGAGATGGGGGCCCTGACGCCCTGGCCGGCGACGGCGACGTAATCGACGCCCTCATGGCTGCGCGCACCGCCGTCACGGCGGGCACCGAACTGGCCTTCGCCAAACTCGTCATGCCCGCGCGGCATCCCGCCGGTGGGATTGGCGAAGTCGGCCGCGCCGTCGCCGTCAACATCCGTGCCGCTCCAGACCAGTTCCTGCCGCACGGGTTGCTGGGGCCGGGCAGCGATCCCGTCTAGCAGCCGTCGAACCATCGGGGCCGGCCTGTTTCGGGCCGCGTCAGGATGCTCCATGGCCGCGACCACCATGGGCGCAAAGATCGTCGCCAGCCCGATGACGCACCGCATAGCGGGCCTGATGGTCTTTGCGACGGTCAAATTCATGAAATTGCCTTCAGTGACGTCCGGATCGAATTCCGATTTCGACCGTTGCGACTGTGTATGTTCTGTACATGGCAAAGACATGGCGCACTTCTCGCCGCCTTTTGCCACGTCATGATCGCGGAACACACCGTAGAGCTTCACTGAAACGGGATGACTTAAGCTCTGCCACAGGTGCAGCATGCTTGTTGATCTTGACCGAAAATTCAAACCAAACCCTGGAACTCAAAAGATGATGTGGCGAACGCTGGCTATCAGCCCGCGATCAGGCCCGCCCGCTCTTCGGCGGTCAGGGGCCGCCAATAGCCCTCGGGCATGTCGCCGAGGGTCAGGGAGCCGACGCGGACGCGGAACAGGTCGACGACCTTCCACTCCAGCAGCTCGCACATCCTGCGGATCTGGCGGTTGCGGCCCTCCTGCAAGATGACGCGCAGGCGCTGGTCGGAGATCACCTCCACATGGGCCGGGCGCAGCTCGCGACCGTCCAGTTCGAGGCCAAAGCGCATCAGCTCCAGCTTCTCTTCGGTGATCTCGCCCATGATGGCGACGCGGTATTCCTTTTCCAGCTCGGACTGCGGGCCGATCACGGCCTTGGCCACCACCCCGTCCTCCGACAGGATCAGCAGACCGCGCGAGTCCATGTCCAGCCGCCCCACCGGGGCCAGGCGGTTGCTGAAATTCGGAATGATCGCCTCGTGCGCCCAGAGCGTCTCGCGCTTCAATAGACGTACGGCTGGGATCTGGCCGGGATCGGGCTGGGACGAGACGATGCCGACCGGCTTGTGGATCATGATCGTCAGGCTGGAATCCAGCTTGTCGGTCGCACGGTCGGCCAGGACCAGGGTCTGACCAGGCAGGATCTTGCGGCCGACATCCTCGACGGTCTCGCCGTCGATGGAGACCAGGCCATCGGCGATCAGGGCCTCGGCCTCGCGGCGCGAGCAGACCCCGGCCTGGGCCAGCCATTTGTTGACCCGCTGAGGCTCTTCCTCGTCATAGGTCCGGGTAAAGGCCATCAGTTGTAGCCATCTTCGAGGGTGGCAAGACGCGCGGCCTGGTCCTCGGCGATCAGCGGCTTGATCACATCATCCAGGGCCTCGCCCTCCATCACCTTGCCCAGATTGTAGAGGGTCAGGTTGATGCGGTGATCGGTGACCCGGCCCTGCGGGAAGTTGTAGGTGCGGATGCGCTCCGAACGGTCGCCGCTGCCAACCTGGCTCTTGCGGGCATCCGAGCGGGCGGTGTCCAGCGCCTCGCGCTGCATGTCGTACAGGCGCGCCTTCAGGTTCTTCATCGCCCGGGCGCGGTTCTGGTGCTGGCTCTTTTCCGACGACGTGACCACCACGCCGGTCGGGATGTGGGTGATCCGCACGGCCGAGTCTGTCTTGTTGACGTGCTGGCCGCCGGCCCCCGACGAACGGTAGGTGTCGATCCGGATGTCGGCCTCGTTGATCTCGATCTCGACATCTTCCACTTCGGGCAGCACCGCGACGGTGGCGGCCGAGGTGTGGATACGGCCCTGGGCTTCGGTTTCCGGAACGCGTTGCACCCGGTGCACGCCGCTCTCGAACTTCAGACGGCCAAAGACGCCGTCGCCGGTGATCGAGGCGATGATTTCCTTATAGCCGCCCATCTCGCCTTCCGAGATGCTGTCGACCTCGACCCGCCAGCCCTGGCTCTGGGCATAGCGCTGGTACATGCGGAACAGGTCGCCGGCGAACAGCGCCGCTTCGTCACCGCCGGTTCCGGCGCGGACTTCCAGAATCGCCGAGGCGTTCTCGTCCTTGTCCTTGGGGGCGAGCATCAGGGCCAGGTCGCGCTCGAGCACGGGCAGCTTCTCATCCAGAGCAGCCATCTCGTCGCGGGCCATCTCGGCCATGTCCGGATCGCCGGCCATCTCTTCCAGGCCCGTGCGCTCGGCGGCCAGCTTGGCCAGGGTCTCAACGGCCTCGGCCACCGGACGCAGTTCGGCGTACTCCTTGGAGAGCTTGACGATCTCGGTCCCGTCGGTAGCGGCGCCCATGCGGGCCTCCACTTCGCGGAAACGGTCGAGAACCTGGTCGAGTCGGGCCTGGGGCAGTCGCAAGGGTGACGTCACGTGCTTTGAGGGGAACGGGCGGTCTCTGTACCCCCCGCGCGGCCTGACGTCACCCCGGCGTGAAAACGACTACTTCGGATACATCATGGTCTGGGTCAGCGAGGCATCGCCATCCAGCGACACTTTGACCTGATCGAAGGTCGGCTTGGCGCGCAGATCGCCGGCCTTGTTCATCGTCCAGCCTTCGGCAGGCTTGCCATCGGCACCCATCGTCATGCCCCAGCTCTGGTCGGCATCGTGCAGGACCGAGATCGCATAGTCGCCGGCCGGAACATTGGGCAGGGCCACCTTCAGCTGACCGCTCGACGAACCGTCCAGCACCGCACCGCTGGTCTGGGCCGGCTTCATGAACTGATCGCGGCTCTGGACCGTGACCAGGATTCTGCCGCCCCGGGGCTGGACGCCGTCCAGGGTGAGGTTGACGGTTCCGGCCGAGGCCGTGCCGGCAAAGGCAACAGCGGCGATCAGGGCGGCGGCGGCAAGGCGTTGCATGTCTGTTTCTCCCTCGGCTTGATTGCCGATGAAGTACTTTTATTTGCAAAGTGCATCGAATGGCAAATTACAAAGAGGTCATGTGGCCTCTGCCGCCCCTGCGACAAAATGACCACCGGCCATTAGGTCAAGCTTAGCCAAGTCCCCCCATTGATCGGTGAAACCGGACTCCTGTCCGAGCCGAACCGAGACCTGCACCTGATGACCCGTCTGGAGACCCGCCTATCGACGCCTCTGGTCGCCCTGGGCCTGCTGATGGTTGGTGTTCTGGTCGCCGTACTGCTGCTGATCGCTGCCCGGGTCGACCAGAGCGCCATGCTTCACGACCAGTCGATGGTCGAACGCGGCCTGCTGACCAAGACCCGGGATCTGGAGCGGTCGATTGCCCCCCAATCGGTCTGGGACGATGCGGTGGAGAACCTCGGCAACCGCTTCAACCCGTCGTGGGCACGGGAAAATGTCGGGTCCTATCTGCTTGCCCAGTCCAGTTTCGACCTGATTTTCGTCGTCGACAGCGACAATCGCAGCGTGTTCGGTCAAAAGGTCGGCGGCGAACTGAGCCCGGATTTCTTTTCGGCCCATGGCGAAAGCTTCGCTCCGGTCCTGAGCGCCGTCCGCGATCGGGAAGCCCGGATCAAGCGGGTGACCGCACCGAGAGCCGATGGCGGTCTGGTGTCCGCCCCGGTGCAGACGAGCTCCTACGAACTGATCGACGGCGAGGCCTATCTGGTGACCGCCAGCCTGGTGCAGTCAGACTTTGGCCGCGCCACCCTGAAGGCGCGTCGCGCCCCGATCATCATCACCGCCCTGAAACTGGACGCGTCCTTCCTCAAGACCATGTCGAGCCGCTTCCTGCTGGACGGCATCCATCTTCACCCGGGAGCCGCCACACCCAAGGCCCAGGATGCGCGGGTGTCCATTCGCAGCATGACCGGCAGGATCGTGGCGACAATGGACTGGACACCGACCAGTCCGGGTCAGGCCCTGTTGCGCAAGGCCGTCGTGCCCATCCTGCTGGTGGTCGGCTGTCTGGCGGCCGCCGTCGTGATCTTCGCCTCGCGCAGCCGGCGCATCGCCAAGGGCCTGGTCGCCAGCGAGGCGCGGGCCAAGCACATGGCCCATCACGACAGCCTCACCGGCCTGCCCAATCGGAGCCTGTTTGAAGCGCGCCTGAACCAGGCGCTCGCCGGCCTCGACCGCAGGCGCGGAGCCATGGCGGTGCTCGGAATCGATCTGGACCGCTTCAAGGCCGTCAACGACACCCATGGCCACAATGCCGGCGACGAACTGATCCGGCTGATGGCCGACCGGCTGGCAGGCCTGTGCCGCACCAACGAGAGCGTCGCGCGCCTGGGCGGCGATGAATTTGCGCTGATCGTTCCCGAGATCGATCCCGCCGGAGCGGCGGCCCTGGCCGAACGGCTGGTCAAGGCGCTGAGCGAGCCGGCCGATCTCAGTTGCGGTCAGGTCTTTGTCGGCGGGTCGGTCGGCGTCGCCATGATCGACGCCGCCGAGGCCTATATTGGTGCGGAAGAGGCTGCCCGTCGGGCCGATGTCGCCATGTATCGCGCCAAGGAGCAGGGCCGGAACCGCTACTGCTTCTTCGAAATCGAGATGGATGCGGCCCTCAAGGCCCGCCGAGGTCTCGAGGTTGATCTGAGGCGGGCCCTGAGCGACGGCGGCGTCCACCTGGTCTATCAGCCCCAGGTCGACACCACGGGCCAGATGACCGGCGTCGAGGCCCTGGCCCGCTGGGCTCACCCGACGCGGGGCCTGATCTCGCCGGCTACCTTTGTTCCCCTGGCGGAGGACTGCGGACTGATCGAAGACCTCGGGCGGCTGGTCATGCGCCAGGCGTTCGCCGACAGCCGCCGGTGGCCGGGGATCAAGGTGGCCGTCAACGTCTCGGCCCTGCAGATGCGCCAGGAGGACTTCCCCAGTGAGGTCGCCAAGCTGCTGATCGAAACCGGAGCCCATCCGCGCTCGATCGAACTTGAGATCACCGAAGGCGCGCTGCTGGGCGACGATGAAACCACCCACCTGGCCATCGGACGCCTGCGGGCGATGGGCTTCTCACTGGCCCTCGACGATTTCGGCACCGGCTATTCCAGCCTCAGCTATCTGCGCCGCTATCCCATCGACAAGATCAAGATCGACCGCAGCTTCATCACGCCCCTGGGCGAGGATAGCGAGGCCGGCGCCCTGGTCGCCTCGATCGTCGGCCTGGCCAAGGCCCTCAATCTGTCGGTGATCGCCGAAGGGGTCGAGACCGACCAACAGCGCAGTCAGCTGCGCGACATGGGCTGCACCGATGCGCAGGGCTTCCTGTTCAGCGCGGCGGTCGACCCGGAGGCCGTGGACGCCATCGTCGCCAGAGGCGGGCAGGTCAAGCCGCAAGACCTGACCGCCAAGACCTGATCACCCGGCCTCGCCTTTGGATCCAGGTCAGAAGGCCGGCCTGACCTCAATGGACACCACTGCTCGCGGCGACCGCGACAGGCGCAGGTCGCCATCGACCACCACCCGATAGGGCCCTTCGCGGGCGTCAAGGCCTTGGCCATTGACCGTATCGGCCAGGATCACCGGATTGGCGCGATAGACCGGATCGGTCTCGGCGAGCGACAGGATGCTGGTAAAGCCATCGGCCGCGCGCAGAATGACAATCTGGTTCAGGTAGCGGCCCATCAGGCGCTCACCCGAAATCACGCCCGCCTTCAGCAGGGCGTCGTGCAAGACGGCACCTTCATAGACCACTGGCTGTCCCTTGACCTGGATAGTCGTCCGGCCGCGCGGCAGGGCCTTCACCTCCGCGGGCGTCAGGACGATCGTGTCCCGTCCGGCCACCGTAACCTTGAGATTCCCGCTCGCTTCGGGGGCAGCCGCAGCGGGCAAGGCGATGGCGGCGATGGCCGCCGTGAGGGCGAGGAGGATACGCATCGCAGCAGGGTGGCGCCCCTGCCCCGGCCTGTCACGCCTGGAACTTGCCCAGCAAGGGATAGAGCGAGGCCACGAGCAATACGGCCATGCTGACATTAAAGGCCCGCAGGATGGTCGGCCGGTCGAGAAATCGCCTGAGCCCCTGGCCGAAACCGGCCCAGGCGGCGCTGCACGGCGCGCCGACCAGCATGAAGGTTCCGGCCAGGATCAACACCGTCAGGCGGCCGCCGCCTTCCGGCATGTAGGTGGTGGCGGCACCAAGAGCCATGGCCCAGGCCTTGGGATTGAGCCACTGAAAGCCGGCAGCCTGCAGGAAGGTCATCGGCTCGCCACCAGCCGATCGGTCATTGATCCCCGTCGCCGTGGCGATCTTCCAGGCCAGCCACAGCATGTAGGCGGCCCCGACCCATTTCAGGATCTCGTGCAGGACCGGATAGGCCCTGAACACACCGGACAGGCCCCAGCCCATGGCAACCACCATCAGCCCCAGCCCTGCACTGATCCCGAGGATGTGCAGGATCGTCCGCCGGAAGCCGAAATTCGCCCCCGAGGCCAGCAACATCATGTTGTTGGGGCCGGGGGTTCCTGCCGTGGCGAAGGCGAACAGGACAAAGGCAAGCAGCAGGTCGTGGGTCATGTGACGCTCCAGACGGGAGAATGTCACAGGGATGTTCAAGATTGATCCATGAGTCAAAAGGAGTATTGTCTCTGGAACAATATAGAGATTTCGGATGACGATCTGGACCCCGACCCTGCCGCCCGGCGACGCCCCGATCTATGAGCGGTTGCTGGACGTCCTGCGCGCCGACATCACCGCCGGTGCCCTGGCGGCCGGAACGCGCCTGCCGCCGCAAAGGGACCTGGCCCACCGGCTGGGCCTGGGACTGGGCACCGTCACCCGCGCCTATGTCGAGGCCGAGAAGGCGGGGCTGGTTGAGGCCCATGTGGGCCGGGGCAGCTTCGTCCGCGGCGCTGCCACCCGGGCCATGGCGGAACGCGCCGAGAGCGGCCCGATCAACCTGGCCCATAACATCGCGCCGCGTGGACCCGCCCGGGCCAGACTGGCTGAGTCCATGACCCGCCTGCGTCGGCGCTCCGACCTGGCCGATCACCTCGACTATGCCCCCTCCGCCGGCCACGAGGCCCAGAGGCGAAGCGGCGCGGCGTGGCTGGCGCGCAGCGGCGGGGTGGTCGGGGCGGACTGGACCCGACTGGTCTGCACCGCCGGAGCGCAGCAGGGCCTGGCCCTGGCCTTCGGCGCTGTGGCGCGGTGGGGCGACAGCGTCCTTTGCGAAGCCTCGACCTTCTATGGCGTCAAGGCCCTGGCCGAACACATGGGCTATGGCCTCCGGGGCCTGGCCATGGATGCAGAGGGCTTGCGCCCGGACGCCCTGGCCGAGGCCGCCGCGACCGGCGGCTTCAAGGTCGTGATGATCCAGCCCACCCTGCAGAACCCGACCGGCCGGATCATGAGCGAGGACCGCCGCAACCAGATCGTCGCCCTGGCCCGGCGGCACGACCTCTGGATCATCGAGGACGACATCTACGCCGTCTATGCGACGGACGCGCCACCGCCCTTTGCGGTCCTGGCACCGGAGCGGACCTTTCATGTCTCGGGCGTCTCAAAGTCCCTGGCCCCGGGCCTGCGCACAGGCTTTCTGATCGTGCCCCAGGCCGATCTGCAGGACAGGGTCCTGCGCACCGTCCGCGCCCTAACCTATGCGCCGCCCAGCCTTGGTGGCCTGATTGCAAGCCAGTGGATCGAGGATGGCACGGCCGACGCCATCGTCAGCGAAGTCCGCGCAGACATGACCGCCCGACTGGCCCTGGCGCGGGAGATCCTGGGGCCAGCCGTCGAGGCCCCGATGTCAGACAGCGCGCCGCATGTCTGGTTGCCGATGTCGGATCTGGAGGCTGAACGGCTGGCAGGCCGGGCCCTGCGCCGGGGCGTCGAGGTCACCCCGCCGGCCGCGCCGGTCGTCGCTGCAGGACTGACCACCGGGGTACGGCTGTGCCTGGGGGCTGCAGCCGACCTGGAGACCCTCGAACAGGGCCTGCGGATCGTCTCGGCGGCCGTGACGGACGTCGATGAGCGACTGCGGGCGGTGATCTGAGCCTGACGACCTATTCGGCCGCGATCGAGCCGGTTGCCTCAGCCGCTTTCAGCTCGGCCGCGCGCTTCTCGACCAGCTCGACAATGTGCTCGATCATGCCGTCATTGGACTGCTTGTGATCGGGCTTGCCGGCCATATAGACCATGCCCGAACCGGCACCGCCGCCGGTGAAGCCGAGGTCGGTCATCAGGGCCTCGCCCGGTCCATTGACCACGCAGCCGATGATCGACAGCGACATCGGCTGGCTGATGTGGGCCAGACGCTCCTCCAGGGCTTCAACCGTCTTGATGACATTGAAGCCCTGCCGGGCGCAGGACGGGCAGGCGATGATGTTGACACCGCGGTGGCGCAGACCCAGCGACTTGAGAATATCGAAGCCGACCTTGATCTCTTCGACCGGATCCGCTGCGAGGCTGACCCGGATGGTGTCGCCAATGCCGGCCCACAGCATTGCGCCGATGCCGATGGAGGACTTCACCGTGCCGGTGCGCAGGGCGCCGGCCTCGGTGACGCCCAGGTGCAGCGGGCAATCAATGCGCTCGGCCAGCTGATAATAGGCCGCCACCGTCATGAACGGGTCGGACGCCTTTACGCTGATCTTGAACTCGTGGAAGTCGTGATCCTGCAGGATGCGGGCATGGTTGAGGGCGCTCTCGACCATGGCGTCCGGGCACGGCTCGCCGTACTTTTCCAGCAGCTCCCGCTCCAGCGAGCCGGCATTGACGCCGATCCGCATCGAACAGCCATGGTCGCGGGCCGCCTGGATGACGTCCCGCACGCGATCGGGGCTGCCGATGTTGCCCGGATTGATCCTCAGACAGGCCGCGCCGGCCTGGGCCGCCTCAATGCCGCGCTTGTAGTGAAAATGGATGTCGGCCACGAGCGGCACCCGGCTCTCCCGGGCGATGGTCTTGAAGGCCGCGGTCGAGTCTGTGTCCGGGCACGAGACCCGCACGATATCGGCCCCGGCTTCTTCCAGCTGACGGATCTGCTCCAGCGTCGCCGCAGCGTCGCTGGTCAGGGTATTGGTCATCGACTGGACGGTGATGGGCGCATCGCCGCCCACCTCGACGGAGCCAACGCGAATCTTGCGCGACTTGCGACGCTCGATCGAGCGCCAGGGACGAAGGTGAGTGTGGTCAGCGGCCATGGCGACAATCTAGGGCTTTTGAACGCGGAACCCAAGGCCGTCCTGGAGGCTTAACGCCGGATCAAGCCGCCGGCTTGCCCAGCTTGCTCAGCCAGGTCTGCTTGGCGGTCAGCCGCCCCGTCAGCACACCGCCCGAATAGACATCGAAGTTGGCGGGATCGGAGACATCGGCCGTCAAGCCGGCCGTGCGGGGCGCACGGAAGGCCTCACCGGCATTGAGCTGACGGGCAAAATAGACCGAACCATCCGCGCCGCGCACCACCAGGGTGGCGGCCTTGCGGGCCAGCAGGATCACGCCCGAACTGTCAGCTTCATTTGCACCGTGGACCACGCCACGCGGCTTGAAGCTTGAGCCCAGGGCAGCGACATGGGCCAGATCGATCTCGCCCTCGCCCGCCGCCAGGGCCGTGGCACGGGCCTTTGACGCGGCATTGGCCGCGTCGGCCGAACCGCCATTGGCGGCCGCGTCGTCGAGACCCGGCGTCTTGTAGGGCTCGGGGGTGGTGGACTCGACCGGGGCCGGAAGGGGCGCGCCCAGGGCCACTGCCGAACCGGTCGGTGCCGAGGCCGGACGAACGGCCGTCGTCTCGGCGGCGACCTGGGCGGTCGGCGCGTCCTTGGACATGGCCCGTTGAGCGACGTTCCACAGCAGGATGGCACCGACCATCAGCAGACCGGCGATCAGCACCAGGGCCAGGCGCGGATCGCCTTCGTGGCGCACGCCGACCGGGGCCCGCAGTTCGCCGCCATCGTCGGGCACATCGCTTTTGAATCTTAGAACGGCGGCTTCGCCGTCCAGGCCGAGCAATTGGGCATAGGCCCGGACATAGCCGATGGTGAAAGGCCGCGACGGCAGGTCTTCCAGCCGCAGGTCCTCGAGGGCGTCGATATAGCTCAGGCGAATACGGGTGGCGTCCGCCACGTCCTGGGTGGTCAGTCCGCGGAAGGTCCGGGCGGCGCGGAGCGCGATGCCGATATCGACACCCTCATCAACCGACGGCTGCCCGACGGCGGCGAAGCCCTCGTCGGACTCAGCGTCGGAAACCAGATGCAAGTGCCTTACACTGCCCGTATCCAGCGCCATTGCGGCAATATCACCCCAAAATTCGCGCGGCGCGAGAGCGCCGTGCCCCACCCGACTTCGCTTCAAACGAAGTTCTTAACAGTTCTTTGTGGATATCAAACTAAGTTATCGGATTCAATACACTAAACGTGCAAGCATGGTTAACGGGCCTTTGGCTCAGACGGCGACATAAAGCTTGCGGGCGAGGGTTTCGATCTCTCCCCGAAGCGACCCCGCCGAGGTCTTGAGCAGGGCCTCGACATTGCGCCGCGCGGCCTCGCGATCGCACGACAGAACCATCTGCTTGACCGGTCCGATCCCGGCCGGCGGCATCGACAGTCGATCAAAGCCCAGGGCCACCAGGGCGAAGGCCTCCAGCGGCCGGCCCGCCATCTCGCCGCACACCGAAACCGGCGTCCCGGTATCCTCGCAGGCCTGCTGGATGGTCTTCAGGGCCCGCAGGGCCGCCGGCGACAGCGGGTCATAACGATCGGCCATGCGCGGATTGCCACGGTCGGCGGCGAACAGATACTGCATCAGGTCATTGGTGCCGACCGAGACGAAATCGGTCATCGGCAGCAGGGCGTCCAGATGCCAGAGCAGGGACGGTGCCTCGATCATCGCCCCGACATCGAGGCGGGCCGGAGCCGGCCGACCGCGCTTCAGGGCCCAGGCCACTTCCTGGTCGACATAGGCCCGGGCGGCGCGGAACTCGTCCACATTGGCCACCAGCGGGAACATGATGCGCAGGGCCCGACCATGGGCCGCCTTGATCAGGGCCCGGATCTGCATGCGCAGCAGGGCCGGACGGTCCAGCCCCATGCGGATGGCGCGCCAGCCCAGGGCCGGATTGTCCTCGCGCTCCATCTCCATGTAGGGCAGCAGCTTGTCACCGCCCAGGTCGAGGGTCCGGAAGGTCACCGGCATGCCGTTGGCGGCCTCGAGCACCTTCTCATAGAGTGCGGTCTGGGCTTCCAGCCGGGGCATTTCCTCGGCGACCATGAACTGGAATTCGGTGCGGAACAGGCCGATGCCTTCGGCCCCGGTCTCGCCCAGAATGTCCAGATCCACCGCCAGTCCGGCGTTCATCAGCAGGGTGACCTTGGCACCGTCCTTGGTGAACGCGGGCGTGTCGCGCAGGCGGGCGAACTCGGCCTTGCGCTGGGCGCGGACCTCCATCCGGGCCCGCAGGGCCTTGACCACATCGGGACGCGGCCGCAGCCAGGCCTCGGCGGTTTCAGCGTCGACCACCACGGGGTCGCCTTCGCTTACCCGGTCGCGCAGGCCGGCCAGGCGACCGACGCAGGGAATGTCCAGGGCACGGGCCACGATACCGGCATGGCTGGCCGCCGACCCCTCCTCGAGCAGGATACCCTTCAGCTTGGTGCGATCATATTCCAGCAGGTCGGCAGGGCCGAGATTGCGGGCGATCAGGATGGCGTCGTCCGGCAACTGACGCACGGCATGGACATCCCCCGACAGGTGTCGCAGCAGCCGGTCATTGAGGTCTTCCAGATCGTGCAGGCGCTCGCGCAGATAGGGGTCGCGGGCCTGGCCCAGCCGGGCGCGGTGCTCGGAGCGCACGCGCTCGACGGCGGCTTCAGCGGTCAGGCCCGAACGCACGGCCTCTTCGAGGCCCCGGTTCCAGCCGCGGTCATGGGCAAACAGTCTGTAGGTGTCGAGCACCTCATAGGAGGCACCGACAAGCCCGCCCTGCCCTTCCAGCATCTCGTCGATCTGGCTTTGCAGGGCCGTGACCGCCGTCTTCAGGCGGATCTCCTCGGCGGCCGAGTCCTCCGACAGCAGCTGCTCGGGAGCCACCGGCTGCTCGTGCAGCACCGCCACCCCATAGGCCAGGCCCTCGGCGAAGCGTGCGCCCTTCAGCCGCTCGGGCTTGTGGGGCGCAATCTCGACGTCCTTGAGTTCGTCCATGCCCAGCAGTTCGCTGGACGACACCATCTCGGCCAGGACCATGGCGATGATCTGGAGGTCCTCGACCTCCTCGTCGCCATAGGTGCGCTCGGTACGGTTCTGGACGACCAGCACGCCGATCGCCCGTCCGCCGCGCAGCAGGGGCACGGCCATGAAGGCATGGTAGGGATCTTCGCCGGTTTCAGGCCGGTAGGCGAAGGCCGGATGGTTTGGGGCGTCCGACAGGTTCAGCGGCCGGCCAATGCGCATGGTCTCGCCAACCAGGCCCTCGCCGGGCTTCAGGCGGGTGACGTGGACGGCTTCGGGGGCCAGGCCTTCGGTGGCGAACAGTTCCAGATCGCCGGAGGCGCGGCGCAGATAGATCGAGCAGACCTCGGCGACCATCGAGATGGCGATGGTGCGCACCACCATGTCGAGCTTGCCCTGGGCGGGGCCTGCCCCGGCCATGGCCTCGCGAATCTGCCTCAGCAGACTGCGTGGTCCCCGAACGGCGATGCCGGTTGCCGCCATGCGCTCTCCCTCTGTCCGGAGCGGTCTAACCCGACTGAAAGCGCGATGGGTTAAGATGCCGCTGCGAACTTCTGCGGGCTATAGCAGATTTCACGCGCCTGACAGCGGCCACGGCGACCTTGCGGCAAGATTGTCCTCAGAGAGGCCTAAAAAAGCGCCGCCCTCCGGCCTGGAGAGCGGCGCCAGTCCTCGCCGTCAGGGTCAGGATCAGGGCCTGACGGCGGTCGACGGGGGCCTAGCGGCGGTCGTCGTAGGCGTAGCGGCTGTCGTAGCGAGCGTCGTAACGATCGCCCCGACCATAGTGGTTGTCACGGCTGTCACGGGTGTCACGGGCGTAGCGCTGGTCGCGGCTCTGATAGCCCTGCTGGCCATAGGTCTGCTGTCCGTAGGACTGGCCATAGCCTTGCTGCCCGTAACCGTGCTGCCCATAGCCTTGCTGGTAACCGTTATAGGCAGGGCGGGTGCGATAGCCGCTGCTGTAGCGGCGGTCGTCCTTGTCCTTGGCCGTTGAGGCACCGATGGCGGCACCGGCGACGGCACCGATCGCGATCGCGCCCTTGTCGCCGTCGCCCAGGGCCGCGCCGGCCAGGCCGCCGATCACGGCACCGATGACGGCCTTCTTGGTCTTTTCACCGGCAAAGGCACCCGAGGCAGGCACGACCAGGGCGGCCGTGACGGCACCGGCGACGAGAATCCTGGAAATGGTCTTCATGGCGGTTCTCCATTCGAGAAGCGTCGCCAGGTCCGAAAGCTTTCCGGTGCGGCGCTGTTGGGACCTTTGTCGCAAACAGCGCTTGAACCCGATCTGAACGGTGCTGTTCAGGTGGCAGTCATGTTGCCGGCTCGACCGGAACCCCCGGCCGGTGCAGCGACACCGACCACAGCACGCCCGCGAGCATCAGGGCGATGGCAGCGCTCTCCAGCGGACGCGGCCAGCGGCCCTCATGCAGGAAACCATAGAGCAGGGCGAACAGGGTCTCGAACACGATCAGCTGGCCCGAAAGGCTGAGCGGAAGCAGGCGGCTGGCGGCGTTCCACAGGCCGTTGCCGATCACCGAGGCCCCCAGGGCCACGGCCAGGCTGACGCCCCAGAACAGGGTCCAGGCGCTGGAGACATGCCCCGCCCCACCGAGGAGGAAGGCCGGGATGATCAGCACCAGCGACAGCGCGCCGGTGACCACTCCGGTCAGCAGCGACCACTCATGGCTGCTGAAGCTCGGCGTGGCCGCCAGCCGCCGGGCGTTCCAGACGGCGTAGAGCGTCCAGCAGGCCAGGGCCAGCACGGCGCCCAGCACGCCCAGAACCAGACGCGGCGCGGGCGCGCCCTCCCCGCTCCTGAACACGTCGACATTGATACAGACCACCCCCGCCGCCAGCAGGGCCAGGGGCGCGGCCAGACGCCGGATCGGTACGCCCTCGCCCGGCTTTGCGCCCACCAGTGTCACGGTCACCGGCAATAGCCCGATGATCAGCGAGGCCGCCGCCACCCCGGCGTTCTGCACCGCCACGGCCAGGCCGACATAGTAGATCAGGTTGCCCAGCAGGCTCAGCAGGGCCAGATCCCGCCAGTCGCGGGCCGTCATCCGTCCGAACACCGCCAGGGCCGTGGGGGCAAGCAGCACCAGCGAGGCCAGGCCATAGGCCAGATACCGCCCGGCGGTCATCTGCAGCGGCGTGAAGTCGGCCAACAGCAATGGCGCCAGAAACACCCCGCCCCAGAAGGCGCCGGCGATCAGGCCGCACAGCAGGCCCAGGGTGAGGCGGCGGGGCTCGGTCATGGGGGCGAATTAGCAGGCACGACACGGCTTGGCTTGGCCAAAGCGCGCGACGGTGCCCCTGCCGATCCGTCGGTTTACTCACGTGATCGACCCGCTAAGCTCGCCCGCAGGATACCGGGGGATCATCATGTCTGAGTTTGCCTTGGCGCGATGGCTACTCCGGTTGGGTGCGCCCCTGCTTCTGCTGGGCTGGAGCGTCCCGGTCCAGGCCGCCTGCGCCGTCGGCGCGCCGGACGCCACCGCGCAGATCGATATCGGCCCGACAGGTCGCCTGCTGCTGCTGCGCCGCCCTGCGACCCTGGACCCCGACACTCCCGCCCCGTTGCTGATCCTGCTGCACGGTAGCGGCGGGACCGGAGCCCACATCCTCAAGACCTCGAAGCTGGAGGCGACCGCCGATCGCGCGGGCTTCATTCTGGTCGCGCCCGACGCGGGGATTCCGGTGGGCAAGGGCTTCGTCTGGAACATCCCCGGCGTGCCCACCACAGCGGGCAGGATCCCGGACGCGAACGACCCCGACGACGTCGCCTATCTGGCCGGGGTGGTCGACAGTCTGGTGGCCGAGGGCTGCGTTGACCGTGCCCGGGTCTATGTCACCGGCCTGTCAGGCGGCGGCCGCATGGCATCCTGGCTGGGCTGCGTGGAGTCTGGCCGCTATGCCGCCATCGCCCCGGTGGTCGGTCTGAGGGCCGGCAATCCCCGGGCGGACAATCCGCAGGAGCCTGATCCGGCCACCTGCACACCCGCCCTGCCCGTTCCGGTCATCGCCTTCGCCGGCGACAGGGACGCCACCAATCCCACCCAGGGCGGGGGGGCGGGCTACTGGCAATATACGATGCATGCCGCCGAGCAGCGCTGGGCCGCCCTCAATGGCTGCCAGACCGCCCCGACCACCGCCTGGATCACCCCCGGCATCTATGAGGAACGCTATTCAGGCTGCCGCGGCGAGGCCGATGTGGTGGGCCGCATGACGGTCGGCGGCACCCATGTCTGGCTGGCCGACAATGACGCCCTCTGGGCCTTCGTGTCGCGGTACCGGCGGGACTAGATCCTAGCCGTGCCCCGGAAGGGCGAGGGTCTCGTCGGCGTCCTGGACCAGACGGCGGGCCTGTTCGAGCGCGGCGTCGATGTCGTCCTCGATGAAGGCGACTTCCAGGTCGGTCAGGGGATGCGGGGCGGCCACGGTCTCACGCAGATAGGCGCGCTTTTCCAGCGGCGTCATGGTCCACCAGCCGACGGTGTGACCTTCCTCGATCACCGCGTCGCCCATGGCCAGCAGGTCGTCGGTATCGAAGATCGGCTGGCCGGGCCGTTCCGGGAACCACTGGCCGTCGTCCGGCAGGGCCTGGTCGAGGCGCTTGAGTAGGGCCGCCAGCCAGGGGCTGACCAGCAGGGGCTTTTCGTAGCCGTCGCCGAATTTGGCCCGCAGCAGCAGGTCGTAGAGCAGCTCCAGCCCCTCATCCCCCTCGAAGGTGACGGTCTTGGCGGCGGGATCGAACTTGAAGACGTCGGGCATGGGAAGCTCGTGGCGGCGATGCAGGCCCTACTTAACGTCAGAACACGACGTTTTGGCTACGGCACGGACAGGGGCCTCAGGATGAGCCCTGCAACCTGCCGTCCTCACCTGAGGGCAGACCGCAGGTGAGGCTTGCGGGACGTCTCGTCCCTAAAGCTGGTCCAGCCCATAAACCGAGTGCAGGGCGCGCACGGCCAGTTCGGTATAGGCCGCATCGATCAGGACGCTGATCTTGATCTCCGAGGTCGAGATGACCTGGATGTTGATGTTCTTTTCGGCCAGGGCCTGGAACATCGACTGGGCGACGCCGGCGTGGCTGCGCATGCCGACGCCGATCACCGAGACCTTCGAGACGTCCTCGTTGATCGCCACGTCCTCGAAGCCGATCTCCTTCTGGGCGGCCTTGACGATCTCGACCGCGCGCTCGGCGTCGCGCTTGCCGACCGTGAACTCCATGTTGGCAGTGTCGGCGCTGCGGGCGCGCGACTGCACGATCATGTCGACGTTCACATTGGCGTCGGCCAGACGGCCGAAGATCTGCGAGGAGACGCCCGGATGATCGGGCAGGCCCAGCAGGGTGATCTTGGCTTCGTCGCGGCTATAGGCGACGCCCGAGACGATGCGCTTTTCCATGATTTCTTCCTCGTCGCAGACGATCGTACCTTGGCCGGGGGCTTCGCCCGGCTCGACGAAACTCGACAGAACCCGCACCGGGACGCGATGGGCCATAGCCATCTCGACCGAGCGGGTCTGCAGCACCTTGGCCCCCAGAGAGGCCATTTCCAGCATTTCTTCGTAAGAGATCTTGGCCAGGCGGCGGGCCTTGCGCTCGATCCGGGGATCGGTCGTATAGACCCCGTCCACGTCGGTATAGATGTCGCAGGCCCCCTTGATGGCGGCGGCGATGGCGACAGCGCTGGTGTCCGAACCACCGCGACCGAGGGTGGTGATGCGGCCGTCGTCGGTCACGCCCTGGAAGCCGGCGATCACCGCAATCTGGCCGGCCGCTAAACAGGCTTCCAGATTGGCGGGGGGAATGTCTTCAATCCGGGCCCGGCCGTGGGCCGTGTCGGTCAGGATCGGCACCTGCCAGCCCAGGAAGGAGCGGGCGTTCAGGCCCATGTGGCGCAGGGTCATGGCCAGGAGACCGGCGGTGACCTGCTCGCCCGACGCGACGATGGCGTCATACTCGTCATCAGACTCGGGCAGGCCCGGTGCAGCGCGTCCGGCCCCATCGGTCCAGGCGACCAGCTCATTGGTCTTGCCGGACATGGCCGAAACGACCACCGCCACCTGCTTGCCGGTCGCCACCTCGGCGGCGACCAGACGGCCCACCCGCGCGATGCGCTCCAGGTCGGCCACGGAGGTGCCGCCGAACTTCATCACCAGACGAGACACGTCTTCTAACCCTCGAACGATAGCGGTTTTTTCTTGCGCCCCTGCAGCGAGATCGCATCCGGCGCGCAAGCCACGGCCTTCTAGCGGCGCAAAGGCGCAACGGCAATGTCGCGACCGTGTCTTTTTTCGGCGACGATGCTGCAGGGCGAGGGTCGTGGTAGAGAGGCGACATGACCCAAGCCGCTTCGCCCGACGCCCCTGCCCCCTCCTGGTCCATCGACCCCGCCGATGTGGCGCGGTTCTCGGCCATCGCGGCCGAATGGTGGGACCCCCGCGGCAAGTTCGCGCCGCTGCATGTGTTCAATCCCTGCCGGCTGGCCTTTATCCGCGAGCAGGCCGTGGCGCGGTTCGAGCGTGATCCCAATGGCCGCGCCCCGTTCGAGGGCCTGACCCTGCTGGACATCGGCTGCGGCGGGGGTCTGCTCAGTGAGCCCATGGCCCGGCTAGGCTTTGCGGTCACGGCTATCGATGCCTCGGAGCGCAATATCAAGACCGCCGCCACCCATGCCTCGGAGCAGGGCCTGGAGATCGCCTACCGTCCCGCCACGGCCGAACAGCTGCTGGCCGAGGGGGCCGGTCCGTTCGACGTGGTCCTGACCATGGAGGTGATCGAGCATGTGGCCGATCCGGGCGAGTTCCTGCGCACCTGTTCGCGGCTGCTCAAGCCGGGGGGCCTGATGATCGTGGCCACCCTCAACCGTACCCTGAAGGCCCTTGCCCTGGCCAAGATCGGCGCGGAATATGTCCTGCGCTGGGTGCCGCCGGGCACCCACGACTGGAAACAGTTCCTGAAACCCGACGAGCTGCGCGCCTTCCTGGCCGGCGAACCGGTGCAGATGCAGGGCCCGTTCGGCGTGACCTATAACCCCCTGACCGGCCGTTGGAGCCGGTCCAGCGACAGCGACATCAACTACATGATGACCGTCACCAAGGCCTGAGGCTCGGAACCTGTGGCGTCGCCGGGGCTTATGTTCGGCACAGGGACCCTGTGAAGGATTGGCGACCCCCTCGGGGGAGGCCGTTGATCCGTTCGAATGAGCGGAGACCACCACCCATGACCTCAAGATCCATCGCCGTGTTGCTGGCAACCACTGTCGCCTTCGGCACCGTCGCTCCAGCCCTGGCCCAGAGCGCCAGTGCCCAGACGACCTATCAGCAACGCATGGACACCTATCAGGACCAGCGGGCCGATTACCGCAGCCAGATCGCCGACTATGACGCCAAGCAGCGCGCCTACGAAAATGACCGCGCCGCCTATGAACGCTCGCGCCTGAACTATGATCGCCGCTATGGCGCAGGGGCCTATGACCGTCGTTACCCGCAATATGCGACCCGCTATGGTTCGGCCAATTATCAGACCAGCAGCGCCTACTATGCCGAGCAGGCCGCCTTCCAGCGCGAGCGCAACACCTATGAGCGTAACCGCCGCAACTATGACCGCCGCTATGGCACCGGGCGCTATGATCGCCGCTACCCGCAGATCGCCGCACGCTTCAACTACGGCGGCCCGGCCTATGCCGGCAACGGTTCGTATGACGCCCAGCGCGCCCAATGGGATCGCGACCATGCCGCTTACGACCAGGCCCGCGCTGACTATGACCGTCGCTATGGCGGCGGGTCTTACGATCGTCGCTATCCCGACTCCGGAACGCGGTTCAACGCGCCCTATGCCGGCGGCCAGTATGGGACCAATACCGCCTATACCGAGCCCTGCCGTCAGGACGCCAAGCGCAACGCCACGGTCGGCGGTGTCATCGGAGCCCTGGCCGGCGGCGTGATCGGCTCCAATGCCGCCGCCCGCAATGCCAAACCGGAAGGCACGGTGCTTGGTGCCCTGGTCGGGGCCGGCATTGGCGCGGCCATCGGCAATGCCTCGGCCAAGTCCAAATGCGACACCCGGGGTTCCTACTGGACCTATGACGAGACGGTGCCCTATCGCGAGGCGGTCTATAACGGCGGCACCTACAGCAGCCGCAGCGACGAACGCTGCCGGCTGGCCCCCGCGCCTGCGGAATACGATGGCCGCACCGAGACGCGTTACATCCGCGTCTGTCCCGACGCCGACGGCCGCTTCCGCGTCGAAGGCTAGGGCTCCGGCGGGCGGCGGAGGGCTGAAGTCCCCCGTCGCCGCTTCAGCGTCGCACGCCCGACCGACGCCTTAGACCGGGCACGCGTCCCAGGCGCTGTGCAGGACAGGGACATCAGACAAACCATCGGAGCCCGCCATGCGCGCCCATACCAAAGCCCTCATCCTTGCCCTCTCGCTCGGCTTTGCCACATCCACCCTCGCCGTCACAGCGGCTGAGGCCCATTCCGGCACCCGCTATCGCGTCAAGATCTGCAGCAAGACCAAGGGCGGCAAGGGCACCGTCATCGGCGGCCTGACCGGGGGCACGCTCGGTGCCGCCGTCGCCGGCGGCGGCAACAAGACCGAAGGGGCCGTCCTCGGCGGTGTGGTCGGCGCCATTGCCGGCAACCAGATCGCCAAGAAGAAGAAGTGCCACTACGAATACCGCTATCGCCGCTAGGCTCTAACCCAGCGGCCGACCAGAGCGCCCCGGTGAAAGCCGGGGCGTTTTTTCAATTTGATCAGACCCGCCCCAGCGCCTTGAGCGCCACATAGACCGCGGTCAGCAACACCATAATGGCGAATCCGCGTCGGGCCAGGTTGGCGTGCCCGGCCAGAATCCTGGCGATCGGCACGCCCGCGGCCGACCCGACCGCACCACCTGCAATGAGCGTCAGGAACAGCGGCACGTTGACCAGACCGGCCAGGGCGTAACTGAAGCTGGTCGCTGCGCCGAACAGGGCGACCGAAGCCAGCGAGGAGGCCGCGGCATTGGCCAGGGTCATGCCGGTCGCCGCCATCAGGCCCGGCGCGATCAGAAAGCCGCCGCCGATCCCGAAGAAGCCTGCGGCCAGGCCTGTCCCCAGGCCCAGAGGAGCCAGTTTGAGGGTCATGGCGGGCGTAAGCCGTACATCCGGATTTCCGGCCGTCTTGCGCGGCAGCAGCATCGAGACCGCGATGGCCGCCATGACGCCAGAAAAGCCCAGCAGCAGGATGCCGCCGTCGAGCCGCTTGGCCAGATCCGCCCCGATGAGGGCACCGGCCAGGCCGGCCCCGGCAAAGGTCAGGGCACAGGGCCACTTGACCGCACCCGTCCTGGCCTGAAGGCTCAAGCCAACCAGGGCGTTGACGCTGACCGCTGCGGCTGAGGTGCCGATGGCGACATGCGGATCACGGACGCCGACCACATAGAGCAGCAAGGGCGTGGCCAGCACAGATCCGCCGCCGCCGAAGACGGCCAGCAGCAGACCAATCAGGGCACCGCCCATGGCGGCGGCCAGCAGAGCGCTCGGTTCCATCCTCTGGTGCCTATCGCTTTTCCGTCTGGTTCAAGGGCAAGATCGCCAGGAGCCGCGCCCTCCCATGGATGCCTGCCGCACTGACCATAAGCGGGGTGAGGCCGGCAGGACCCGGCTCGAACAACGAACCCATATATCAGTTGATACTAATATAACAAAGTCTAATATATAGCCATGATCCAAGCCCCGCACACGCCGTCGCCGCTCTCGGTGCAAGCCTTCTTCGATGAAGCCACCAGCACCGTGACCTATCTGCTGGCCGACCCTGACACAGGCGCGGCGGCGATCATCGATCCCGTCCTGGACTTCGATCCCAGGTCGGCGCGGCTGTCGACGACCTCCGCCGATCGCGTGCTCGCGGCCATCGCCGCTGAGGCGCTCACCCTGACCTGGATCCTGGAAACACACGCCCATGCCGACCACCTGTCGGCGGCGCATCATCTCCGAAAGCTCACCGGGGCCCAGATTGCGATTGGTCGGCAAATCACGGAGGTCCAGAAGGGCTTTGGCAACCTGTTCGAGGCCGAGGACATCGCGCCTGACGGCGGGGATTTCGATCTCTTGGTGGCGGAAGGCGACCAGATCGCCCTGGGCCATCGCGTGATCAGGATCATGCAAACGCCTGGTCACACCCCCGCCTGCGTGAGTTACCTGATCGAGGATTGCGCCTTTGTCGGCGACACACTGTTCATGCCGGACTACGGCACGGCGAGGGCCGACTTTCCGGGAGGCGACGCGGCGACCCTCTATCGCTCGATCCACAAGATCCTGGCCCTGCCACCGCAGACCCGCATTTTCGTCGGCCACGACTATCTCCCGGCCGGGCGGCAAGCCTTCGCCTGGGAAACGACTGTTGGCGAACAGCGCGCTGCCAATGTCCACGTGCATGACGGGGTGAAAGAGGCCGACTTCGTCACCATGCGGAAGGCCCGTGACGCCACTCTGCCGGCCCCCACTCTGATTCTGCCGGCCCTGCAGGTCAATATTCGCGCTGGCGCCCTGCCCCCGGCCTCGGCAAGTGGGCGCGTGTTCCTGAAGCTGCCGATCAACGCCATCTAGGCGAGGGCCAGGCCGCCAACAGGCCGCCCCCTCACACCGACCCTGCCGAGCGCTGAGCCCGAGGCAGGTTCTCAGTTCACGTCCGTCTTCTTGGGCACCGCCGGCGGCAGGGGCGCGACCTTGATGCCGTCTTCGATCAGGGCCTTGGCCTCGGCCGGCGTGGCCTGGCCATAGATGCCGCGTTCCTCGGACTTGCCCTCGTGGATGTCGCGGGCCTCCTTGGCGAAGGCGTCGCCGACATTGTCGAAGTTGTCCTCGACGTGTCGGCGGACCTCGCCCATGGCCGTCATCATCATCTCGCGCATCTTCGGATCCACGGACGGCACGGCCTTCTGGGCCTTGGTGCCGGCAATGGCGGGCGACATGATCTGTTTGGTCACACCGCTGGACCCGCAGATTGGGCACGCGACCAGACCGCGCGCGCTCTGGTCGTCATAGTCTGACGACGAGCCGAACCAGCCCTCGAACGCATGGGCGGCATCGCACTGGAGGGCGTACTTGATCATGATCTGAAGATGGGGACGGTCAGGGCCCGGTAAAGGCGCGGGCGTTCTTGAGGGCGGGAATGGCCGCGCGCGCCTTGGGAGCGGCGTCCAGGTCGAGGTCGGCCACAAGCACGCCGGGCTCGTCATGGTCAAGCAGGCCGATGACCTCGCCCCAGGGCCCGATGGCGAGGGTGCGCCCCCAGGTGCCGCGTCCGTCCTCGTGGAACCCGCCTTGGGCGGCGGCCAGCACGAAGGAGCCGGTCTCGATGGCCCGGGCCCGCAGCAGGATCTCCCAATGGGCCTCTCCCGTCGGACGGGTGAAGGCGGCCGGGATGGTCAGGATCGTCGCGCCCTTCAGGGCGAGGGCCCGGTGCAGGGCCGGAAAGCGCATGTCGTAGCAGATCGTCAGGCCGAAAACGCCCAGCGGGGTCTCGACGGTCACGGCCCGGTCGCCGGGCTCATAGGTTGCCGATTCCCGCGCCGTCTCACCGGTCGGGAGATCGACATCGAACATGTGCAGCTTGTCATAGGTCGCCACGATCGCCCCGGTCGGATCGATCACCGCCTGGCGATTGGCGGCCCTGCCGTCCTCGCGCAGCACCAGGGCCGAGCCGATATCGATCCAGACACCCAGTTCGGCGGCCAGGTCGCGAAGGCCGAGCACGACGACGTCGTCCTCCAGGCTTTGCAGGGCCGGCAGCAGGCGGGCGCGGTCCTTCTGCAGGACATTGGTCCCTTCGGGCGTCAGGATGAACCGGGCACCCTGGGCGGCAGCCTCACGCACCAGCGGGGCGACATGGGCCAAGGCCGCCGCGTGGGTGGCAGGGGTTCGGGTCTGGACCAGGCCGACCCTGAGGGACGACGAAGAGGTCATGCGGTCAGCAGGGCGTCCAGCTTGCCGTCGCGCTCGAGGGCCATCATGTCGTCACAGCCGCCAATGTGCTGGTCGCCCACGAAGATCTGCGGAAAGGTGCTGCGCCCTGACCGCTCCATCATTTCCTGTCGAAGCTTCGGGTCCATGCCGGCTTCGATCTCGGTGAAATCAACGCTCTTCTCGCCGAGCAGCTTCAGGGCGCGGGCGCAGTAGCCACAGAACGGGCGGGTATAGATGGTGACCTTGGCCATGGGGGTGACGACTCTCTCCTGATGGATCTCATATAGGACGCGCTTGCATTTCTGTAACGCGCGCCACGACCGCCAGGGTCACTTCCGCCGCCCCGGCCGCTTTCAGAGCCCGGGCGCAGCCTTCGGCTGTGGCACCCGTGGTCAGAACATCATCGACCAGCACGATCCTGCGCCCGATCACCCGGTGTCGCCGCGACTCGGGGACAACAAAGGCGGCCGCGACATTGCGCCGACGGCCGGAGGCCGACTTGCCACCCTGGCTGTCGGTGTCGCGACGGCGGACCAGGGCATCGGCCAGATAGGTCAGGCCACTGAGCCGGGCCAGGGGCCGGGCGATCTCGGCCGCCTGGTTGTAGCGTCGACTCAACAGGCGGCCCGGATGCATGGGCACAGGGGCCAGGGCATCGGCCTGGTCCAGCAGCGGCGTCGCCGCCCGCGACAGCCACAGGGCCATCAGCCCGGCCAGGTCGCTGCGATCGGCATGTTTGAGTTGCAGGATCAGATCGCGGGACTGCTCGTCATAGACGCAGGCGGCCCGGGCCCGGGAAAAGGCGCGCGGGCGGGCCTGACAGGCCGGGCAGTGCTGGGGCCCGCCACTGTCGAAGGGCATGGCCAGGCCACAGCCGTCACAGACCGGGTCATCCAGAAAGGTGATGCGCGCCCAGCGCTCGGCCGACAGGCCGCGGGTCTGGGCCGGGACGCCGTCAAAGGTCCGCGGCGGCAGGGCTATGTCGAGCAGCCCTCTGGCCAGACCGGCCAGATGAGGCCCGGCTTTCCATTTCCATCCGAAATCGCCATGGTCCGCCGGCATGACCACCCCACCCCTCCTCTTTGACCGCGCCCTGCTCAGGGCCCGCCTCGATCGCGCCGCCGCAGACTACGGAGACGCTGACTTCCTCAAGCGCCGCGCGGCCGAGGATGTGGTCATGCGGCTGGAGACGATCCTGCGACGCTTTCCGGTCGCCGTCGATCTCGGAGCGCGAAACGGCGCTTTCTCGCAGGCCCTGGCCGCCAGCGACGCCGCCGCCAATATCGACGTGCTGCTCCAGACCGACCTGTCGGCTCGCATGCTGGGGGCCGGTGATGGACTAATTGCTGTGGCCGACGAGGAACGCCTGCCGTTCGGCGACGCGACGCTGGACCTGGCCGTCTCGACCCTGTCCCTGCATTGGACCAATGACCTAGTCGGAGCCCTGATCCAGATCCGCCGCGCCCTGCGGCCCGACGGCCTGTTCATCGGGGCCCTGTTCGGCGGGGCCACCCTGACCGAACTTCGCCAGGCGCTTTTGCAGGCCGAAGACGAGGTCAGCGGCGGCGCCTCCTTCCGCGTTTCGCCCTTCGCCGACGCCATTAACGCGGCGGGCCTGCTGCAGCGGGCCGGGTTTGCCCTGCCGGTGGCGGACGTGGACCGGGTCAAGGTCCGCTATGGCCACCCTATCGAACTGCTGCGTGACCTGAGGCGGATGGGCGAGACCAGCGTATTGCTCGACCGGTCGCGCAAGCCCCTGACCCGACGGGTGCTCACCCGGGCCATGGAAATCTATGTCGAACGCTTCGCCGAGGCCGACGGCCGCATCCCGGCAACCTTCGAGATCGTTGCCGTGACCGGCTGGGCACCGCACGAAAGCCAGCAAAAGCCCTTGCGCCCCGGCTCGGCCAAGATGCGTCTGGCCGACGCCCTCGGTGTTCAGGAACAGTCTGCGGGGGATGCCGCCGGCGGCTGACCGGGGCAGTCAGGCACCGCTTGCCGGCCCGTCGACCTTCTTGAGCAAATGCCCAACCAGAATCTCGTAAAACGAGATGGCTTCCTTGTGCTTGCCTTGCTTGTTCAGCTTGCGGGCCGTCCAGAGGTGCTCATTGACCGTCTTGGGCATCCTGGAAACCGGGCTTGGCCATTGCGAAGCCCGCAAACTGCTCAAATAGAGATCGCCGACCTTGTTTTCGTACCAGGCGAACCAGGGCTTTTGCGACGTAATGAAGTGAATCACGGCCGCATTCTGAATGACTTCGTCAGACTGACTTTGGGAAAAAGGCGTGTTCGAAACAAACCGATTCCACCTAGCGTCAACAATGAAGATGTTATCCGACAGGACTCGGTTGATGGCGCACTGATCAGCCATCAGGAGATTGCTGTTTTCGTCCCAGACATGGTCGAGACATTTCTTCGCCAGGTCTTGTGCACGCCAAAGGGCCAGATCCAGGATCATGACGCCCGAGTTGAAATACGCCTTGTAGCCATGGTCTCGGCACATGGCCTCGTTGTCGACATCAAGCACCGCGCCAAGGGCCAGGCCACCCAGATCGAGGTCAAAAAGCTCTGACACGTCAGACATGACGATGGTGTCGGAGTCGAGATAAAGGATTTTATGAACCTCATCCCCGACCAGGATCGGCAACATGATCCTGAAATAGGCCGCAAGGTTCAGGTAGCCTTTCGAGTTCAGGAACTTGGCGGGAATTTTCGCCAGCAGGGACCGATGTTCAATCGTCAGATAGTGAATCTCATAGGCAATGCCGGTTCGCGCTGAAAAATCTCTTAGAAACTGTTCGAGCTTGTCATTGGCGACATCAGTAACGACATGGACCTTCAGTTCTGATGATTTTCCACCGTAAGTCGTGACAAGTGACGAAAGGGAGGCCGCAAAATGCTGCTGATAGTTCGCATCGAAACAATAGGCGACATGGTGCATGGCAGGCCTCAGAGATCCGTTCGCACAGGCAAGAGCATTTTCCAGCCGGCGTGAAAAGGCCGCCACAGCGAAAAGCGCGCCGTCCGGCTGGATGCCCTGCTACTGAGCCATCCCCATGGGTAGCGGTCGCCGTTCAGGCGGATGGCGGGAGATCACCGGCCTTTTTCATCAGATGCCCCACCAGGGTCTCATAGATTGAGACAGCATCCGGATACTGGCCCTGGTTCGTCAGTTTTCGCGCCATCCTGTGGTGCTCGCCGAATGACCGCGGCGTTTTAAGGACGGGATTGGGCCACTGCGAGGCCCTGAGGCTGCTCCAGTAGTGTTCGCCGAGTTCATTCTCGTACCAGGCGTGCCACGGCTTCTGGCCGGTGATGAAATGGATGATCGCCGCATCCGCGAGGACGTCCCTGGCGCGGGAAATCGAGTCGTCGAAGTTTGTAACGTAGCGATTCCATCGCCGTGGCAGGGGTTTAATGTCGCCTTGCATGACAATATTGATGGCGCACTGATCCCCCAAGATAGCATCGCAATCTTCAGAAGACATATATTCAATGCATTTCTGAGTGAATTTCTTGGACCTCAAAGCCGAAAGGTCCATCAACAGCACGCCAGCATTGAAATAATGACTCAACCCGTGGCGCGTCGCATTAATTTTATCATCGATGTCGAGGACAGCGCCAATCGATTTGCCATTCATCTGATGCGAGAATAATTCCGACAAATCACTCAAAATAACGGTGTCTGAATCTATATATACAACCTTATCAATATCCCCAGAAATGATCTGAGGTATTAAAATTCTGAAATATGTTGATATGTTTATATAGTCTTTTACATCTCTGTACTTTCTCGGAACGAGCTCCAAAAACGAGATTTGATCGTCTGAGATGCGATTAATTCTTACATTGACGCCTTTTCGTGTGGAAAAATCCTCAGCGAAAGCATCGAGGGTCGGATCCTGAGAGTCCGTTATGACATGCACGGTGAGTGACGCCGGATCATCGCCATAGTGATCGACCAGAGATGATATAGAGGCCGCAAAATGCTGCTGGTAGTTCGCGTCAAAACAGTAAACGACGTGAGGCATCTTACTCACCAATGCAGAAGAACATGAGACAGCGTGAGCGCCATGGCATCGTCCGGGGCGGTCGAGATGAACCTGGCGGATGCTCTCGGCTTTGAGGAACAGCTTGCCGGAGATAGGGCAGAGCGTTAGTTTCGCCGTTTAATTACCAACGACAGCCCATTACTTTTTTTTCATCAAATGCGTAACTATAGTCTCGTACATTGAGATCGATTCAATATATTTTTCCTGTTTTTTCAGCTTTCGCGCCATCAAAATATGCTCATTAACCGTCACAGGCTTATTTGAAACGGGATTTGGCCATTGCGAAGCTCGCAAATTATCCCAATACAGTTCACCTAAATCGTTAGCAAACCAGTCATGCCAGGGCTTATTTTCAGTGATAAAATGAATAAGAGCAGCCCCATTAATTCTATCTTCCGCATGCGCAATTGAGAACTTACTATTGGAAACGTATCGATTCCATTTTTCTGGAATAGAACAAATATCATTTTTCATTACAATATTGATTGCGCACTGATCGGCCATCATTATTTGAGAGCTTGCACTTGAAATGTAATCCATGGTTCTATTGGAAAAATCTTTCATGCGCAGTTCACGAATACACATGACCAAGAGGCCAGAATTATAATACGCATTCAAGCCATGCTGCTTTGACGCCTCATTATTGTTAACATCAAGCACCGCGCCGATCGCCTTACCGCCCAGATCAATCGAATACAATTCTGAAATGTCAGAAACTAAAATTGTATCAGATTCGACATAAACCGCCCTTTCCACATCCTCCCCCAACAACAAGGGTATGAGCAAACGGAAATAGGCCGATATATTAAGATATCCTTTTAGCTTTCTAAACTTAGCCGGTACTTTTTCGATGAAACTCATTTGCGCCGAATTCAATTGATGAATTCGCGCGTCAATTTTATGTCTATCGGAAAAATCACCTATAAACTTAGTAAGTTCATCACTAGCGATATCGGTCACGATGTGAACACATAGCAAAGCGGGATCTTTGGAGAAATTTTTCACCAAAGACTGCAAAGAAGCGGCAAAATGCTGTTGGTAATTCTTATCAAAACAATAGACGACGTTATACATTCCAACTCGGTCCCGCACGACAGCAAGTGGGCCCACTGTATCGCCAACGGCTTGGGGAGAGTCTAGTCGTCGAATGCGCCAGCTCGCGTCGTGGTGCGTAGCACCTCAGTCCTAGCTGCCCTGCGTCGATGCAACGGCAGTCGAGGTCTTGTCGAAGCTGGTCTTGATGCTGCCGCTCAGCATGGATACGGCACTGATGATGGCGATGCAGATGCAGGCAACGAGCAGGCCCACTTCAATGGCGGTGGCGCCGCTCTGGTTGCGAGCAAAGCGTTTCAGAGCAGATCGCGCAACCAGGCCACCAGCGGGACGTCCGCCGGGGGCATCGGATAGTCCGCGAGTTTGTCCGGCTTCACCCATGCCAGCGCCTCATGCTCCTTGCGCGTAACCAGGCCTTCCCAGCGGCGCAGCAGATAGAGTGGCATCAGGAGGTGAAAAGACTCGTAACTGTGGGAGGCGAACACAAAGGGCGCGAGGCAGGACTGCGCGACCTTGATCCCCAACTCTTCGTGCAACTCGCGGATCAGGCAGTCTTCCGGTGTCTCACCCGGTTCCACCTTGCCGCCGGGAAACTCCCACAGACCCGCCAGGGACTTGCCCATGGGTCGCTGGCAGATCAGCACGCGGCCATCGACATCGATCATGGCAGCGGCGGCGACGAGGACGGTGGGCTTGCTCATAGGAGGGGTTTGGCGCGGACAAACCAGACTGGCAAGGTCCTGGTCGCATCGTCGCCATATGGCCTTCCTAGCTTCACCGGAGAAGCTGGAGAGGACTGCCATGAACAGACTGATCGCAATCGTCGCTGCAGGCGCTTGCATGCAGACGGCCGCCCCTGTTCTGGCCCAGACCCAGGACAATCCTGAGCAGGCGGCCGTCCGCGCAACCCTGGAACACTATCTGGCCGGCCAGGCCACCGGCCAGGCCCAGGAATTCGGTCAGGCCTTCCACGAGGAGGCGCGTCTTCATTGGATCCGGGACGGCGTTTATGGACAGCGCAGCGACGATGACTACATCGCAGGGGCCAGCGGCAAGCCTGCCGCAGACGAGCCTCTGCGCAAGCGCTGGATCGAGTCGATCGACGTCACCGGGTCGGCCGCCAGCGCCAAGATCGTCCTGGACTATCCCAACGCCGTCCTGACCGACTATATGCAGCTGCTGAAGACGGCCGAGGGCTGGAAGATCGTCAACAAGATCGTCGACGCCAGGCCCAAGCCCAAGCCCTGAAATCCAGACACCAAAGGGCTCCGCGCAGGGGGTTCGGCCCTGCGCCCCTTGACTTCGCACCTGCAACAAAGGATATGGGCTTCGCGCCAATAGGCGCTATCGGTGCTCCAGCCGCGTGAAGGTCCGATTTCGGATCAGCCTGTCGAGCGCCATGAAGCTTTCCATAGACCGCCCGGGCCACGCGGGGCGCTCCCCAACCGACCCGCCTCATGGGCGAGCCGCGCGAGGACCGCGCGCGCCGTCATGCGGCTTTGTCTGAAAGACAGCCCACTTGACTCAATTTACTGACCTTGGCCTGGCCAAGCCGCTCCTCAAGGCCCTGGCCGACAAGGGCTACACCACCCCGACCCCGATCCAGGCCCAGGCCATCCCCACCGTCATGACCGGACGCGACCTGCTGGGCATCGCCCAGACCGGCACCGGCAAGACGGCCGCCTTCGCCCTGCCGATCCTGCACCGCCTGGCCGAAGACAGGAAGCCGGCCCCGCGCCGCGGCTTCCGCTGCCTCGTCCTGTCCCCGACCCGCGAACTGGCCACCCAGATCGCCGACAGCTTCCGGGATTATGGCAAGCATATGGGCCTGACCGTCGCCACCGTGTTCGGCGGCGTGAAGTACGGCCCGCAGATGAAGGCCCTCGCGGCCGGCGTCGACGTGGTCGTGGCCACCCCGGGCCGCCTGATGGACCATCTGGGTGAAAAATCCGCCCACCTGAACGGTGTCGAGATCTTCGTGCTCGACGAAGCCGACCAGATGCTGGACCTGGGTTTCGTGGTGCCGATCCGCAAGATCGCCAGCCAGCTGCCCAAGGAACGCCAGAACCTGTTCTTCTCGGCCACCATGCCTAGCGAAATCGGCAAGCTGGCCGGTGAACTGCTGAAGAACCCGGCCCAGGTCTCAATCACACCCCAGGCCACCACGGTCGAGCGCATCGAACAGTCGCTGATCTTCATCGAAGCCCAGCGCAAGCGCCCGCTTCTGGCCGAACTACTGGCCGACAGCGCCGTCGAACGCTCCATCGTCTTCACCCGCACCAAGCGCGGCGCAGACCGGGTGGCCAAGTATCTGGTCGCCAGCGGCATCGAAGCGGCCGCCATCCACGGCGACAAGACCCAGGGCCAGCGCGAACGCGCCCTGGCCGCCTTCAAGGCCGGCGAGGTCAAGGCCCTGATCGCCACCGACATCGCGGCGCGCGGCATCGACGTCAACGACGTCAGCCACGTCTTCAATTTCGAACTGCCCAATGTGCCGGAGTCCTATGTCCACCGCATCGGCCGGACCGCCCGCAAGGGCAAGGACGGCATCGCCATCAGCTTCTGCGCTGATGACGAACGCACCCTGCTGCGCGACATCCAGAAGGCCACCCGCCAGACGATCCCGACCTTCGATCGTCGCAATGACAAGAGCCTGGCCGCTGCGGCCGCTGTGGCCGACAAGCTGGCCCCGCCTGAGAAGTACGTCGATCCGCGTCGCGCCGACCCACGCAACAACGTCCCGGCCGAACTGCGCCGCCAGCGCAACCGTCCGTCGCGCAATGGCGAACAGGCCAAGGGTGGCGGCCAGGGCCAGGCCCGTGGTCGCAACGGCGGCGGCAACGCCTCAGCCAAGCCGGCCGGCGGCGATTATCGCGGGCCCAAGCGCAACAGCGCGGCGGCCCCCGCTGAAAAGCGCTGGAACCCGATCGACTGATCCCCATAACGGGTATCGAGACCTTCGGGCATCTGACTGAATCGACGGTCGTTTTCACCCTCCACGGGGCGAAAGCGGCCGTTTTTTCGTTGGCCGGGGCTTTCCCGGCCTAACGCAACCGGTTCCGGCCAGAGAGGCCTTGAATCAAGCTCGGCTATGGGTTCACCTTGGTTAAGGGACCGGTCAATGGCCGGTGGGAGGGGACAGCCGCGATGGCGGAGCAAGAGCCGCGCGCCATGCCTATGCCAACCCGGATCGCGGGCGGCGAAATGAGCCGGCGGGTCCGGGCCTTCGACTGGGCCCAGACACCGATCGGCGCGATGGAGGCCTGGTCACCGAGCCTGCGTCTGGCCGTCGACATGATCCTGGCCACCAATTTTCCGATGGCCCTGCGCTGGGGTCCCGAGCTCTGCCTGATCTACAATGACGCCTATGCGCCGGCCCTGCACGACCTGCACCCGTCGGCCCTCGGCATGGTTTTCAACCAGCACTCCCAGGAGTACCAGGCCAGCCTGCGGTCGATGCACGAGAGCATTCTGTCCGGACAGAGCGGTGGCTATGCCCTTGAAAAACTGCCCCTGAGTCTCAAGCGCGACGGCGAGGCCGGTACCCGGATCGGCCATTTCAACATCAGCTTCAGCCCCGTGCCCGACACCGGTGCTCCAACCGGCGTCGGCGGGGTGATGATCACTGCGGTCGAGCTGACCGAGGCGGTTGAAACCGAAAAGACCCTGCGCGAAACCGAGCGCCGCTATCGCCTCGCAATCGAGGCGGCCGGCGGTATCGGGGCCTGGGACTGGGATATCCAGGCCGACAAGGTCTATGCCGACGCCGGCTATGCCACACTGCACTCGCTCTCTCCCGACTATGCCGCCGCCGGCCTGCCGGTGGACAGCTTCACGCCCGCCGTCCATCCGGAGGACCGGGAGCGGGTCCGCCAGATCTGTCTGGCGGCCATGAAGACCGGCAGTGACTTCGAGGACGAGTATCGGCTCGTGCAGAGCGACGGTTCCATCCGCTGGGTCTATACGCGCGGCAGCTGCTACCTCGATGCCGACGGACGGCCTCTGCGCAATACAGGGGTCGTCGTCGACATCACCGAACGCAAGGCGGTCGCCGCCGCCCTGCAGGCAGCCCAGTCTGATCTGGACCTGGCTGTCGATGCCGCCCGGATGGGGCGCTGGGATCACGACATGCGCATCGGCCTGCGCTACTGGGATGCCCGGGCCCGACAAATTTTCGGACTCCCTGAGGAGGGCCTGAACTCTTTCGAATCCTTCGAGCAACGGGTTCATCCGGATGATGTCGCCGGCGTTCGTGCCGCGATCAGTACGGCCCTGGACCCTGCTGGCGAGGGTCGCATCAATCACGAATACCGTATCCGGCGGGCCAGCGACGGCGCTCTGCGCTGGCTCGAGACCTTCGGCCGGGCCTATTTCGAGGACGACAAGTGCGTCCGCTTCGTCGGTGTGGTCTCGGACGTCACGGCCCGCAAGGAGACCGAGGCCCATCTGCAGTTACAGGAACAAACCCTGCGCCTGGCCGTGGATGCCGCCGATGTCGGGATCTGGGAACTGCAGGTCAAGTCGGGCCTGCTGACCTGGTCGGATCGTTGCTATGCGATGTTCGGCGTGGCCCCTGGCAAGCCGGTCAACATCGACAGCTTCTACGAGCGCCTCCACCCCGACGATCTTGAGCCGACCCGCGCCGCAATAAGCCGCGCTCTGGACCCGACACAGGGCGGCCACTATGCCATTGAGTTCCGCGCCCTGGGCGGTGACGACGGTCAGGAGCGCTGGATCGCCGCCAAGGGCCAGGCCTTCTTCTCGCCCGAGGGCAAGCCGACACGGCTACTCGGTGCCACCGTCAATATCACCGAGCGCAAAAGGGCTGAAACCCACCTGCGGCTGCTGGTCAATGAGCTGAACCACAGGGTCAAGAACTCCCTGGCCACCATCCAGGCCTTAGCCTCCCAGAGCTTCAATGCCTCCCGGCCCCTCGCCGAGGCCCAGGAGGCTTTCACCAACCGGATCGTCGCCCTGTCCGAGGCCCACGACCTTCTGACCCGGGAGAACTGGGAAGGCGCCGACCTGCACGATGTCGCTGACCGCGTCGCGACCCTGTACGGCGGTCCGGCCCGGTTCGAGCTGGCGGGCCCGGCCATCCGGCTGTCCCCCCGCACGGCCCTGTCCCTGTCGATGGCCCTGCACGAACTGGCCACCAATGCGGTCAAGTACGGCGCTCTATCCACGTCCTCAGGCCGGATCACGATCCACTGGGCCCAGGCACCGAGCCCCGGAGCCGGGCGCCTCGACCTGACCTGGACCGAGCGCGATGGCCCCACGGTCAGTCCGCCGACCCAGAGGGGCTTGGGCTCACGCCTGATCGAACGGGGCCTGGCCGCGGAACTGTCGGGCGAAGCCTCGATCCAGTTCGACCCGGGCGGGGTGGTCTGCCACATCCGGGCCCTGCTGGAGGCCTAGGCCGCCGCCGTTCTCAGCGTCCGGGTGATCTGCTCGTCGGTTCGCCGCATCAGCATCAAGGCCGTCAGGGCGATGATCAGCAGGGGGGCGGCCCAGCCGGCCAGGCCCATCACCGTCAGGGTGGTGGCGCCCGCGATCAGACTGCCGATCAAAAGCTCGATCAGGGTCGCGAGCCAGGACGCGCTGCCCCGCCGGCGGAAGTCGGCGCGCTTGCCCGGCTTCTGATGCCACATATTGATCAGGCCGCTGGACAGGGCCGCCAGTCCGGCACCCACGGCGGTGATCAGGCCGGTTAGGGGCTGGAACCAGGTCAGGGCCGCAATCGGACCGATCAGCAGGACGCCGACGGGAATCAGGGCGGCGGCCAGCTTGGCCCGGTGCAGGGTCGTCATGGGCGTCGGCGAAACGGCCAGCAGGTCAGGCGTGTCCTCGGCCGACAGGGTGATCCAGGCCAGACTGCCGGCCACCTGACCGGCCATGAAGGCCACGATCCCGGCCCCGCCTGCCAGGGCTATGGCGTCGACCCTGGCGGCCGAGCGGGCCAGAACCAGGGCCAGCGGGATCAGATAGAGCACCCGCAGGAGCACCTGCGACAACAGGGCGGCGTCGCGGCCGATCAGGCGCAGCTCCTTGCGCACGGTGGCGCGGAAAGCCCCGGCGGCAAAGGCCCTGGCCGGCTTGACCCGGCCGCGCGACCGCTTCGAGGCCGCGCCCTGGGCCGCCGCCGCGGAGTCGGAGAACCGCCGGCCCAGCGCGGTCGTCGCCAGCCAGAACAGGACCACGCTCGCCGCCATCATGGCCGCCAGAGGCAGGGGCTCACCCAGCATGGCGCGCAGGGGCAGGCTGGCCCAGGGCGGCGGGGTCAGTCGGCCGTCCATCGCCTCACGAACGATCGTGGCATAGAGGCTCTCACTGGCCGCCTTGCCCATCAGGTTGCGGTACTGGCTGGCCAGGAAAAAGGCCGCGCCCACCAGGGCTGCCAGCACCTGGGCCACGGTGCGGGTCCGGCGCGGTCCGATCAGGGCAAATAGCATCATGGCCAGGACCAGACCCACGGCCGTCGCCGTCAGGGCCAGGGCAAACAGCACGCCGAACACGCCCAGCCAACCGGGATGACCATAGAGGATCGGCGGCAGCAGGAGGGGGGCGGCGAAGGCCATGAAGATGGTCGCGACCCCGGTGGCGATGCCCAGCGACCGGACCAGCAGCACCTTGCGCGGCGCGATCGGTGACGAGAACAGTAGATCCAGATCGCCCCGCTCGTACAGCGCCTCGGCCGAGGCGCTGAGGGTCTGGGACAGCATCAGGGTCAGGGCCACCGCACAGATGATGTCGGCGATCAGGACGGCCAGGGGATGGATCGGGACCTCATGGCCATGCACGGCCAGGGCCAGAAAAACCCCGGCTATGCTGGCGAAGGCGAACAGAATGGCCAGGCCGATCAGGGCCCCAGGCCCCTTGCCGGAGCGACCGGCGCGAAAGCCGCGCCAGGCCAGACGCATCTCGTGGGCCAGGAGCCAAAGGGTGGAACCAGGAGGGAGCAGGCTCACGCGGGCTGGCTCTCGGCGGTCAGCTGCAGGAAGACATCTTCGAGGGTCGAGCTGCCGCCCGCCCCACCAGCCTGGGCCCGCAGGTCCTCCAGCTGCCCCTCGGCCAGCAGGCGTCCCCCCGCAATGATGCCGATACGGTCGGCCATGCGCTCGGCGACCTCGAGAATATGGGTGGTCAGGATCACCGTGCCGCCGGCATCGACCCTGGCCTGCAGCATGTCCTTGACCAGTCGGGCGGCGGCGGCGTCCAGGCCGGTCAGGGGCTCGTCGAGGATCAGCAGGCGCGGATCATGGATCAGGGCCCCGGCCAGGGCGACCTTCTGCTTCATGCCCCGCGAAAAGCCCTCGCAACGGCGACGGGCCTCGTCGGCGAGGCCCAGCTGGGCCAGCAGCTGTTCGGCCCGGGTCTTGGCCAGCTTGGGATCGACACTCCAGAGGCCGGCGACAAATTCCAGATATTCGAGCGGCGTCAGGCGGTCATAGATCATCGCCTCGTCAGGGGCCCAGGCCACCAGGGCCTTGGCCCCGGCCGGGTCCCGGCGGGCATCGACGCCGAAGATGCTGATCTCGCCGCTGTCGGGCTTGGTCAGGCCCGCCACCATCCGCAGGGTCGTGGTCTTGCCCGCGCCGTTGGGCCCGAGCAGGGCATAGAGCTCGCCGGCCCGTACCGTCAGGTCGAGATTGGCCACGGCAGGCTTGGCGAAGGTCTTGTTCAGACCCCGCACGATCAAGGCTTCGGTCAAGGCTGTCCCCGGGTCACGACGCAAGGCCGGCATGTGAACTTGATTGGGAGACCTGTGGCAAGCGCCGCACTGGCCCCCTACGGGCTGCTGCGCGCTTCATCTTCCCCCTCCGGGGGAGGAGCGCCGCAGGCGCGGAGGGGGCAAGTCTGGCAGGCACAGCTTCGCGTCCTCGCGCCGAAGCTGCGATGGGGATGGGAAGGGTCGCGGAGCGTCCGGGCCTCGCCCGGATGAGGGGATGTGCAAGTACCGTTTCGACGAAGACAGACGCTCCGCGTGATCGTTATCCCTCTGGCCGGGGCGCGCAGGTCTGGTTCAACCTTTTGCCCCACCCGGATCTTGTCCTCCTCGCGACGGACTTGAGCCCGAGGCTGCAGCCACGCCGATTCCGGAGGGACCCGGAGCGAACCTTCGGACGGGCGGAGGCCCTGGCAGACCTCCGATAGGCAGGTTTACGTCCCCTGCCCTCGCATTAAGCACGCCGGCACGGACATTCGTCCGACCGGTGGCCCCGCACGATCACCCCTGACAGCCGTCTCAGTCGCCGGCCGGACGCCCTTCCCGTGCTGTCAGGTGAGACTGATTATGCGGGCGGATTCAGCGCGTCGGATTGGCGCGATCAAGTTTCTTACAAGCGGTTGATTTCGCTTAGGTCTATTCTGGGAAAAACGGGGATTCAGGACGGCCAATCCCCATACCGCCCGTCATTCCCGCCCTTGTGGCGGGAACCCCTGGTTCAGCTGACACGTGAAGCGCCAGCGAAGTGCGTGCGCACTTCGCCTCTCCCGCACCTGCGGCGGTGCGAGGGGTTCCCGCCACAAGGGCGGGAATGACGGTAATTTATTGGAAGGGCGTCGCGCCCGCCTTCGCGCCGAAGGGAGCCATCCTTAAATCTCACGGCGAGACGATCGCCGGTCTGTCCAGGTTGCTCAAGGACGGCGCTCCGCGCCGCCGCGGAGCGGCTGGCCGCAGGCCAGTCCTTGACCAACCTGGACAGACCGGCACGCTGCAGCCTCCAGGAGATTTAAGGATTAGCGGGACGCGGGGCGTCCGCTTTCTGGAACGAAGCCAAAGACTGCTTTCGACCCAAGTCGGACCTTCGGTGGCCAAAGGTGCTTAGCTTAACGCCTAGAATTTCAATGGCCTGCGGGTGTCGACCCGTATTCAGTTCGCAGGAACTCCAACAAGGCGTCGTGCGGTGCATTGGGTTCACGAACTTGGTGGACCTGTCGGACCTCGGAGAAGACTATTTCGACGGTTACGTCGTTGAACGAGATTGTCCAAAACCGACAACCTAAAGCCCGCCACCTTTTGGTGCGGTCGCTCCCCCAAACCTCCGTGAAGTCCCACGCACGGATAGGATATTTATAGTCCCGGAGCCCCTCGACGTTATGCGGATTTTGCTCGAAGAAGATGACGTCGCTGAAAGCCAGAATGACTGTTCCGCCATCGTCCACAGGTGCAACTTCGTAGCAGAGCAGTAAATCGCGACCGTCATAAAAGATGGCAGGGTTTTCTACCGTTCCGATGGCCGGGAAGACTTCTTCTGGGGGCGTGCCTTTCATCCGTCGCTCCGAAGCAATCCCGCACAGCGGTAGCTCAGCCACAGGCAGTTTTCCACCCATAGGTGACATTCGCAGCGTCGGTTAAAGTGAGGTCATGCTACGGCACTCGTGCCGGCAACGCTCTAGGACTACAATGCGCGAGCTCGCCGACTTTTCGACTAAATGGTCGCATCCCGACAATCCTCCAGAGCCCGTAGACGTTGCCGATTTGGCACGAGCGGAGGAACAACTCGGCGGCCGTCTACCTGCTGAATATCGAGAAGCGGTCATCGGCATTGGCCTGCCACAACCGACAATCGCGCTTCTTCATAGCGTCTGCGAAGAAGAGGCCCATTTCGCTGATGTGGCCGACTTTCTGTCAGCAGATGAGATGATCTCATCCACTGAGGCTTGGCGAGAAATGGAATTGCCGCAGGGCAAGATCGCTTTCGCTTCGGATTGCATGGGCAACTTGTTCGCCTTCGACGGCGTCGCGCTAGACCAAAATTCCGAGGTTTGGTTCTTCGATCACGAGACGGGTGAGACCGCACTGGTAGCTCCGTCCTTCAAGGACTGGATCCAGCAATATTTGGACCTGCCATTTGTCTCGCCGGACGAGTGACCCAAGGACCTCAATAGTCCACTTCCCACCCACAGCCGCCATTCGCCACGTCCGAACCGCCCCCCCCTCAGAACTTCGTCTTGCAACCCTGCTTGTAATGAACCCCGCGCAGGAACCCGCGCCGCGCCAGGCCGGCATCCAGGGCCGCGTCGAGGTGACGCTCAGCCGGGGCGGCACCGGAGATCTCGCGAACCAGGCCGCGGAACGGGATGATCGAATTGATCACCGTCTTGCCGCCGGCCTCGGCCAGCTTGCCGACCCGGCTTTCCTTGACCTCATTGCCGACGATGAAATCGGCGCCCAGGGCCTCATTGAGCCTGCGGACCTCGGCGGCCAGCTGGGTGCAGGTCTTCAGACCCTTCAGCGAATAGGGATCAGCCAGGGCCTGTTCGAGGATGGCCGGAGCCTCGCGCCGCATCACCCCGACATCCCGGACAGGCTGGGCACCGATATCCAGGGCCCGCTTGCGGGTTTCGCCCCAGCGGCTCGGAGCCGGGGCTTCGGCCTTGGGCTTGTCGTCGCTACGCCCGGTCTGCGCCTGGGCGACGCCGGTCAGCAGCAGTCCGCCGATCAGGGCCAGACAGCCAAACCGAAAACCCGATCCGTCCATGGTTCATCCTCATGATTCCGGTCGACAGACCGCCGGACCGGAACGGCAAGCCTCGCCGCAGGTTCCAAACTGGAGCCCTTTTTGGCTCCGGCAATCGCCCTAGTTGGGGGGCGCGATCGCCTCGAGTTCAAACGCCGCATCCAGCCCGTCGTCCGTAGGCACCTCCCCCCGCAGGGCGGCCTCCAGCACGGCCTGCAGGGCACCCCAGACAAAGGCCAGCTGTTCCAGAAGGGCCGGAACAGCCTCGGGGTCGAAGCCCGGATAGGCGTCCTCGATCAGCCACAGGCCGGTCAGGACATCGAAGCCGAACCGGCAGCCGATCAGGCGAAACTGCGCCCGGGCCACGGTCTCGAACAGGGCGGTCAGGTCGCGGGCCTGATCCAGGTCCTGCGGGTCGAGCACCTGGCAGCGCACCTGCAGCCAGCCGCCTTCCGGCAGCAGATAGAAGGCCCCGCCGTCGTCGCCGCCCGAGACCTCCAGACCATTGTCGATCTCGCTGACCACATAGCCGGCCTCGCGGCAGGCCTCGGCGACAGAGAATAGGTTGAGAGGCAGGACTTCATCCGCCATCGCCGGGTCCAATCATGATTCAGGAGGCCAGATAACGCGTGAAACGCTTGATCATCATCGTCCTAGCTTAGGGGACGTAGACAAGCAGAACTTCGAATGCGTAGCGCGCACCGTCTTCTTTTACACACGCAGAGAGTACGAGATCGACCGCACCCTCCTGTTCCGTGAAGAGGTCGACCAGCACCTCCCAGTACTCGCCCTGCCATTGGCAGACCGACGTGTCCCAAGCCTCCTCCGGCAGGCTAGCCAGTCGGCCGCCATAGGCCTTCAGGTTTCCAGCGATATTCTCTGCAAGGGAAGCGTCGATTGGAGCCACTTGCTCCACACCAGCACTCAAACGCAGGTCGCCGAAACGGAACGCCTCGACGATGGACCGGAACGTCTCTCGCCATTCGGAAGGCACAGGCTGCTGGCGATGTTCGTCCTTAACGACGGGAACGGACTCCACGCGCTAGCTCCGGTAATCCCCGTTGATCGCCACATACTGCTTGGTCAGGTCGCAGGTCCAGACCGTGGCCGAGCCCTTGCCGACCCCGACATCGACACTGACCTCGAACTCCTGGTTCTTGACGTAGGCGCTCATCGCCGCCTCGTCATATTCGGCCGAGACCAGACCATCGCGGGCGGCATAGAGCTCGCCGAAGCGGACATTGATCTTCTCGCGGGCCACCGGCTCGTCAGCCCGGCCCACGGCCATGACGATCCGGCCCCAGTTGGCGTCCTCGCCGGCGAAGGCGGTCTTGACCAGGGGGCTCTCGGCGATGGTGCGGGCGATCTTGCGGGCGCTGGCCGGGCTCTCGGCCCCATTGACGGTGATCTTGACGAACTTGGTCGCGCCTTCGCCGTCCTTGACCAGTTGCAGGGCCAGATCCAGCAGAACGCCTTCCAGCTTCTCGCGGAAGTCGGCCAGACGCCGGTCACCGGCCCGGTGGATCTTGGGCGCGCTCGACTGGCCGGTGGCGAACAGCAGCAGGGTGTCATTGGTCGAGCGGTCGCCGTCCACCGTCACGCAGTTGAAGGTGGTGCGGGTATAGAGGCTGACCAGGGTCTGCAGGGCCGCCGGGGCGATGGCCGCGTCGGTCGCCACGAAGGCCAGCATGGTGGCCATGTCGGGCGCGATCATCCCCGAGCCCTTGGCAATGCCGGCGATCTTCACCTCGTGGCCGTCAATCAGGGCCGTGGCATAGGCCCCTTTCGGGAAGGTGTCGGTGGTCATGATCGCCGCCCCGGCCTGGGCCCAGGCATCTTCGGTCAGGCGGGTCTCGACCTCGGCCAGGCGGGCCGTGATCTTGGCATCGTCGAGGATCACGCCGATGACCCCGGTCGAGGCCATCATCACGTCGCGCTGGCGACAGTCGAAGCGCTTGCCCACGGCCGTGGCCACCCGGCGGACCGCATCGGCCCCCGGCTTGCCGGTGAAGCTGTTGGCGCAGCCGGCATTGACCACCAGGGCCCGCACATCGGCGCCGCCCGAGGCCGTCAGCTGGCGCTTGCACCAGTCGACCGGGGCCGAGCCGACGCCGTGGCGGGTGAAGACGCCCGCCGCCGAGGTGCCTTCGGCGAACCGCATCAGGAGCAGGTCCTCGCGCTCATGCTTGTAGAAGCCCGCGCGACCGGTGGCGATCTCGACGCCGGCGATCGGCGGAATAACTGGAAACGGTACGGCCAGGGGCGAGATCGCCAGGCCCGGCTTGCCCGGTGCGGCGGCCGGGGTCGAGGCGGCCGGGGCCTCGCTGAGCCTGCGGGTGGCGCGCTTCAGGACAGAGGCCAGCGGGTCCAGGGCCCGTTCCAGGCTCTGGCCCACCCGTTCGACGGCACCGGACACAGAGGGGGTCGCCTCCGCTTCAGAGGTCGTCTGGGCGTCGGTCTTGTCGGTCTTGCGGGGCATCAGGTCGTCTCGACTACTTCTTCGCGGGGGCCCCGGGGGCTGGGTTGGCCGTGGCCGGCGCGGGCTGGGGCGCGGCGGCCGGTGCCGAGCCCTGCAGCTCGACCGGCGGTGCCGAGGCCGGCTCCTCCGGTTCTCCGGGCAGGTCCTGGGTCTTGCTGGTCAGCATGTCGACCTTGGCCCCGCCGCGCAGCTTTTCCAGCAGGTCACGGACCTGATCATAGGTCAGGAAGCGCACGATCTGCGGCCGGGCCGCCTCGAGCGTGATCGGCTCTTCCATGCGCTTGTCCTCGACCCGCAGGATCGCCCAGCCGCCTTCGGTGGCGAACGGACCGACCAGCTGGCCCTTCTGGGCCGTCTTCAGGGCACCGGCATAGGCCTCCGGCATGACGTCGACGGTGAAGTAGCCGAGGTCACCACCGTTGAAGCGGGTGGCCTGGTCGGTCGAGCGCTCCATGGCCAGGGCGTCGAACGAGGCGCCCGTCGCCAGCAGCTTCTTGATGCTCTCGGCCTCGGCCTGGCTGGCGACCAGGATCTGGCGGGCGCGGATCTCTTCCGAGCGCTTGGACAGCTTCTGCTGCTCGGCATAGAGCCGGCGGATGGCGTCTTCGTTGACGGCCTTCTCGACCACACTCTCGACCAGCATGTCGCCGAGGATCCGCTCGCGGGCCGCGGCCAGGCGGCGCTGGGCGACGGGGTCCTTGTCCAGCTTGCGCTTGAGGGCTTCGGCCGCCAGCAGCTTCTGGTCGACGACCTCATCCAGGCGCTGGCGGAACAGGTCGCTGGAGATGTCGAGGGGCTCGCCCTCGCTGATCAGGCCCTGGGCCACCGCCTCGCGCTTGACGTCGGACGCCCAGACCGCATGGCCATTGACCCGCGCCACGGCCGTATCACCCGGCTCCGGCGGCTTCTCGGCGCTCTGGTTCTGGCCGCAGGCGGCCACCACCACCGTGACGGCCAGCAGGGCCCAGATCCGGCTGTGAGGGAACTTGATCAAGGGGCGAACCTCCGGCGAACCTTCGGGACGGCTCTAGCGCGGTTTCGGCATCAGGGGAATGCAAGTCCGCCACTTCCACAACAGGGGTTTCCGGCATTTTTGGCGCAGTCGTCTTCGAAATGCTGAAAAGGCCTGAAACCGACACCTTTGCCGGGCTCTATGGCGGGCCCTCGCGTTGACACTGGAAGGGTCGCTGCTTAAGTCTCCCGCGCGCTGTAAAGACGGAAATCGTCGTGCCTGGTCGTTACCTTGCAGGAACTCCGACGCCCGCTGCGCCTAACACTTCATCGGAATCTCGACTTCATGCTCGGCTTCGCCAAAAAGCTCTTCGGCTCTTCCAACGACCGCAAGGTCAAGACGCTGACCGCCCGTGTGGCGAAGATCAACGCCTTTGAGCCGCAACTCGCCGCGCTCTCCGACGAGGCTCTGAAGGCCAAGACCGCCGAGTTCAAGGCCCGGCTGGAAAAGGGCGAGACCCTCGACGACCTGCTGCATGAAGCCTTCGCCACCGTCCGCGAGGCCTCCAAGCGCGTGCTGGGCATGCGCCACTTCGACGTCCAGATGGTCGGCGGCATGGTGCTGCACTTCGGCGGCATCTCGGAAATGCGCACGGGTGAAGGCAAGACCCTGGTCGCCACCCTGCCCACCTATCTGAACGCCCTGGCCGGCAAGGGCGTGCACGTCATCACGGTCAATGACTATCTGGCCAAGCGCGACGCCGACTGGATGGGTCAGGTCTACAATTTCCTCGGCCTCAGCTATGGCGTCATCGTCAACGGCCTGAGCCAGGGCGAGCGCCAGCGGGCCTATCGCAGCGACATCACCTACGGCACCAACAACGAATTCGGCTTCGACTATCTGCGCGACAACCTCGTCTACAGCGTCGAGGAAATGGTCCAGCGCGGCCACCACTTCGTGATCGTCGACGAGGTTGACTCGATCCTGATCGACGAAGCCCGCACGCCGCTGATCATCTCGGGCCCCACCGAGGACCGCAGCGAGCTCTACAAGACCATCGACGTCCTGGTGAAGGAGCTCATCAAGGACAAGGCCACCTACGATTTCGACGAGAAGCAGAAGCAGGTCATCCTCACCGAGGAGGGCCAGGAGCGCATCGAAGAGATCCTGATGGCCGGCGGTCACCTGGCCGAGGACACGGCCGGCCTCTATGACGCCGCCAACATCTCGCTGGTCCACCACGTGAACCAGGCCCTGCGCGCCAATGTGATCTACACGCGCGACAAGGACTATATCGTCAAGGGCGACGAGGTCGTGCTGATCGACGAGTTCACCGGCCGCATGATGACCGGTCGCCGCCTGTCGGAAGGCCTGCACCAGGCCATCGAAGCCAAGGAAGGCGCCGAGATCCAGCCCGAGAACCAGACCCTGGCCTCGGTGACCATCCAGAACTATTTCCGCCTCTACACCAAGCTGTCGGGCATGACCGGCACGGCCTCGACCGAGGCCCAGGAGTTTGACGACATCTACAAGATGGCCGTCAGCGAGATCCCGACCAACCGTCCGGTCCTGCGCATCGACGACGACGATGAGGTCTATCGCACCGAGCGCGAGAAGAACGAGTCGATCCTCAAGCAGATTGCCGACTGCCACATGCGCGGCCAGCCGATCCTGGTCGGCACGGTCTCGATCGAGAAGTCGGAAGCCCTGTCCAAGCTCCTGGCCACCTATGCCTGGGAACATGACGGCAAGAAGCACAACGGCATTCCGCACCAGGTGCTGAACGCCCGCTTCCACGAGCAGGAAGCCCTGATCGTCGCCGACGCGGGCGTGCCCGGCGCGGTGACCATCGCCACCAACATGGCCGGCCGCGGTACCGACATCCAGCTCGGCGGCAATATCGACATGCGCCTGTCCACCTGGCGGCAGCAGCAGAAGGGTCTGGGCATCGTCCCGACCCACGAGGACGAAGTCGCCCAGCGGGCTAGCCTCGAAGCCGAGATCTCCGCCGCCAAGAAGCAGGCCCTCGAGGCCGGCGGCCTGTTCGTGCTCGGCACCGAGCGCCACGAAAGCCGCCGCATCGACAACCAGCTGCGCGGCCGTACCGGCCGTCAGGGCGACCCGGGCCACTCCAAGTTCTTCCTGTCGTGCGAAGACGACCTGCTGCGCATCTTTGCCGGCGAGCGTCTGGACGCGATCATGCGCACCTTCGGTGTCCAGGAAGGCGAGGCGATCACCCACAAGTGGCTCAACAACGCCATCGCCACCGCCCAGAAGCGCGTCGAGCAGCGCAACTACGAGATCCGCAAGAACCTCCTGAAGTACGACGACGTCGTCAATGACCAGCGCAAGGCCGTGTTCGAGCAGCGCCAGGAGTTCATGGAGTCCAGCGACCTCTCGGACATCATCCATGAAATGCGCCGCGACGTGGTCGACGACCTGGTCCTGCGTCACCTGCCGCCCAAGGCCTATGCCGAGCAGTGGGACATCGAGGGCCTGACCGAACGGGTCAAGTCGGTCTTCGGGCTCGACCTGCCCCTGGCCGAGTGGGCCGCCGAGGAAGGCATCGCCGACGAGGAGATGCGCGAACGCATCACCAAGGCCGCCAATGACTATGCCGCCCAGCGCGAAGAGATCATTACGCCCGAGCAGATGCGCCAGGTGGAAAAGAGCTTCCTGCTGCAGATGATCGATCTGCAGTGGCGCGAGCACCTGATGCACCTGGACCATCTGCGCAACGTCATCGGCCTGCGCGGCTATGGTCAGCGCGATCCGCTCAATGAGTACAAGACCGAAGCCTTCAGCCTGTTCGAAAAGCTGCTGGGCGACCTGCGCACCAACACCACCCGCTGGCTGATGACGGTCGAGATCGCCTATGCCGAACCCGAGCCGCTGCGGGCACCGGAAGAACTGATCGAAATCCACCTCGATCCTCTGACCGGTGAAAATGTCGCCGTGGCCGGGGGCATTCCGTCCGGCCTGACCCCGGCCCAGCGCCAGGCCCTGCCGACCTCGGCCCTGCCGGCCGGCTGGCAGAACACCAATCGCAACGGGGCCTGCCCCTGCGGTTCGGGCAAGAAGTTCAAGCAGTGCCACGGGTCGCTGGTTTAGCGATCAGGCTCTGCAGTCTGAGTTTGAAGCGCCCGTCCCGGGAAACCGGGGCGGGTGTTTTGCTCTGGATCCCTAAAGCCCGCTCTCCCCGGCGAAAGCCGGGGTCCAGATCGAACCCTGAGCGTAGCTGATTTGGCTGTGTCCTAGGCGCGCCAGCCCCAAACGTACTGGATGAATCTAGGCCCCGACTTTCGCCGGGGAGAGCGGCTTGCTGGAGGTCCTCTAACCCAGAAACTCCAGAGCCAGATCCCGCCACTCCGGGTTATCAGCCTCGATCAGTTGCAGCTTCCAGACCCGTCGCCACTCCTTGATCTGGCGCTCACGCCGCCAAGTGCCTTCCCGTGTCTCATGGGCTTCATGCCAGACCAGCATTGTGCAACCATATCGCCCGGTGAAGCCGCGTTCACGCGACTGATGCTCTGAGACGCGACGGCCGAGGTCGTCGGTATAGCCCGTGTAGAGTGTACCATTGCGGCGGCTGGCCATGATGTAGACGTGGAACATCATGGCGTAACCTTAAAGAGATTATCTGTTAAATTCAATCTAAGGTTATAAGATATCCGCTCTCCCCGGCGAAAGCCGGGGCCCAGATTCATCCGGTGCGTTTGGGGCTGATCCGCCAAAAGTCTTGCCCGTGCGGACGTGATCGTGGGTTCGATCTGGGCCCCGGCTTTCGCCGGGGAGAGCGGAGGTTATAGGTCACGACTTCTTGCTCTCGCCTGCGCGCCGCCTGAACCGTTGACGCGCCCCGCCGGCGCGGGGCTAGCTGGCGGTCCGATCGACGAAAGCCCACTCATGCGCCTTGCCTGTTTCGCCATTGCCCTCGCCCTGATCACGGCCAGCTCCGCCGCCGCCGCGCCCAAGACCTTCCGCCAGCTGCTGGACATGCCGCGCGCCCAGCCGACCGCGCACATCCCCTATGGCGCCGAGCCCGAGCAGTTCGGCGACCTCTGGCTGCCCGCCGGGGCCGGCAAGCATCCCGTGGTGGTGCTGATCCACGGCGGCTGCTGGCAGGCCAAATATCCCAGCGTCGAGCTGATGGCCTATATGGCCAAGGACCTGCAGGGGCGCGGCTATGCGGTCTGGAACCTGGCCTATCGCCGGCTGGGCGAACCCGGCGGCGGCTATCCGGGCACCTTCGTCGATGTGGCGAACGGCCTGGACAGGCTGCGCCAGCTGGCACCGGTCCATAATCTGGATCTCCGGCGCGTCGTCGTGGCCGGACACTCGGCCGGCGGCCACCTGACCACCTGGGCCGCGGCGCGCCCGCGCCTGCCCAAGGCCAGTCCCCTGCGCGTGGGCAAGCCGCTGAAGATCCGGGGGGCGATCAGCCTGGCCGGCATCAATGATCTCGCCGCCTATCGCGCCACGGGGCCTGACGCCTGCGGGGGGCCAGAGACCATCGACCGGCTGACCGCCGGCTCGGCCCTTTCAGACCGCTATGCCGACACCTCGCCACCGGCCCTGCTGCCGATCAGGACGCCCGTGGCGGTGATCTCCGGCGCGCTGGACCCGATCGTGCCGCCGGCCTTCGGTGTCGACTTCGCAGCCAGGGCAAAGGCGTCCGGCGACCGGGTCGAGGAGATCACGATGGCCGAGGCCGGACACTTTGAACTGATCGACCCGACCTCGGCGGCCTGGCCTCGGATCGTGGCGGTGATCGACCGGATGGCGGGCAAGTAAATATCTCCGCTCTCCCCGGCGAAGGCCGGGGCCCAGATTCAGCCTGGGCGTCTGGGGATGGCGCGCCTTCTGACCGAGCCAGAACAACAGCCGTTCTGAACGCGATCTGGCTCCCGGCTTTCGCCGGGAAGAGCGGTTGAAGGACGGAGCCCTAGGGCCTGACGATACACCCCGTCTCCGGCGTGGCTCGGCCCTCCAGCACCGACAGATAGGTCTCGGCCAGCGCATCCTGCCCGTGGCCGGTCTCGACCTTCAGCCAGCGCGGCGCATCGCCGACAAAGGCGCTCCAGGCCGCGCCGTAGCGGGTCTCGAAGCCGCCGGGGCCCCAGTCTTCCTGGCGCTTCTTCACGCGGTCGGGGGCGAAGAACAGGATCGGACGCGGGCCCGGCAGGTCACCGGCGCCGCGCGGTGCCTCCCAGTGGGTGCCGCCCACCAGGCAGGAATAGGCCACGTCGTCCCCGAACCGCCGGTGCACCGTGCCCAGCACCGCCGCATCGCCGGCAAAGTCGACAAAGACCGCCGGCGTCGCCATCGGGGCGGTGGCGAGATCCTCATAGGTCACCACCTGGTCGTAGAAGCCCAGGGCCTCGACGAAGGCGACATTGCGCGACGAGGTCAGGCCGACCACCTTGGCCCCGCCCCGCTGCTTGAGCAGGAAGGCCAGGCCGATCGCGGTCTTGGACGAGGCGCTGGACAGGATGATCGAGCCGGCCCCGAACATGGCGTGCTCGTCGAGGAAGTCGTCGATCAGGAATCCGGTGATGAACAGCGGCTGCAGGATCGCCCGGGCCGCCTCCAGGTCATCCTCGGCGCCGACGGCTGAATACTGGTTATAGACCGCCGCCAGATGCTGCCGGTGGGGCGCGGCGTCGGCGAAGCCGCCCCGCGTCTTGCGCGGCTGGACCGTCAGGTGGCTGGACATCGGGTAGTAGCCGTAGAAGCGCTGACCCAGGCTGATGTCCGGATGGTTCGAGGCCTCGACCGTGGCAAAGCCCCAGACCGGCACGCGGCCGAAGCCTTCCGCCGCCGGGAAGAAATCCCAGTAGCGCATCGCCTCGCCGAACACGGCATAGGTGATGTTGTTGGCCGTCAGGGCAAAGCTGTCGACGGCCAGCCGGACCTCACCCTCGCCCAGGTCCGGCAGGGTCGCGGGCTGGAACTGTGTCTGTCTCAGGTCGGTCTTGGCGACCAGAAAATCCCAGGCCATGGCGGCGCTCCCTTGGTTGTTGGCGGTGAGGTAACAGGAGCTTCCGCGATCAAGTCAAACACTTGTTCGCCTTCCTTCTCCCGCAAGGGGAGAAGGACGCTAGGCGTTCACCCAGTTGCCGTGGAAGCCGAACGGCACGCGCCTCGGCACCTTTGCACTGGCTACCGGTCCGGCAGCCACGTTCTGGGCATCCAGAACCACCAGCTCACTAGCGTTCAGCTGGCCGCGATAGACCACCGCCGTCAGCCAGCCCTCGCCCTCCGGCGCAGTCGGTGAGGCCGGGGTGAAGACCGCCTCGGACACCGCATCGCCGACCGGGACGCTCCATTCGCTGCGACGGCCCGTCTCGAGGTCGATATGGGCGATGATGTGGGTGCGGAAGTCGCCGGGCTTTAGGCTCTGGCCGACAAACCAGCCGTGACGATAGGGCAGGCCCGCGAGCCGTTCGTCAAAGCGCGGGAACTCGCCGGCCAGATCGTCGAGTTGGGTTTCGGTCACCGACCCGCTGGCCAGGTCGATCGTCCAGCGCACCAGATAGGCCGCCGCGTTCTCGCCCCGCGTGCCGTCGGCCTTGGGGAACAGCGGGGCCGCGGCATGGCGCATGACGTCGACGATGACGGTCTCGCCCTCATCGAAGGCGTTCATCACGTGGAAGACATAGCCCTTGGGGGCCTCGAACCAGCGCAGGCTTTCGACGCCCCGGTCGCGGCGCAGCACCGCCAGCTGGCCGCCCTTTTCGGGCTCCCAGGCAAAGACCGGCTTGCCGCCCATGGCCCGCTGCAGGCTTCCGGTCAGGGGCAGGACCGGAATGACCACATGCTCGCGGGTGACCGCGAAATCATGGATCATCGAGCAATAGGGGGCCTCAAAGGTCTCGCGCTTCAGCAGGGTGCCGTTGGCGTCAGCCACACCCCAGCTGACCTTGTTCGACAGCGGCATCGGATCATCGGCATAGGCGAAGAACACCATCTCGCCGGTGAGCGGGCAGGTCTTGGGGTGGGCGGTGACCTTGCCACCCAGATCATAGGACCCGATGGAGTCGAGCTCGGGTCCCGACAGCTGGAAGGGCGCATGGGCCTCCTCCAGGGCCAGCAGGCGGCCGGCATGCTGGACGATGTTGGTATTGGCCACGCCGCTGTCGGTGCCCATGACCGACGGATCGGTGGTCATCGGATTGCCCCAGCTGCCGAACAGGGCCTGGCCGGCCGCGTGTTCGACCGTCCACTTGTTCGTGCGGACCCAGCGATTGCGGTAGTGCACACGGCCCGCGTCCAGGGTGAAGGCGTGCAGCATGCCGTCGCCGACGAACCAGTGATAGTTGCCGTCGCGCGCCTCGAACTGCGGATTGGGTCCGTTGCGGTACAGGGTGCCCGTCAGGCCGGGGGGCAGGACCCCCTCCACCACCAGCTCGAAATCATCCTCGCTGTGCACCGGTGCGAAATTGCCGGTCAGATAGGGGTTGACGCGAACCTCGCCGTCCATGGTCGGTCTCCGGGCTGTGGTCGTGATGGCTTATTGTTTACGTTGTAAATTTATGTTGTAAGAAAATGAGTTCGTCAACTGGGATTCGTCAGTGCCCCGCGTCCTGTCTTCCGAAGACGTCGAAGATTTCCGCCGTCGCCTGTGCGTGGCCGCCGAAGGCCTGTTCGCCGAGCGCGGCCCCGAGGCCGTGACCATGCGCGAGCTGGCAACGGCCATGGGGGTCAGTCCGATGACGCCCTATCGCTATTTCCAGGACAAGGACGCCATCCTTGCCGCCGTTCGGGCGGCCGCCTTTACCCGCTTCGCCGAGGCCCTCGAGGCCGGGATGGGTCAGGCGGGCGACCCGATCGTCCGGTCACGCCAGGCCGGCATGGCCTATATCGAATTTGCCCTCGCCCAGCCCCAGGCCTACCGCCTGATGTTCGACCTCAACCAGCCGACCGAGGCCGACTATCCGGAGCTGCAGGCGGCCGTCGCCCGGGCCCGGCGGACCATGACCGTTCATGTCGAGGGCATGATCCGGGCGGGCCTGCTGGAGGGCGACGCCGAGATGATCGGCCACATGTTCTGGTCGGTGCTGCACGGCATGCTGATGCTGCAGATCACCGGCAAGCTGGCCCCGACCATCGACCCCCAGACCCTGCGGCGCCAGATGTTTGCCACCCTGCTGCGCGGCCTCGGGCTGCCGGAGCCCTGATCCCGCCCGCATCGCCTCCGGATTGTCACCGGGACAATGTTTCCATTGCAGCGCCGCACGTCAGGTATCAAAGGCGGATGGCCCGCCCGAAAAGGACCCGCCGATGACCGCTGCGCCCCTGCCCCTGCGCCATCTGCTGCTGGCCCTGGCCGTGGTGGCGGTGTGGGGCACCAATTTCGTGGTCATCCGCATCGGGCTCGACCATCTGCCACCCCTGCTGTTCGCCACCCTGAGGTTCACCCTGGTACTACTGCCCATGGCGTTTTTCGTCAGGCGGCCCGATGTGCCGTGGCGCAACCTGGCCGCCTATGGCGTGCTGATCGGGGCCGGACAGTTCGGCATGCTGTTCCTGGCCATGAAGGGCCACATCTCGCCGGGCCTGGCCTCGCTGGTGGTGCAGACCCAGGTGTTCTTCACCATCGGCATGGCCATGAAGATCAACGGCGAGCGGGTGCAGCCCTTTCAGGTCGTCGCCCTGCTGCTGGCCGCTTCGGGCATCGTGCTGATCGCCGCCCATGGCGGCGGCTCGGCCACGCCCCTGGGCGTCGGGCTGGTGCTGCTGGCCGCCGCCAGCTGGTCGGGCGGCAATATCGTCGCCCGTCAGGCCGGCAGCGTGAACATGCTGGGCTATGTGGTCTGGGCCAGCCTGTTCTCGATCCCGCCGCTGTTTGCGATGTCGCTGTGGCTGGAAGGCTGGAGCGCCATGGTCCACGGCGTGCGCTCGGCCGATGCCCTGACCTGGGTGGCCGTTCTCTGGCAGGCGGTGGGCAATACCATGTTCGGCTATGCCGCCTGGGGCTGGCTGCTGGCCCGCCACCCGGCCGCCACGGTGACGCCTATGGCCCTGCTGGTCCCGGTGTTCGGCATGGGCGCCTCAGCCCTGCTGCTGCACGAGGGCCTGCCCGCCTGGAAGCTGATCGCCGCCGGGCTGGTCCTGACCGGGCTGGCGGTGAACGTGCTGTGGCCGAAGGTGCGGGAGCGGATCGGGGTGGTGAAGGCCTAGCAAAACTTCCGCTCTCCCCGGCGAAAGCCGGGGCCCAGATTCAGCCAGAGCGTCTCGGGATGATGCGCCTGCGGACGGTGTGAAGACGCCCACTTCTCAGGGTTTGATCTGGGCCCCGGCTTTCGCCGGGGAGAGCGGAGTTAGTCTTGACCTCCCCCACGTCACCCGCCTGACCCTCTCCGCAAAACAGGGAGGACGCCATGGCCACGCCGTTCAGGGTCGAGTGGAGCCAGGAAGCCGTCGACAGGGTCATGGCCCAGGTCCGGGCCTATGCGTTCCCGGATGCGCCGGAGGGCGGCGGATGGAACCATGGCTGTGACGCCGCCACCCTCAAGCGCTTGACCGCCTACTGGGCCGACGGCTTCGATGTGGCCAAGGCGCAGGAGACCCTCAACCGCCATCCGCAGTTCACGGCCAGGGTCGAGGACCTCGACATCCACTTCGTCCACGTGGTGGGCGAGGCCGGCGGCAAGCGGCCGCTGCTGCTGACCCATGGCTGGCCGGGCAGCCATTTCGAGTTCTGGGACGCCATCGAGCCCTTGGCCTTCCCGTCACGCCATGGCGGCGACCCGGCCGACGCGTTTGATCTGGTGATCCCGTCCCTGCCCGGCTTCGGCTTTTCGGGGAAGCCCGCCCGCCCGATCGGCCAGCGCGCCACCGCCCGCCTGTTCAACACACTGATGACGGAGGTGCTGGGCTATGACCGCTACCTCGCCCAGGGCGGCGACTGGGGGGGGCTGGTCACCTCCTGGCTCGGCCTCGACCACACCGCACACGTCAAGGCCATCCACCTGAACATGATCGGCTTCCGGCCCGCCGGCCCGCCGCAGGGTGAGGCCGAGATCGCCTGGATCCAGCGCACCGGCTTTGCCATGGACGTCATGGGGGCCTATTTCCGGCTCCAGGCCTCCAAGCCCCAGTCCCTGGCCTGGCTGGGCGCGGGCAATCCGGTCGGCCAGGCGGCCTGGATCCTCGAGCGCTTCCACGACTGGGCCGACCTGTCCGGCAAGCCCTTCGAGCAGGTGTTCAGCGACGACCAGCTGCTGACCAACATCATGCTCTATGTGATGACCGGCAGCTTCACGACCGGGGCCTGGTACTATCGTGGCCTGATGGAGGAAGGCGGCATTGTCCTGCCGGCCGGGACCCGCTGCGAGACCCCCACTGCCTTCGCCAACTTCCCCGGGGAGCTGCTCTATTCCGCCCCGCCCCGCAGCTGGTGCGACCGCGCCTACAACATCACCCGCTGGACCGACATGCCGCGCGGCGGCCACTTTGCGGCGATGGAAGAGCCCGAGCTGTTTGTGGACGACGTGAGGGCCTGGGGCCGCCAGGCCTGATCCTCAAGACGGAGCACTGTGATGACCCTCAAGACCGGCGGCTGCCTCTGCGGCGCCATTCGCTACGAGATCGACGCCGAGTTCATGGGCGTGGCCGTCTGCCACTGCCGGGACTGCCAGTATGCCTCGGGCGGCGGGCCCAACTTCATCGCCATGGCCCCGCGCGACAGCGTTCGCTTTGTCGAGGGCACGCCCCGCCAGTATGACCGCCCCGGCGGCAGCGGGGCCAATGTCGGGCGGGTGTTCTGCCCGGACTGCGGCACGCCCCTGCTGTCGGATATCGGCGCGCCCTTCCTGGCCGTGAAGCTGGGCGGGCTGGACGAGTCCGCCGACCTCAAGCCGGGCGTCCGGATCTGGACCCGCTCGGCCCCGGCATGGCATGTGATCGACCCTGCCACGCCCGGTTTTCCAGAGAGTCCGCCGTTCTGATGTCTTCTGCCCGCTACGATTTCGCGTCCGACAATGTCGCCGGGGCCATGCCCGAGGTCATGGAGGCGATGCTCGCCGCCAATGCCGGGACGGCCTCGGGCTATGGCACCGACCATGTCAGCGCCGCCGCGGCCGACCGGATCCGCGCCCTGCTGGACGCCGATGCCGAGGTCCGTTTCACCGCCTCGGGCACGGCGGCCAATGCCTTTGCCCTGACGGTCCTCGCTCGGCCGCACGAGGCGGTCCTGGCCCACGAGCATGCCCATATCTGCACCGACGAGACCGGCGCGCCCGGCTTCTTTGGCCAGGGCGTCGGGCTGATCGGCCTGCCGGGGGCCTCGGGCAAGATCGAACTGGCCGGACTGGAAGCGGCCCTGGCGCGGCCTGAGGTGTCCTACAACCAGCCGGCCGCGGCCCTGTCCCTGACCACCGCCACCGAATACGGCACGGTCTATGACGCGGCGCACCTGGCCGCCCTGATCGCGCCGGTGAAGGCCAAGGGCTATGGCGTCCACCTGGATGGCGCGCGTCTGGCCAATGCCGTGGCGGCGGGCTTTGATCTGAAGACCGTCGCGAAGATGGGCGTCGACATCCTGGTCATGGGCGGCACCAAGGCCGGTTCGACCCCGACCGAGGCCGTGGTCTTCCTCAATCCCGACCACGCCCGCCGGCTGGATGCGCGGCTGAAACATGCCGGCCAGCTGGTCAGCAAGGGCCGCTTCCTGGCCGCCCCGTGGCTGGGCCTGCTGGGCGAGGCCAATGACGGCGGCCCCTGGGCGGCGCGGGCGGCTCACGCCAATGCCATGGCCCGCAAGCTGGCGGCCCTGATGCCCTTCCCGATCCGCCACCCGGTCGAGGCCAATGGCGTCTTCGTCGACATGGACGAGCCGACCCTGGAGCGTCTGCGCGGCGAGGGCTGGTTCGTCTACCGCTTCCTGGACGGCACGGCCCGCTTCATGTGCTCCTGGGCCACGACGCCGGAAATGGTCGAGGACCTGGGCGCAGCCTTGAAGCGGATCGCCTGAAATTTTAACGCGAATATATCAAAAACACGTCTTTTGATTGCATAATCAAGGCGGCCAGGGCTTCATTTGGTGCGGCGCATTCACGCCATTCCTAAGCGCTTGGGTTTTTGATAGACTGCAATGGCAACGCTAGTGCGTCATGGCGCAAACCGCATCGTCATCTATTCGGAAGACCACCGACCCAGCCATGTGCATGTCGTTGGCCCCGAACACGCAGCGGTTTTCCTGTTGAACTGCAACGGCGATCCGCTGTCACACGGTCCGGTGGAGATACGGGAAAACCATGGCTTCAAGGGCAAGGACCTGGTGCCGATCGTGGCGTTGATCGAGGCCAACCTCGAAAAGCTCTGCGCAGAATGGAGACGCGTTCATGGCGATTACTGACGAGGAGGTCCGAACGGCGACGGTTCTGGGCGTTCGCCTTGACCGGGATCGCGTTCACGCCGTCGCGGCGCGCTATGTCAGGACCCGGGCTCTGGTCGAAATCGAGTTGGATAACGGTGCCTATTTCAGCTTTCCCCCCGCCCTGACCCAGACCCTGGAAAACGCCACGCCAGACCAGTTGGCCGAAGTGCAGGTCGTGGGTGGCGGGACCGGGCTCTATTTTCCCAAGCTGGACGCCGATCTCTATGTACCGGCCCTTTTCGAAGGCGTGTTCGGATCCAGGGCCTGGATCGCCGCGCAACTAGGCCAGAAAGGCGGCCAGGCGCGCAGTCCCCGCAAGACGACGTCTGCACGCGAGAACGGAAAGCTGGGCGGCCGGCCGCGAAAGTCGTCGCCGCCTCCCGCCGAAACCTGAACCGGAGACGTCTAGGCTTTCGCGCTTCGCACGCCGCGCTTGGCGCGCGACGTCTTTGCCGGTGCCTCCTTTGGAGCGAAGGTCAGCACGGCCTGGCGGCCTTCGGGCACGCGCAGATCCCGCGCCTCGACGCCGAGCAGGCGCGCGATCTCGCTGGCCGGGGCGGGCCGGCTGATGAAATAGCCCTGGATCTCGGCGCAGCCCTGGTCGCGCAGGGCATTGAGCTGCTCGACGGTCTCGACGCCCTCGGCCGTGGTGACGATACCCAGGCTCGAGCCGAGGTCCAGAACGGCCTTGATGATGGCCATGGCGTCGCTGTCCTCGAGGATGTCGCGGACAAAGGTCTGGTCGATCTTGATCTTGTCGAACGGGAAGCTGCGCAGATAGCTCAGGGACGAATAGCCGGTGCCGAAGTCATCCATTGAGATGCGCACGCCCAGGGCCTTCAGATCATGCAGCATCGACATGTTGGCGACATTGTCCTGCAGCAGGACCGACTCGGTGATTTCCAGCTCCAGCCTCTGGGCCGGCAGGCCTGAGACCGCCAGGGCCGAGACCACGGTGCTGACCAGGGCCCGGTCGCGGAACTGGGCCGGCGACAGATTGACCGCCAGACGCACATGGTCGGGCCAGGTCGCGGCTTCCGCACAGGCCTGGCGCAGGACCCACTCACCCAACTGGACGATCAGGCCGATCTCCTCGGCAATCGGAATGAAGTCGGCCGGCGAAACCATGCCGCGATCGGGATGGTTCCAGCGCAGCAGCGCCTCGCAGCCGGTGACCCGGTCGTCGCCCAGATGATAGAGCGGCTGGTAGTAGAGCTGGAACTCGCCGGCGGTCAGGGCCCGGCGCAGGTCGAGCTCCAGGGCCCGCCGGGCCTGCAGTTCTTCGTCCATGGCCCGTTCAAAGAAGTGGAAGGCCCCGCGCCCATCGGCCTTGGCGCGATAGAGCGCCATGTCGGCCTTCTTGAGCAGCTCGTCGGCATCGTCACCGTCCGATGGCGCGACGGAGACCCCGACACTGGCCCCGATCATGACCTGATGGCCCTGGAGGTCGAACGGGGCGGCCATGGCTTCGACCACCCGCTCGGCAAGTCTTGTGGCCCCGGTCAGGTCGGCAAGGCCGGTCTGGACCACGGCAAACTCATCGCCACCCAGGCGGGCCACGGTGTCGCCATCCCGCACGCAGCCGCGCAGGCGTTCGGCGGCGATGCGCAGCAGGGCATCGCCCAGCGGGTGACCCAGGGTGTCATTGACCGACTTGAAGCGGTCCAGGTCGATGAAGTGCACGGCCAGCTTGTCACCCGATCGCGCCCGGCGCGACAAGGCCTCGCCCAGGTCCTTCTGGAACAGCACCCGGTTGGGCAGTTCGGTCAGGGGATCATAGTGGGCCAGACGAGCGATCTGGGCCTCAGCCCGCTTGCGGTCGGCGATGTCTTCGGAAACGCCCACTAGGTACTCGGCCTTGCCCTCGGAATCGAAGATGGCGATCTTCTTGGTCCGCAGGATGGCCATGGTCCCATCCTTGCGCGGCACCAGGTCTTCCTCGATCACCCGGACCTCGCCGGAAGCCACCAGGTCCCGGTCGCGCTGGGCGTAGATCTCGGCCTGTTCCGGGGAATAGAAGTCGGCGTCGGTCCGACCGATCATCTCCTCGCGCGACATGCCCAGGGTCTTTTCGCCGGCCCGGTTGAGCAGGACATAGCGGTGATCGTCAGCTCGCTTGACGAAGACCATCGAGGGCATGGCCTCGACCACGGCGGTCATGAAGTTTTCGGCCCGTTCGGCGGTTTCATTGGCCGAGGCCAGCTGGGCCAGGGCGCGGCGATTGCTTTCGCTGGCGGCCTGCAACAGGGCCAGGACCGTGCCGACGCCCAGATAGCGTCCGCCGTCGGTGACGATGAAGCCACGCAGCAGATCCGAGGCCCGATAGGAGAGGCTATCGTTTGTGAACTCGGCCAGGGCCATGTCGGCCTCGACCACCAGGGGCTCGACATCCATCAGGACGGAGATCGGACGATTGGCGTAGAGGGCCCGGCCATATTCGGCGGCCATGCGCAGGAAGAAGGCATTGCGCTCGACAAGGCCGATGGGGCGGTCCTCGGCATCGAGCACAGGGATGATCAGGCTGTCGGGCTCCTCGCGGAACCGCTCATAGAGAGTCTTGCCCAGATCGTCGGCGCGCGCCGGCTGCAGGGAAGAAACGGTGTCTCGCAGGGTGAACATCGGATACGCCTCCACTGCCCAAGCAGGGACCATTTCAGACCTAACAGCGGGCTAATGGTGCCGCTTCAGGGGCGTGATTTCGCGAAAACTTCACGCGGCCGTCACAGTGATTACCGCAAGCTTTAGAGGGACTTAGGTGGCCGGGATCGGCCTCTACCCTGCGCTTTCCGGGTCCTTGGCCGGCAGCGCGGCGGCATCGGCCGATCGCCCCGTATCCATGAAATCGCGGGCCGCAAACCCCTCCGGGGCCGCGACCTCGACGACCGGTTCGGGCCGGTCATCGAACTCCAGCCGCAGGGCCCGGCTCATCACCGCATGCATCTCGTAGAGACAGGTGATGTAGGTCAGTTCCAGGATCTGCTCGTCGTCGAGTTCGGCCTTTAGGGCCTCGAACACGCCGTCAGCCACCCGCCCGCCGTCGAGGACCAGGGCGTCGGCATAGGCCAGGACCGCGCGCTCGCGACGATCGAAGAGGTCCGACACCGGCCAGGCTGCCACGGCGGCGATCCTGGCCTCGGAGACGCCGAGGCCCCGCAGGGACTTGCAGTGCTGGGAATAGACGAACTGGCTGCCCCGCGCCCAGCCGGCCCGGGTCTGGGCTAGTTCCCGCAGCACCGGGTCCAGCTTGCGGGCCGGGTCGCGATAGAGCCCAAAACCGCGGGCCGCATGCAGCAGTACGTCCGGACTGTTGGCGAACACGGTCCACCAGTCACCCCGCGTGCCGGTGGCGGTGCCGGGCTGGCTGACCGGATCGCGGTCGCCGAACAGCTGGTCATAGAGGGCCAGCACCTTCGGATCAGAGACCTCGGCCCTGGGAATCTGGCGCAGGCGCGGCATGGCTCAGACCTCCGCCGGCGTGCGCGCCGAGCCCGGCGCGTGGCGGACATCGGCGGGGGTAAAGGGTCGGGTGAAAGCGGCCAGCTCCATCATGATCCCATTGGGGTCGGTGAAATAGACCGAACGCACGAAGACGCCCTCATGGTTCTTGCGGGCTACGCCCATCTCGCTGTCGTCGTGATTGACCACCATCGGAAAGGTCTCGACCCCGGCCTCGACCAGGCGCTGCCGCCAGGTTTCCAGCTCGTCCTCCGGAACCGAAAAGGCGATGTGGTTCATAGACCCGACCGCCGTGCGGGCCTCCAGCGGGAAGGCCTTCACCGAGGCGATCCCCGGCGCGGCCGGCGGCCCATCGGCCCACCAGAAAAAGGCCAGGCTGGAGCCCCCGCCGCAGTCGAAGAAGAAGTGCTGGCCGCCGTCCGGCAACTGGACGGTCTTGATCAGCGGCATGCCCAGGACCTCGGTATAGAACCGGGTGGTTTCGGCCATGTCGCGGCAGACCAGGGCCAGGTGATTTACGCCGGCGATGCTCATCGCTGCTCTCCTCCCGCGCCTCGGTCCCGTGGCCGGGGCGTCATGGAGCAGAGACTAGAGCAGGATCACGGTCCTGGGCAGGCTGCCTTTGCGGCAGGCGGATCAGGCGTCCTCGCGCGCCTTGCCGTCGCCGATCATCACCTGCCCCGCCCAGCTGACCACACCCACAATGATCGAGCCGAGGACACCGGACACCAGGCCGTTCACGATCAGGCCATCCAGCAGCCAGGCCACCAGGCCCAGCATGGCCGCGTTCACCACCAGCAGGAACAGGCCCAGGCTGACGATGGTGATCGGAAAGGTCAGCAGCACCACCACCGGCTTGACCACCGCATTGACGACGCCCAGCAGCAGGCTCGCCAGGATCAGGGTCGGCCAGCCGTCGGCCGAGATGCCGCCGAGCAGGCGATCGGCCAGCCACAGGCCGAGCGCGGCGAACAGGACGCGAAAGACGAAACGGAGCATACTGGACCCAGTCCTGTGTGAGATAACGGCGGCAGGATCGCCGCGAAGTGGTGCCCGTTCAAGGCCTCGACCGGTCCGGACAATACCTGAGTGGGTGGCTGGGAGATTACAAATGCGTCATAGGCCTTAACTTGACCGCAACCGCTTCCTATCTGACCTGTTGTGATGGGACGAGGCGGGCGATCCGCCGGCCCAAGGGGATGTGTTTTTATGGCCGCTAGCTCTTTGTCGGTGATGTCGCCTGACGGCGGCCTGTCGCGATACCTCACCGAGATCCGCAAGTTCCCGATGCTGCCGAAGGACGAGGAGTTCATGCTCGCCCAGCGCTGGAAGGAGCATCAGGACTCTGAAGCCGCCCACAAGATGGTCACCTCGCACCTGCGCCTGGTGACCAAGATCGCCATGGGCTATCGCGGCTACGGCCTGCCGATCGGCGAGGTGATCTCCGAGGGCAATGTCGGTCTGATGCAGGCCGTCAAGAAGTTCGAGCCCGACAAGGGCTTCCGCCTGGCCACCTATGCCATGTGGTGGATCCGCGCCTCGATCCAGGAATACATCCTGCGCTCGTGGTCGCTGGTGAAGATGGGCACAACCGCGGCGCAGAAGAAGCTGTTCTTCAACCTGCGCAAGGCCAAGAGCCAGATCGAGGCCTTCCAGGACGGCGACCTGCGCGCCGATCAGGTCAGCGCCATCGCCACCAAGCTGGGCGTGCTGGACAGCGAGGTCATCTCGATGAACCGCCGCCTGTCGGGCCCCGACGCCTCGCTGAACGCGCCCCTGCGCTCGGACAGCGAAAGCGAGTGGCAGGACTGGCTGGCCGATGACGAGCAGGTCAGCCAGGAGACCGTGGTCGCCGAGAATGAAGAAAAGTCCCTGCGCATGGGGCTGCTTCAGGAGGCCATGGTCGAACTGACCGACCGCGAGCGTCACATCCTGACCGAGCGTCGCCTGAAGGACGACCCGACCACCCTGGAAGACCTGGCCGCCCATTATGGCGTCAGCCGCGAGCGGGTTCGCCAGATCGAGGTCCGCGCCTTCGAAAAGCTGCAGAAGACGATGCGCGAAGCGGCCATCGCCAAGAACATGGTCGAGGCCTAGGCTTAACCGGGTTCGACGGAAGGGGCGCTTCAAGCGCCCCTTTTTCGTTTCCCTCTCCCCCTGCGGGAGAGGGTGGCCCGAAGGTTCGGGTGAGGGGTCGCGCTCCTCTATCCGGTCAGGCCAGGCGACCCCTCATCCGTCGGCTGCGCCGGCACCTTCTCCCGCAGGGGGAGAAGGGCGCGCTATAAGCGCCCGATGCCCCCCCTCCCCCAGTTGATCCTCCTGCCCGGCCTGCTGAACGATGCCGGGCTGTGGCGCGACCAGATCAGCGGACTGGCCGATGTCGCCCGCCCCTGGGTCCCCGATCTGACGCGCGGCGAATCCATCAAAGACCTGGCGCAGGGCGTTCTGGACCAGGCCGAACCGACCTTCGCCCTCGCGGGCTTTTCGATGGGCGGCTATGTCGCCCAGGAGATCGCCCGGATCGCGCCCGGGCGTCTTGAGCGCCTGGCCCTGCTGGACACCTCGATCCGCGTCGACACCCCCGAGCGCGCCTCCCGGCGACAGGCCCTGACTGAAGCCGCCCGGAGGCCCGGCGACTTTCTGGGCATCAGCCAAGCGATCCTGAAAAGCTATATCGACGCCTCGCGCCTGAACGACCAGGACCTGACCGGCCGCATCGTGGCCATGACCCAGCGCCTCGGCCGCGAGGTCTTCATCCGCCAGAACAGCCTGGAACGCCAGGACGGCGAGGCGGCCCTGAAGGCCCTGAAGGTTCCGCTGCTGATCCTCTGTGGCGAGACCGACCAGATCACCCCGGTCGCCGGGCACCGCGCCATGGCCGAGGCGATCGGGGGCGCGCCGCCGGTGGTCATCCACCACGCCGGCCACATGACCCCGATGGAAGCCCCCAAAGCGGTCAATGACGCCTTGCGGCTCTGGCTGCAACGCCCTGCCGGCCAGAGATAGTCCGGACACGGATCGCTAAAACGCCAAGAGCCGGCTGATCGCTCAGCCGGCTCCCGTCGCACGGATCGCCGAAGCGACCCCAAGCTCTCCAGCTTTAGAAGTTGAAGCGGACACCCGCGACATAGCGGCGACCAAAGGTCTCGTACTCGATCGGATAGCGCTTCTGATCGCCATAGCGACGGGCACCCTGGTCAGTCAGATTGACGCCGTCGAGATAGACTTCGAAGTTCTGGTTGACCTGGTAGCGGACCGACAGGTCGAGTTCCTCGTCGGCATCCCAGAAGATGTCGCCGTTGTCGGCCGGATTGACGACACCATTGGTGACTCGGTAGCTGCCCACCGACTCGCCCCAGGGGGTGCGGTACTGGTAGGCGAGACGAACGGTCAGGCCGTACTTTTCGTAGATGGCCTGCAGGTTGTAGACGGCGTCCGAAGTACCCAGGACGCTGATCTTGCGCGCCGGCACGCCGCCGACGGTCGGCAGGGTGACCTCCGACGAGGTCCAGGTGCCCGACAGGCGGGTACCGAAGCCTTCCATCCATTCCGGCAGGTTCAGGTCGCTGACCAGCTTCTTGGCGGTGCCCGAGAAGAACACTTCCACACCCTGCAGGTGACCGTCGCCGCCGTTGTCGACCTTGGTGAACAGGTAGTTCGAACGGTCGAGGCCCGGCACGTCGAGGGTATCGAGGCCAAAGGTGTCCGCCTTCTGGACCAGGACGTCCGAGATGTCCTTGTAGAACAGGCCGGCCGAGAAGAAGCCCTCGGGAGTCATGTACCACTCGACATAGGTGTCCAGACCGATCTGCTTCTCCGGCTTGGCGTTCGGGTTGCCGCCCGAGATCGACTGGTTGGCGTCATTGATCGAGAAGTTGGGACGCAGGTCGTCAAAGTCGGCGCGCGAAGCCGAGGTGGTCAGGCCGACCCGCAGCTTGACCTCGTCGGTGACGTTCCAGTTCAGGTGCAGGCTGGGATAGACTAGGGTCTCGTCGCTGGAAGTATTGACCAGACGGGTCTCGGCCGGGGTCGCACCGACGGCCGGGAAGTTCACATAGGCCTGGCCGGTGTTCTCGATCATCTCGACGCGGGCACCATAGACCAGGTTACCCCAGTCGAAGGTCGTGGTGGCCATGCCGTAGGCGGCGGTGATCTTTTCCGACACCTTCCAGAAGTTGCCGCGGGTGTCGCTGCGGGTGGCGACGCCGGTGGCCACCAGGTTGTCCATATAGGCCGTGGTCGCGCCCGCATTGGTGTAGCGGAAGCTGTAGTTCAGGTTCTGGGTGCCCATATAGGCGTCGTCGATGGCGAAGAAGGCCCACGGCACGGCATTGGCGGCCGTGAAGGACCGGCTGAAGGCCGTTTCGCGCGACTTCTTGGTGCGGTCGGTATAGAGGCCGCCGAACTCGAACTTCGTCGGCAGGCCAAACAGCTGCCCCTCGTGATCGAGGTCGAACTTGCCGGTCCAGGCGCTGGTGATGTCGCCGCCTTCGACGTTGCCGATCGAGGTCGCCGGGAACTGGAAGGCCTCGATATTGGTGACCTGGGCGCCCTTGGTGCGGGCCGTGGTCGTGCCGCCGGTGCTGAACAGCTTGATGGTGTTCACGTCGCCGTTGCGGAGATCATACTCGACGGTCGGACGCAGCAGGAAGCTCGACGGACTCTGGAAGGCGGCGGTGACCGGGGTGTCGCGACCGTCGTCGGTGAAGGTGTAGTTGGCGCGCCAGGAGAGATTCCAGCCCGACAGGGCATGCTCGCCGCCCACCGTATTGGTGGTCATGAATTCCTTGGTGTCGCGATAGTCGACGCGACCGTTGATCCGCGCACCATAGACCGTCCCGAAGGTCGGGGAGTTGGCGTTGATGAAGTTGGCGCTGTTGTAGGCGTTGCCGGCCGCATCCGTGCCCTGGTCAAGCCGGAAGATGAAGTTGTCGCGCAGCTCGTCATCACGGAAGAAGGTATTGATCGTGCTGGCGAAGACCGTGTTGTTGTCGTCGAACTGGTAATCGACCCGGGTTGAGCCCGAGAAGTTCGAACGGTTCAGACGATAGTGCTTGTTCTCGTGCTCGCGGGCAAAGCGCTTGCTCGGGTCGACCGTGTTGCCGAGATAGGGGTCGGTTTCCCAGTTATTGGTGACCATGTCGCGGCTGTAGAACGAGCCCTGGGCCACGAGGCCCAGCTTGCCGTCCATGAAGATGTTCGAATAGACGAGGCTAGTATCCAGCTCGGTGCCACCACCCAGTTCGACCTTGCCGACGCCGATCTTGCCGCTGATCTTCTGGCCCTTGTGGTCAAAGGCGCGGCGCGTGCGGATGTCGACATTGCCGGCAACGGTGTCGCCCGGCATCGACGGCACGATCGCCTTCTGCACCGAGATCTGGCTGGCGATGGCCGAAGGAATGTTGTCGAAGCGCGAGTCGCGGCCCTGAGGGCTGACCACGCTCAGGCCGTCGAACGACAGGGTGGTCCAGTAGACCGGCGCGCCGCGCAGGTTGACATAGCGGGCCTGGCCCTGGTCGCGCTGGACGGCGACGCCCGGCAGACGGCCGATGGCAAAGGCGATGTTCTGGTCGGGCAGGTCGCCGACGGCATCGGCCGACAGGACACTGACCAGAGAGTCCGAGGCGCGCTGCACTTGCAGGGCGGTCGCCTCGCTCTCGGCGAGGGGACGACGGGCGGTGATCACCAGTTCGCTGACCTCGGCGGTTTCAGTGCTGGCGACCTGGGCGTTTGCCATCGACGCCAGTCCAAGCGCCGAAACGGCACCCATCAGTACAACCCGGAAATTCATTGAAGTCCCCTCGTTTAGCTGGGGGGACGGTTAGTGACGCTCTGTGAAATATTTTCAGGACTTAGGTTGTCGAATTATGACAGGGGCGGGAATGCTGCAGCTTGTCGTTCACGCGACACACCTTCAGTCCGCGAAACCCTTCACCCTGCCCAGCATCGGGCAGATCAGGCGGGGCCAGCCCGGCTAGGCTGCGCCGCGGCCGGTATCGGCCTCGGGGGCCATGAAGCTCATCAGGGCGTCAATGCGCTTGAGCAGGTCGGTGCGGGCCTGAGCCCCGGGCGCATTGCTGACCATGCACTCTTCGAGGGCCTCGGCGGCGGCGACCAGACGCGGTTCCTTGACCGCCTCGCCGACCTTGCGCAGCTCCAAGGCCTGGACGGCCAGGGCGCGGCGGGCCTGGGCGGGATCGGTGTCCAGGGCCTGGGCGGCCGAACGGACAATGCGCAGGGCCTGTGAGAGCCGCGCCGCTACCGATCCGGCGGCGTCGACCTTACGCTTGCGCGGGCCCTTGTATTCGGCCGAATTGAAGCGGCGGCGATCCGGCCCGACATATTGCACGGCCTCGATCCAGTCGCGCGGCTTCAGGGTCACCGCTTCCAGCCGGCGCTCCAGGTCGCCCATGGTGAAGGGCTTGCGCATGAACTCATGCACACCGGCGTCGCGAGCCCCGAAAATGGTCTCTGCGGTCGCCTCGTTCGTGCACATGATGATCGGTGCCTGGCGGCAGACCAGTTCGCTGCGGCGGATCGTGCGGGTCAGAAGCAGGCCGTCCATGCCGGCGCTGGCATGCTCGACAAAGATCAACTGCGGATCGACCGTACGGGCCAGGGCATAGCCCTTGTCGAGGTTCGGGGCCGGATAGATCTGCACATTGCCCAGTGGCCTCAGCTGGTCGGCCAGCAACCGCGCCGTGGACGCATTGGGGTCGACGACCAGCACCCGCTGAATCTTCGCGGCAACTCTCTGCAGGATGCGGGGATTGCCGTCGAACACCGGAAAACTGACTCCTGGCTGGGTTACTGGGCGCTGAGCCTAGCGACCATTGGTAAAGATCCACTTGATAACGATTGCAAAAAAGGCCCTCAGCCGGGCAGGTTCACGCTGAGGCCGCTCTCGAAATCTTGAAATATATCAATAGCTTCTTCGACCTGAGCCGTTGGCGGGCGCCCGTCCGGGAAGCGATAGCGCCAGTAGCTTGAGATGTGTGAGATCACCCCGACCTTTTCTCCCAGCGAGAGGAACATCTCCGGCGCGCGCAGCAGGAAAGCCCGGAAGGCCTGGGGCTTGCCGTTCTCGATCAGGTCTTCGAAAGCATCGTCATAGACCTTGAGCGTGCGCTGCACCGCCATGCGCTCGACCATGATCCCCGCCTGGAGACGCTTGCGAGTCTCGTCGAGATAGCGGGCAGTGTCGGTGTCACGCACCCCTGGAATGACCAGCTGGCCGATCTCGGCGCTTATCTCCGAAAGCCGGGGCCAAAGATTGTTCAGCATCCATTTGTAATAGAGGAAGCCCTTCCAGCTGAAGACGCCTTCCTTGAAGCTTTCGCCCTCCAGCACCAAGGTTTCGCGTAGCGGCTCCAGGCGTTCGTCGACATCCGTCGACAGCAGGGCTTCCACCAGGCGGGCAGCGTGAGCGCCCGAAGCGCGTCCGGTGTCGCGATAGGCCAGTTCGATCAGGCGTGAGATCTCGAAGCCGACAAAGCCCTGCATCTGGTCCAGATCGGCCGCCGACAGGGCGAAATAGCAGTCCGCGACCCTCATGCCGTGGCGACGCAGGTGCTCGCGCAGCAGGAAGGGATCCAGGGACGGCAGCATGTCGATCATGCGCAGGGTGGCTGCGTCGCGCACCATGTCAGTGGTATCTTTGCAGGCTTCCCGCAGCAGTTCGTCCCAGCCACGCTGTCCCACAAAGAAGGACTGGCCGCCCAGGCCCAGGTCGCTGCGGTCGAAGGGGATGATGATCTTGGTGGCCGTCGGGCGCACGTCGTCGAACAGGAAGATGTCGTCGCTGCGCAGGCGATGCTTGATGATCAGGGCGTTGTTGAGCACCCGGTTGCGAAACAGCGGATGCTGGCTGTGTTCCGGGCGATGGCCACTGGTTGCCTGAATGGCCAGCAGGTTCAGCACCCGACTGGTCGAAGCCGTTCGCTCCAGCGCCCGCAGGCTACGGGTCACCCGATCATTGTTGCGCACCGGCTTGAGGTTTCGACGCGCTGACAAGAACAAGACCCTCTGGAGACCTTATTGCCTCTAAGGCTCCAGGGCTAAGGCTTCGCTAATAGGGCGGCTATACTCGGCCAGGAAACTCAGATCGGGGCGAAATGCACCGGCCCGGCCGGCCCGTCAGGTTCGGTCGAGGACCGGCTCATCCGCGCCACGGCCGCCAGCAGACCGGCCGGCTGGATCGGCTTGGGATGGGCGTCATCAAAGCCCTGGGCCAGCAGGCGCTCCGCCTCACCGGCCATGGCATCGGCGGTCAGGGCCAGGATCGGAATGTCAGGCCGGCCGCCCTCGCCCGCCCGGATGCGCCGCACGGCCTCGACCCCATCCATCTCGGGCATGTGGACGTCCATCAGCACAACGTCGAAATTCTCGACCCGCAAACGCGCCAGGGCCTGGCGGCCGTCATTGGCGGTCTCGACGACAATACCTGCCGATTCCAGGATGGCCCGGGCCACCATCTGGTTGACCCGATTGTCGTCGACGACCAGCACCCGGACCCCTTCAACGGTGAGGGCGGGGCCGGCCGGTTCGAGGGCGGCGGGGGCCTGGGCCGGGGTCAAGGCCAGATGGACCCGGAAGGCCGAACCCTGCCCCGGCGCGCTGGTCACGGTGATCTGGCCGCCCATCAACTGGGCGAGGTGCCGGCTGATCGCCAGGCCCAGGCCTGTGCCGCCGAACCGCCGCGCCGTCGACCGATCGCCCTGGCTGAAGGGGCTGAACAGAGTGACCTGCTGCTCGACGCTGAGACCGACGCCCGTATCGACAACCGTGATATCCACGCCGCCCGCCTCGCCCGGGGCAATGCGGATCTCGATGCGACCTACCTCGGTGAACTTCAGGGCATTGGAGACGAGGTTCAGCAGGATCTGCCGCACCCGCATCGGATCCCCCAGCAGCCAGGTCGGTGTCCCGGGCGCGACGTCGAGCGTCAGGACCAGGCCCTTCTGCTGGGCGGTCTGGCTCCAGACCAGATGGATCTGGCTGGCCAGCCGGCGAATTTCGAAGGGCTCGGCCTCCAGTTCCAGCTTGCCCGCCTCGACCTTCGACAGGTCCAGAATGTCATTGAGAATGGTCATCAGGCCATCGCCGGACTGGATGATCATCTCGAGATAGTCGGCCTGCCGGGCATCCAGCCGGGTGGTGCCCAGGGCATGGGCCAGACCCAGCACACCGTTCATAGGCGTGCGCAGTTCATGGCTCATCATGGCCACGAAGGCCGACTTGGCCCGGTTGGCCTCGGTCGCCTGGGCCTGGGCCTGCTCCAGGGCCACGGCATTGGCACGCACCCGGCGCGACGTATCCAGGAAATAGGCGAGCAGGGCGGCCAGGGTGATGGCCACAACCGCCAGGTCCCAGGCCTTGAAGCCGCCGGCCAGCAGGGGGGCGACCGTCAAGGCAATGAAGGGCGGCGGGGCCATGGCCAGCAGGACCGAACGGCTGATCGCCGAATACTTCAGGGCGTCAAGCATCAGGCCAAACAGGAAGAGAATGGCCGCAAACTTCATGCTTGGCGGACCATGGGCCCAGCTCAGACCCGCCATGGTCGCCCAGGCCATGCTGTAGGCCGCCGGGATTCCCAGCCGCAATGGCACGATCAACTGCTCGGGATGCGCCGTGACATAGCGATGGAGGATCCGCAGAAGCCCTTCCAGGACGCCGATCACCGCCAGCCAGGCGAGGCAGGCCATGGGGCCGAAATGGAAGGCCAGCAGACCGCCGGCCAGGGCTGTCGCCGCCAGACGAGCCGAGGCACTGCGCCGACCCATCTCGAGCGCCGCGCCGTTCAACCCGTCATTCAGGAACTCACGCAGACCCAAGGCCGACACCCTCGCAACGTCTAGCTGTATCACGCTAGGCCATGACGGGTTTCAGGGACCTTTAGGCTCAACCTTAGCCGGTGCCCTAACCCTGGAACGGATCACGCATCAGGATGGTGTCATCCCGTTCAGGGCTTGTCGACAGCAAGGCCACCGGCGCACCGATCAGTTCCTCGACCCGACGCACATACTTTATGGCATTGGCGTTGAGATCCTTGAACGAGCGGGCCCCGGCCGTGCTTTCGCTCCAGCCTTCCATCTCTTCATAGATCGGCACGGCGGCAGCCTGGTCGCGCATGCCGGCCGGCAGATAGTCGACCTCACGGTCGCCGATCTTGTAGCCGACGCAGATCTTCAGGGTCTTCAGGCCGTCCAGCACGTCCAGCTTGGTCAGGGCGATGCCGTCGATGCCATTGATGGCCACCGACTGGCGCACCAGCACCGCATCGAACCAGCCGCAGCGTCGGGCGCGGCCGGTATTGACCCCGACCTCGCGGCCGACCGTCGACAGGTGCTTGCCGACCTCGTCATCCAGTTCACAGGCGAACGGGCCCTCGCCGACCCGGGTCGTATAGGCCTTGACGATGCCGAGCACATAGCCCGGGCCCTTGGGACCCATGCCCGATCCGGCGGCGGCCTGTCCGGCGACGGTGTTGGACGAGGTGACGAACGGATAGGTGCCGTGGTCGACATCCAGCAGGGCGCCCTGGGCCCCTTCGAACAGGATGCGCTTGCCGGCCTTGTGGGCCTGGTCCAGCAGCCGCCAGGCGGGCTGGGCATAGGCCAGGATCTGCGGCGCGATTTCCATAAGCTGGTCGAACAGGGCCGCGCCGTCGGCCTCCGGCAGGCCAAGGCCCCGGCGCAGGGCTCCGTGGTGGCTGAGCAGGCGCTCGATCTTGGGCTTCAGGGCCTCGGGGTCGGCCAGGTCGGCGACGCGGATGGCCCGGCGGCCGACCTTGTCCTCATAGGCCGGACCAATGCCGCGACCGGTGGTGCCGATCTTCTGGGTCGACTGGGCTTCGCGGCCCTGGTCCAGGTCCTTGTGCAGCGGCAGGATCAGGGTGGCATTGTCGGCCAGCACCAGCAGGTCCGGGCCGATGATCACGCCCTGTTCGGCGATCTTGGCGATCTCGCCCAGCAGGTGCCAGGGATCGACGACCACGCCGTTGCCGATCACCGACAGCTTGCCCTGCACCACGCCCGAGGGCAGCAGGGCCAGCTTGTAGACCTTGCCGTCGACCACCAGGGTGTGGCCGGCATTGTGGCCGCCCTGGAAGCGCACGACGACGTCCGCCCGGTTGGACAGCCAGTCGACGATCTTGCCCTTGCCTTCATCGCCCCACTGGGCGCCGACGACGGTCACATTGGCCATGGTAGAGATATGCCTTGTCACCTGCCCGGTGACGTCACGCGGCCCTTCGACAGGACTCGGCCGCAGACGCTTAGTCGATTGTGGGCGGCGACACGGGAGCGGTCAAAGCCGGCCCCCGCGAAGTCAGAAGGCGTAGACCAGCCGAACCCCCACGTCGTCAAGCCCCTGGTTCTTGCCCTGGTGGAAGATCTGGCCGTTCGACAGGTGGGTGTAGCTGAGCTCACCTGACCAGCGGTCATTGAACTGGTAGCCCAGGGCAATCTCGGGCTCGAACAGCACCTGGGATCCGAAGTCGATCCGCGTGTAGTAGAGCTTGGTGCGGCGGGCGCGTTCCTGCGGGGTCAGGTTCGGGGCATTGGCAGCCGGCAGACCGGCCTCGCCGTCGGTATAGGCCAGACCGATACCGGGGCGCAGATAGAAGCCGCCCGACTGGCCCAGATCCAGCTTCCAGTTGAAGCCCGCGGCGACGAAGTTGGAGGTGTTCTCGCTGTTGATCGAGACGAAGGTGTGGACCTGCGGCTTGCCCAGCCAGGTCAGGCTCTCGATGCGGCCGGTGCGATAGCCCAGATGGATGTCGACCCCGTCCTCGCGACCGGCGGCCCCCAGGCCCACGGCCTCACCGATGAAGGTGACATCATGCTTGTAGGCCCCGACAAAGACCTCACCCGCCAGGGCCGGCGCGGAGAAACCCAGCACCGCGACAGCGGCGGCGGCAAACAGTGCGGTCTTCATGTGGATTCCCTCAACAGCCCAACCCCGCGCTGGTTATGGCGTGAACAGCGAGCCTCGCAAAGGGTTTCGATGCGGGCGCGCGCAGGTTAGACCTTGGTCATGACTGTCACGCTTTCCAATATCCAGGCCGCCGCCGAACGCCTGAAGGGCCAGGCGGTCGTGACTGCGCTCCTCGAAAGCCCGGCCCTCAATGAGCGCCTGGGCGGCCGGGTCCTGCTCAAGCCCGAGACCCTGCAGCGGGCCGGGGCCTTCAAGTTCCGCGGGGCCTATAACCGCCTCAGCCAGCTGACCGCCGATGAGCGCCGGCGCGGCGTCGTCGCCTTTTCATCCGGCAACCACGCCCAGGGCGTGGCCCTGGCGGCCCAGCTCGTCGGCTGCCCCGCCCTGATCGTCATGCCCTCCGACTCGCCGACCGTGAAGGTCGAGGGCACCCGCGGGTTCGGGGCCGAGATCCGCTTCTATGACCGCTTCACCGAGGACCGCGTCGCGATCGCCGACGAGATCGCCGCCGAGCGCGGATGCGTCGTGGTGCCGTCCTATGATGATCCGCATATCATCGCGGGCCAGGGCACGCTGGGCCTCGAGATCGTCGAGCAGGCGACGGCGGCTGGCGCAAGCCTGGACACCCTGATCTGCTGCGTCGGCGGCGGCGGTCTGATCGCCGGAACCTCGACGGCCGTGAAGGCCCTGTCGCCCGCCACCGCGATCTGGGGCGTCGAGCCCGCCGGCTTCGACGAGACCCGCCGTTCGCTGGCAAGCGGCCAGCGCGAGACCATCGACAAGGACGCCCGCTCGATCTGCGACGCCCTGCTGACCCCGATCCCCGGCGAGCTGACCTTTCCGATCAACCAGGCCCACCTCGCCGGCATCGTCGCGGTCACCGATGCCGAGGTGGCCGAGGCCATGCGCTACGCCTTCTCGACCTTGAAGCTGGTGGTCGAGCCGGGCGGCTGCGTGGCGCTGACGGCGGCCCTGACGGGCAAGATCGACCTGAAGGGCCAGACGGCAGCGATCGTGCTGTCGGGGGGCAATGTCGATCCGGCCCTGTTCGCGCGGGTGCTGGCGGGCGAGATTTAACGCCCTATCACGCCATCCCGCGCTTTATGCGCGGGACCCATGGTTCAGCTCGCACGTGCGCGCTAGCGTGGCATCGTCCCTAAGGCGGACAGATGGGTCCCGCGCATAAAGCGCGGGATGACGGATTGGATCGGGAATGGGATCAGCATGAACTTTCCAGGCGCAGACGCCCTCCCCCAGACCCCGCTCCTTGTGGTCGACAAGGCCGCCCTGCTGCGTAATCTCGACCGCATGCAGGCCCTCTGTGACGCGGCCGGCGTGCGGCTGCGGGCCCATGGCAAGACCCACAAGTGCTCGACCCTTGGCCGGCTGATCGTCGAGCGCGGGGCGGTCGGCCTTTGCGCCCAGACTGTCGGTGAGGCCGAGGCCTTCGTGGCCGGCGGGATCACCGACATCCTCGTCACCGCCGCCCCACCGCCCTGGGCTGCGCCGCGTCTGGCGGCCCTGGCGAGATCCGGGGCCCGGATCGGCGTCACGGCCGACGATGCCGGCCAGATCGACCGCCTGTCGGACGCCGCCGTGGCGGCCGGGACCCTGCTGGACCTGGTCGTCGACCTGGACCTGGGCACCCATCGCACGGGGGCCTATCCGCACGAAGCCCTGGCCCTGGCCCGGGCCGCCGACGCCTCGCCGGGCTTGCGCTTTGCCGGGATCCAGGCCTATCTCGGCCACCTGCAGCATCTGGACGACGGGGCCCTGCGCCGGTCGGCCGACGAGGCCGCCTTCGCCACCCTCAAGACCCTGGTCGCCGAACTGACCGCCGCCGGCCTGCCGCCGCCCGTGGTCACCGGCGGCGGCACCGGCACCCATGCCTTTGACCTGGCCTCGGGCGTCTTCACCGAGCTGCAGGCCGGCTCCTATGGCGTGATGGACGTAGAGTACGACGCCTGCGGGGCCCCGGGCGGCGGCGACTGGCCGTTCGAGCCGTCCCTGTTCATCGCCGCCAGTGTCGTCTCGGCCCGTCACAAGAGCCATGTCGTCGTCGATGCCGGCTTCAAGGCCGTATCGATGGACGGCCCACCGGCGCGCATGGTCTCCGGTGCCGCCCCTGGCTCGCTGTGGCGGCCGATGGGCGACGAACACGGCATGATCGCCCACCCGGCCATGATCGACGTCCTGAAGGCCGCCGGCCGCGATCCGCTCGGCTTCGACCGTGCGGTCAGCGCGGCCGATGCCGACCCGGCCCGGGCCTTCCCGCCCGACGTCCCCAAGGTGGGCGACATCGTCTGGCTGCAGCCGGGCCACTGCGATCCGACCATCAATCTCTATGACGCCCTGCATGTCTGGGATGGCGCGGTGCTGCAGCGCTGGGCCGTGGATGGGCGACGGATCTCCAGGGCCTGACGCCACTGGCCCCTTCCCCTAACGGAAGACCCCGGATACGGTCCCGCCCCAACGACAAGATTTGCTCCAAAGAGTGACAAAGATGAAACGCCTTCTGCTCGCCACTGCCCTGTTCACGGCCCCCATGCTGGCCCATGCCGCGGATGCGCCGAAGATCGACCCCGCCAATCTGGCCGCCCACATCAAGACCCTGTCATCGGACGCCTTCGAGGGTCGCGGCCCCGCCACGGCCGGCGAGACCAAGACCGTCGCCTATATCGTCGAACAGATGCAGGCTGCGGGCCTGGAGCCCGGCGGCGACCTGAAGGACGGCAAGCGCGCCTGGACCCAGGACGTGCCGCTGGGCATGTTCGAAATCAAGGGCCCGGTCAGCGCCCACATGATGGTCGGTAACAGCCACATCGCCCTTAATCAGGGTGAACAGATCGCCATCCGTGCGGCCATGACCAATGTCGACAAGGTGTCGATCCAGAACGCCCCGATCGTCTTCGCCGGCTATGGCGTCAAGGCCCCGGAACGGAACTGGGACGATTTCAAAGGCCTGGACGTCAAGGGCAAGATCGTCGTCGTCCTGATCAATGACCCGGACTTCGAGACCGGGTCCGGTGACTTCGGCGGCAAGGCCATGACCTATTATGGCCGCTGGACCTACAAGTTCGAGGAAGCCGCCCGCCTCGGTGCGGCCGGCCTGCTGATCGTGCATGAGACGGCCCCCGCCTCCTACGGCTGGGCCACGGTCAAGAACTCCAACACCAACACGATGTTCGACATCGTCCGCAAGGAGCCGACCAAGCAGCACCCGGCCCTGGAAGGCTGGATCCAGCGCGACACCGCCGTGGAGCTGTTCAAGGCGGCCGGCCTGGATTTTGACGCCCTGAAGAAGCAGGCCCATAGCCGCGACTTCAAACCGGTGGAACTGAAGGGCGCGACCTTCTCGGCCGCCTATGCCGTCGAGCCCAAGGTGATCATTTCCAAGAACGTGGTCGGCAAGCTGACCGGTGCCAAGCGTCCGGACGAGACGGTGTTCTTCACCGGCCACTGGGACCATCTGGGCGTGGGCCTGGCCGATGCCAAGGGCGACACGATCTATAACGGCGCCGTCGACAACGCGACCGGCATCGCGGCTATGCTGGAAATGGGCCGGGTGTTCGCCAAGAGCCCCCGCGCCGACCGCACCCTGGTCTTCCTGGCCGTGACCGCCGAGGAAAAGGGCCTGCTGGGCTCGGAGTACTATGCGGCCAACCCGCTCTATCCTCTGGCCAAGACCGTCGGCGTGCTGAACACCGACGCCCTGGATCCCGCCGGCCCGGCCAAGGACTTCACCATCTCGGGCAGCGCCAAGCTGGGCCTGCTGGACGATCTGATCGCTCACGGCAAAAAGGTCGGCCGCACCTATACGCCTGATCCGGCCACGGAAGCCGGCTACTTCTATCGCTCGGACCACTTCCCCTTCGCCAAGCGCGGTGTGCCGGCCATCTCGTTCGGCTCGGGCGAGGATCTGGTCGAGGGCGGTGTGGCGGCCGGCAAGGCCTTCGCCGACGCCTATCGCATCAATGCCTATCACCAGCCGGCCGACGAGTGGAACGCCAGCTGGCGACTCGATGGCATGACCGCTGACATCAGCCTGATCCAGGGCCTTGGTGCGGATCTGGCCAACTCCACCCGCTGGCCCGAATGGGGCGAGGGTTCGGAGTTCAAGGGAACCCGCGACGCCTCGAAGGCAGAGCGCAAGTAGGCCTCAGCTCAATCCTGTCATCCCGGAAGCCTCCCAGAGGCTATCCGGGACCCATGGGCCGGCGCATCGCGCTGCGCCCTGGGTCCCGGCTTTCCCCCGGCCTTCGCCGGAGGGCGGCAGTGATGACAAGCCTGTTTTGAACCGGATAGCGCCGACCGCAATGCGGTCGAGCGGGATACACCCATGACAGCCTCAGTCTTCGACCTCTTCAAACTCGGCGTAGGCCCGTCGAGCAGCCACACCATGGGCCCGATGACGGCGGCGGTGCTGTTCGTCGGCCGGCTGCGTGACAGTGGCAGGCTTGCCGACGTCGCCCGCGTCGAGACGCGCCTCTATGCGTCCCTGGCCCTGACCGGCCACGGCCACGCCACCGACCGGGCGGTCGTGCTGGGCCTGATGGGCTTCATCCCCGCCGAGCTCGATCCCGATGCAGGCGAAGCCGCCCTGACCGAGGCGCGCGCCAGCCAGTGGCTGTCCCTGGGCGGCGAGACCGGGATCGCCTTCGACGAGGCCCGCGACATCGTCTGGCTGGGCCATGAGCGTTTGCCCCAGCATCCCAACGGCCTGACCTTTTCCGCCTTCGACGCCGCCGGCATCCTGATCGCCGAACGGACCTATTTCTCGGTCGGCGGCGGCTTTGTCCGCGACGAGTCCGAGATGGGCCGCAACGCGCCGCCCGAGGAGGGTCCCGCCATCCCGTTTCCGTTCGAGAGCGGGGCGGACCTGCTGCAGCGCGCCGCCGATGCCGGCCTGACCATCGCCGGGGTGATGGGGGCCAATGAACTGGCGCGCATGAGCCAGGACGAGATGCATGCGGGCCTGGACCGAATCTATGGGGCCATGGAGGCCTGTATCGACCGCGGCATGCGCCAGGACGGCATCCTGCCCGGCGGGCTTTCGGTCAAGCGCCGCGCCCGGCAGATCCACCAGACCCTGCAGGGGCGAATGGAGCGGCAGATCAGTGACCCTCTGGCCGCCATGGATTTCGTCAATCTGTGGGCCATGGCCGTCAATGAGGAGAACGCCGCCGGCGGCCGGGTGGTCACCGCCCCGACCAATGGCGCGGCCGGGCTGGTGCCGGCGGTGCTGCGCTTCTTCGTGCGCTTCTATCAGGGCACGCCGGACCAGGTGCGTACCTTTCTGCTCACCGCCGCCGCCATCGGTGCCCTCTACAAGCGCAATGCCTCGATCAGCGGGGCCGAGGTCGGCTGCCAGGGTGAGGTCGGCGTCGCCTGCTCCATGGCTGCCGCCGGCCTGTGCGCTGCCCTCGGCGGGACCAATGCCCAGATCGAAAATGCCGCCGAGATCGGCATGGAGCACAATCTGGGCCTGACCTGCGATCCGATCGGCGGCCTGGTGCAGATCCCCTGCATCGAGCGCAATGCCATGGGGGCCATCAAGGCCATCGACGCCGCCCGGCTGGCCCTGCTGGGCGACGGCCAGCACTCGGTGAGCCTCGACAAGGTGATCGCCACCATGAAGCGCACCGGCGAGGACATGAACGAGATCTACAAGGAAACCTCGATGGGCGGCCTGGCTGTGGGCCTGTCGGTCAACCGGGTGGAGTGCTGATTTGAAGCGGCGCGGCGTCTGGATCGCAGCCGTTTAGATTTGAAGCCATCAACTGGACGCCAGCGCCCGCGCGACGGCGGCGGGCTCGCGATCAATCACCGTCAGCAGAATGCGTGCGGCGGCCTCCGGGCGACGGCGGTGCTGCTCCCAGTCCTTCACGGCAGACGCGCTGAAGCCGAACCGGGCGGCGAAAGCGCTCTGGCTGAGGCCCAGTCTCTGGCGGATCGCCCTGACGTCCACCTCGCCCGGTGCCCGAAGACGCGCCGGCGCGGCGCGGCCTTCGACGATTTGCGCAACCTCTTCGAGGCCCGCCATGATGCGGTGGAAGTTGACGTCGTCGCCCTGGCTCATCGTCTCGATCCCGATCAATGCCTCTGCAGCCCGCCGCTCCCGGCGGCGACAATCCTCTTGGCCATGTTTGCCATGGCGGCGACCTCGGCGGCGGAAAAGTTGCCTCGGCTGCCCTTAGACAACATCGCCACCAGATAAACCGGCAATCCCGCATGAGCGAAGAAGGTCACGACGCGATAGCCGCCCGACTTCCCCCGTCCCCTGCCGGCGATACGCACCTTGCGGCAACCACCCGAGCCAACAATCATTTCGCCCGCTTCGGGATTGGCGGCCAGCATTCGCTCCATAGCCTCCATCTCCGCCTCGGTCATGCCATCGGCCTTAGCCTGGGCCAGAAAGCCGGCGGTATAGGCCACCGTGTGCAACGGCTTCAGCACCTGCCCTCCAGACTACGGCATTGCCGTATGAAATCCAGTCAATAATCCGGCAATGCCGTATAAATTATGAAAGCGCGCTTCCTGTGCGGGGCCTTTTTTCCCTCGACGCCTCGCCCAACCTCACCTAACTTCGAAAAGAACAAGAAGGGAACAAAAATGTCCTCAGGCGTCATTCGAACCGGCATCGGCGGCTGGACGTTCGAGCCCTGGCGCGGCGTTTTCTATCCCGACACGGTCAAGCAGAAGGACGAGCTGCGATACGCGTCGTCCCGGCTGACCAGCCTCGAGATCAACGGCACCTACTATTCGACCTTCAAGCCCGACAGCTGGCGCAGGTGGCATGACGAAACGCCGGACGACTTTGTCTTTTCGGTCAAGGCGAGCCGGTTCTGCACCAATCGCAAGGTGCTGTCGGCCAATGGCGAGTCGCTGAAGAAGTTCCTCGGCCAGGGCCTGACCGAGCTGGGCGACAAGCTGGGACCGATCAACTGGCAGTTCATGGGCACGAAGAAGTTCGAACCGGAGGACTTCGAGGGCTTCCTGAAACTGCTGCCGCGCGAGATCGGCGGCCGCCCGGCCCGCCATGCCCTGGAGGTTCGCAACCCGACCTTCGCCACGACGCAGTTCTATGATCTCGCGGCGCGGTACGGTGCGGCCATCGTCTATGCCGTCGATGACGATGAGCCGACCTGGCCCTGTATCGACCAGCCGACCGCCGACTTCACCTATGCCCGGCTGATGTGCAGCCGCGAGGACGAACCCACCGGCATGACCTCCGGGGAGCTGGACGGCGTGGTCGACCAGACCCGCGCCTGGGCCCGTCGCGGCGACGTGTTCGCCTATTTCATCTCGGGGGCCAAGGTCAGGAACCCGGCGGCGGCGATGGCGCTGATCGGAAAGCTGAAGTAGCGCGGCAAGCCCTGCAGCGCCCCCTCCGTCACCGGCCGCCAAAACATGGTTAGCCAAACCTTAACCGCCAGGCCCTAGGCTACGCCCATGCGCCGCGCTTTGACCCTGCTGCTTGTGTCCCTCGCCCTGGCCTCACCGGCCGGTGCCGACCCGACGCCTGCCTCCAAGGCCAAGGTCCCGCCGGCTGCCGCGGCCGTGGGTCCGCAGACCACCCTGCAGCCGCTGATCCCGCTGGCCTCAAGCCGGCCGGGCGGTGATGCGGGCCAGTGCCGGGCCGCCTGCGCGCGAAGCTATTATTTCTGCAAGGCGGGCGACGACGACATCTGCCCCAGCCAGTGGGCCCAGTGCACGGCACGCTGTACGGCGACCTACAGGCGGCAAGGATCCTGAGGGCGAGCCCCGTCCTTCCCGCCCCCTATTCGTCCAGGCAGACCCGCGAGATCTCGGCCCGCAGTTCCGGCATACCCAGGCCCTTTTCTGACGAGGTGGCCAGTACGCGCGGGAAGGCGGCGGGACGCTTGGCGATGGCCTTGAGGGTCTCGGCCGTGACCTTCTCGACCTCGTGCGGCTTGATCTTGTCGGCCTTGGTCAGGATGATCTGGTAGGAGACCGCCGCCGTATCGAGGGCATCCAGGGCCTCGCCGTCGACCTTCTTGAGGCCGTGGCGGGCGTCGATCAGCAGATAGACGCGCTTGAGCGTGGCCCGGCCGCGCAGATAGGCCCGGCCCAGGTCCTGGAACTTGCTGACCGTGGTCTTCGAAGCCCGCGCAAAGCCGTAGCCCGGCAGGTCGACCAGGCGCAGCTTCTCGGCCAGCAGGAAGAAGTTGATCTCCCGCGTCCGGCCCGGCTCGTTGGAGGCGCGGGCCAGGTATTTCTGCCCGACCAGCCCGTTGATCAGGCTGGACTTGCCGACATTGGAGCGGCCGGCAAAGCACACTTCCGGGGCGATCGGATGAGGCAGGCCGTCCATGTTGACGGCCCCCATCATGAAGGCCACGGGCTGGGCAAACAGCACACGCGCCGCCTCGATCTCTTCCTCGCTGAAGACGGGACCCTCAGGAGGTGAAAAATTGGGAGGCGGCGCGAAGTTGGGTTCGGTCATCAGGTCGCCGTTGCGGACTTGCCCTGGAACCGGGCGATGATTTGGTCGATCGGGTTCTCGACCTTGTAGCGGCGCATGATGATGTACTGCTGGAAGATCGTCAGGACGTTGCTCCAGCACCAGTAGATCACCAGGCCCACCGAGAACTGCGACAGGGTGAAGGTGAAGATGATCGGGAAGAACTGGAAGATCTTCTGCTGGATCGGATCAGCGGCCGGCGGGTTCATGGCCGTGGTCAGCCACATGGTGAAGCCGTACAGCAGCGGCCAGACGCCGATATGCAGCGGACCCGACAGGAAGGCGCCGATCAGCGGGGCGGTCGCCGGATCCCAGGGGATCAGACCGAACAGGTTCATGAAGGTAGACGGATCGCGGGCCGAAAGGTCCTGAATCCAGCCGAAGAACGGCGCATGCCGCATTTCGATGGTCACCGTCAGCACCTTGTAGAGCGAGTAGAACACCGGGATCTGGATCAGCATGGGCAGGCAGCCCATCATCGGATTGATCTTCTCCTTGGCGTACAGGCCCATCATCTCCTGCTGCTGCTTGGCCGGATCGTCCTTGAACTTGGCCTTCAGCTTCTCGACCTCGGGCGCGATCTTTTTGATCTTGGCCATGGACTCATAGCTCTTGTCCGCCAGCGGATAGAGAACGAGCTTGAGCGCGACGGTCAGCAGCAGGATGGCGACGCCGAAGTTGCCGACCAGCTGGAAGAACATCTCCATGATGTTGAAGATCGGGCGGGTGAAGAAGCGGAACATGCCCCAGTCGACGGCGTCGTCGAAGCGCGGCACCTCGGCCTTCTTCTCGTCCCAGAACTTCCACCAGGCCGGCGGCTGGCCGCCGAACTCGTAGTTGCGCAGCAGCGGAACGGTCTTGGCACCGGCGAACAGGCGGGTGTTCTGGGCGAGGGTCTGGCCGGGTGCCAGGGCCTTCACCGGACCGACGAAATTGACGTCATAGATGTCGACAGGGCCGGCCTGGGTGACGCGGTACTGGGCGGTGATGTCCTGGGCCTGATCCGGGATCAGGGCGGTCAGCCAGTACTTGTCGGTGATGCCGGCCCAGCCCCCCTTGGACACAAAGTTTTCGAGCGGCTTGTCCTTCTTCCACTTGCCGTACTTCTGCTGCTTCAGCTCGTGGCTCTTGCCGCCATCGATGCCGAAGACGCCGATCGCGCCTTCATGGACGATCTGGTTCTTGCCGAGGTCGGCCGGGATGCCCTGGCGCTGGACGGTGGCATAGGGGGCGAGGGACAGGGTCTGGGTGCCCTGGTTTCTGACGCTGTCGGCGACGGTGAACATCGCATTGGCGTCGACCGAAATGGTGCGGGTGAAGACCAGGCCCTGACCGTTGTCATAGGTCAGGACGACCGGCGAGGTCGGACGCAAGACCTGACCGGGGGCGGCGGTCCAGACCGTGCGGCTGTCGGGCAGGCCCGGCAGATTGGCACCGGCCCAGCCGAAATCGGCGAACCAGGCGTGCTCGGCACCCTCGGGGCGGAACAGCTCGACCGGCGGCGAATTCTTCTTGGTCGTCTGGGCATATTGCTTGAGCCACAGGTCATCGATCCGGCCGCCCTTCAGCGAGATCGAACCCGACAGGGCCGGCGTATCGACGACAAGGCGCGGGCTCTGGGCCTTGGCGGCGTCGCGCGACAGCTTCAGGGGCGCAGGCCGGCCGTCGGGGCCAAGCACGATCCCCGGCTGGGTCGCGGCCGTCTGGGCCTCGACGATCTTCTTGGCGCGCAGTTCGGCCTCGGCCTTCTTCTGCTGCGGACCCAGGATAAAGAACTGGTACCCGATCAGGATCGCGAACGCGCTGACGATGAACATCAACGTGTTTTTGTTGTCGTTCTGCATGGATGACTTAACCAGAAACGGAGGGGTCGGGCGCGCCTGGATTAGCAGGTTTAGCGTCGATGGGTGTGACTTCAGGAAGATCGGTGGATTGAGCCAGTCTGGCCCGGGCCTCCGCGCGATCATGTTCGGCCGCGAGGCTTATCAGCGCGGTTTTCACATCGTCAAGCAAACGCCCCCATTCGCGGGTGCGGGTGCCGCCGCGCGCGATGAATACATAGTCGTACATGGGGCGGCCATGAAGGGGTAACATCAGCCGCGCGGCCTCGCGCAGGCGGCGTTTGGCCCGATTGCGCTCGACGGAGCCCCCGACCTTCTTGGTGGCGGTGAACCCCACCCGGATCAGGGGGTCATCGTCGGACCGGGCCCGCATCTGCATGAAGACTGCCCCGCGCGACAGGGCCGGGGCCTTGGCGGCCTTCAGAAAGTCGGGGCGCTTTTTCAGGCGCTCGATCTTCAGCGGCTGGAGATCAGGCATGAAAAAAGCCGCCCTTCCGGCGAAAACCTGGGATCAGGTCTTTGGAAAGGGCGGCTTTTGTCATGGTCTCAAGCCTCCCGCGAGCGGGAGCAAAGAGCGGGGTAAGCCGCTCCTAGGCCGTCAGGCGCTTACGGCCCTTGGCGCGGCGACGCGCAACGATCTTCTGGCCGTTCTTGGTGGCCATACGCGCGCGGTAGCCGTGACGGCGGGCTCGCACGAGCTTCGACGGCTGGAATGTCCGCTTCACGAGGTGGCTCCGATAATAATGGGACGCGACGGCCGCAAGGCCTCCGCGAGTGAGGGGCGGTGGATAAGGGAACGGGCTGCGGCTGTCAACCTGAGTCGGTTCAGGGGTTTCGCTAAAACCCCTGCCCCTCCCTCGTCTTCGCCCGGTTCATCCGGGCGACCCAGGCTGAAGGCCAGGGCTGGCACGACCAACGCGGCTTGGGTCCTCCGCATGAAGCGGGGGATGACGAGGGTTTTAGGGCACGATCACGGCCTTCCCAACCACCTTGCGCTCCGCCAGCAGGTCAAACGCCTCGCGCCAGCGCTCCAGGGGCAGCTCGGCATGGACATGGGGCGAGATCACGCCCTCATCGGCCATCCGCCACACCGTCTCGCCGTTCTCGCGACCCTTCTCCGGGAACTGCCGGCCATACTCCCCGGCCCGCACTCCCATGACCGAGAAGCCCTTGATCAGCGGCATATTGACCGAGACCGTCGGGATCCGGCCCGAGGTGAAGCCGATGACCAGCAGCCGGCCGTCGAAGGCGATGCAGCGCACACTCTCGTCGAAGATGTCGCCGCCGACGGGATCATAGATGATATCGGCCCCGCGCCCGCCGGTGATGGCCTTGACCTGGTCCCTGAACCCGCCGGTGACATTGACCACCGCGTCGGGGGCATAGAGCGCCTGGATGGCCGCCAGCTTGTCGTCAGAGGCCGAGGCCGCGATCACCCGCGCGCCCAGGGCCCTGGCCAGGTCGACCGCCGCCAGCCCGACCCCGCCGGCCGCGCCATGGACCAGCACCCAGTCGCCCGGCTCGATCCGCGCCCGGCGGACCAGGGCGACATAGGCGGTCAGATAGGCCGCGCCATAGGCTGCAGCCTGGGCAAAGGACAGGCGCTCGGGCTTGGGCTTCAGGGCTTCGGCGTCGAGCACCGCATACTGGGCAAAGCCCCCCAGGCGCGCTCCGCCCACCACCGGGTCGCCCACGGAGAAGCCCGAGACCCCCTGCCCCAGGACCACGATCTCGCCGGCCAGATCAAGGCCGGGCGTGAAGGGCAGAGGCGGCTTGAACTGGTATTCGCCCCGCGTCATCAGCAGGTCGGGGAAGTTGACGCTGGCGGCGCAGACGCGGACCAGCACCTGGCCCGGGCCAGGCGTGGGCGTCGGGACTTCCAGCACGGTGCAGCCGGCATAGTCCGGGGCGAGGCTCTCGACGACGAGGGCGCGCATGGTGGGGCTCATCGGCACTCTCTTTCCCCGCTCTTCCCGGCGAAAGCCGGGATCCAGATCGAACCCGAAGCGGTCGGCGCGCCTAACTCAGACCGAAGGCGCATCATCCCCAGACGCTCAGACTGAATCTGGGCCCCGGCTTTCGCCGGGGAGAACGGAAAGTGGTTAGGCCTTTGCCGACTCAAAAGCCGCTCGCACCAGCCGCGCAACCTCGCGACAGGCGGCATCGGCGGCCGGCACCGCGCCGGTGAAGGCCGTGAAGCCGTGGGCCAGGCTGTCATAGCAGCGATAGGTCACCGGCACCCCGGCGGCCTGAAGGCGCTTGGCATAGGCCTCGCCCTGGTCGACCAGGGGATCGAAGCCGGCGGTGATCACCACGGCCGGGGCCAGGCCCGTCAGGTCTGCGGTCTTGTTGGGCGACAGACGCGGATCAGCCGGATCGGCGTCGGGGCCCATATAGTGGCCCATGAACCACTCCATGATCGGACGGCTCAGCGGATAGGCGTCGGCATAGGTGGTCATCGAGGCCGTCTCGCTGGCCACGTCGACGGCGGGATAGATCAGCAGCTGCAGGGCCGGCTGCGACTCGCCGGCCCGCTGCAGTTCCTGCGCGATGATGGCCGCGAAATTGCCGCCCATGGAGTCGCCGCCGATCGCGGGCGGCAGGGCCGCGGCGCCGAACCGGGCGGTATTGTCGCGCGCCCAGCGGTAGGCGGCCAGCACGTCATCCAGGCCGGCCGGGAAGCGGTGCTCGGGGGCCAGGCGATAGTCCACGGACAGCACCGCCGTGCGGGCCACCCGCGCCAGGATGCCGCAAAAGGCATGGCAGGTCTCAAGGTCCCCGATCACCCCGCCGCCGAAATGGGCAAACACGATCAGGGGGGCTGACGGGTCCTGGTCGGTCGGACGATAGGCCCTCAGGGGCAGGGATCCACCCGGACCGTCGATGGTCAGGGCCTCGGAGGTCACGCCCGGCTCTGACGGTCCGGACACGGCGAGCAGGCCCTGGGCGCTGGCCGCCCGGGCCACGTCCGCCGGCAGGGTCGTTATCGACGGCATCTTCTTGGCCGCATGGGTAAAGAACTGGAACCGCGGGTCCAGGGTGCGACCGCCGCGATAGACGACACCGCCCCCCGACAGGGTCCGCAGGATCGGACTGGGCAGGGACAGGAGGGTCTTCAGAATGAACTTCTGGACGGCGACGTCGGCCATGGGGGCTCCTGGCGGGAACTAGAGTTTCGGGAGGGCGGTCAGACCGCCCAGGATCAGTTTGACGGCGAAGTCAGCGGCACCGGCCGTATCGACCGGCCGGCGCTCCAGCATCTTGTCGCCGACGTCACGGGCCACGGCGATACAGGCCGCCGTCAGATAGTCCAGATCGACGGCCGGGGCATGTTCCAGCTCGAGGACCTTGGCAAAGCCCTCACGGACCTCATTGAACACCGCGACGATCTCGGGCGTGGCGCGCGCCTGGGGGACCGGCTCCCCGGCCGGACGGTTCAGGCGCCAGGTCTCCTGCTCGGTCGCAGCAAAGACGAAATAGGCCTGGATGGCCCCGTTGAGGAAGGACTGGAAATCGACCGCCTTGTCGATCTCGGCCCGCAGCAGGGGCCGGAAGCGGCGGGCCCCGTCATCGGCCAAGGCGTCGAACACTTCCTCTTTCGACTTGTAGTAGTTGTAGAAGGTTCCGGAGGCCAATCCCGTGCGGCGGATGATGTCGCGCACCGTGGCGGCGTCGTAGCCGAGGTCCCCAAACACCTCCCGGGCCGCGTCCAGAATGGCCTGCCGATTGGCGACCTTGGTCCGCTCCCGCTTGCCCGGCCGGTCATCCTGAGCCGGCGGATTCGGAAAATAGGCGATATTCGACATCAAACGCGACTCATGGACCAGGCGATCGTGACGCCCCGTCATGATTTGAGCCTCATTCCACGGCAGGGGGCAAGGCCTTCGAGGTCCATGGACCTCAGAACCCCTTGATCGGCTGTTCCAGCTCGTACACCGCGTCGGTGATGCTCTCGATCTTGCTGGCGAACAGGGCCTGGGCGTCATGGAGGCCCTGATTGTAGTAAAAGGGGCCCAGGCGCTCGGTGATGAAGTCGAGCAGGAACTGGGCGTCGAAGCCTTTGACTTCCAGATCCAGCTCATCCTTCAGATAGCGCGACAGGCCGTCGGTCAACCCGGCCCGGGTGTCCTTGTCGAGGTCGATCTTGGCCATGGGGCGGTCTCCGATTCTTTGGATGGGCACAGTCTAGCCACTTGCCCCCTAAGGATCGCTTCGCGATCGTCTTCCCCCGGAGGGGGAAGATGAGGCGGCACGAACCCATCTTCCCCCTATGGGGGAGGACGACCTGCGCAGCAGGTCAGGAGGGGGCCAGTGTTCAGGCCGGCGCTGCCGCCCGCGCGGCCACCGGCAGGCGGTTGCCCGCCGCCTTCGCCCGCTTCTCGCCCTTGGTGATCTCCTTCTTCAGGTCGGCGCAATAGACGTTGAAATCCACCTGAATGGTGTGCCGGGCCGAGGCATAGAACTGGCCCAGATGGCGCTCCTCGTCCCGCGTGGTGATGCGGTCCATCTCGTCGGCCGGGGGCGGGGCATAGGTCCCGGCCAGATAGGCCGCCGCCAGCTTGGCCTGCTGTTCGGCGAAGTTCACGAGGGTCGGCAGGGGCTGGGCCAGGCCCATGAAGAACAGGTTGGGCACGTCGGGCTTCATCATCCGCTTGAACAGCGGGAAGCAGTGATCGTCCCCGGGCTGGATGGCCGGATCGTCAAAGAACGGGAAGCTGATCTTGTAGCCGGTGGCAAAGACGATGGCGTCCACCTGTTCCACACTGCCGTCGGCGAACCGCACATTGGGTCCCTCCAGGGCCTGGATGGCCGGCTTGAACTTGATGTCACCGCAGCCGGCCCGGGTCAGAAACTCGCCGGACACCGACGGATGGGCTTCCAGGGGTTCGTGGTCGGGCTTGGGCAGGCCGTAGTCCTCCATCCTGCCGATGGTCTTCTTGAGTACCTTGCGGGTCAGGGCCAGGCCGAGCTTGCGCGGCATCCAGGCCGGCAGGGCCGACTTGTCGGCCGGCTTGCCGTTAAGATATTTCGGGAACACCCAGACCCCGCGCCGGGCCGAGACCCACAGGGTCTTGGCAATCGGGCGCTGGGCCAGCTCGCTGGCGATGTCCATGGCCGAATTGCCCATGCCCACGACCACGACGTTCTTGCCGCGCATGTCGATGGGGTCGAACGGATCGCTATAGGCGTGGGCATGGAAGGCCACCCCGTCGAACTCGCCGGGATAGTCGGGGATGCGCGGGTCCCAGTGGTGGCCGTTGCAGACGAACAGCACATCATAGAACCGTGTCTCACCCGTGGAGAGGGTCACTGCCCACAGCCCGTCGTCCGTGCGCCTGGCGGTCTCGACCCGGGTGTTGAAGGTGATGGTCTCGCGCAGGCCGAAATGGGCCACATAGTCCTTGAAGTACTGCAGCAGCTGGGCGTGATGCGGGAAGTCTGGCCATTCGGCCGGAACCGGGAAGTCCTCGAAGGCCAGTCGCCACTTGGAGGTGTCGATATGCAGGCTCTCGTAGCAGGCCGAGAGGCCGTTGGGGTTCTTGAAGTACCAGTTGCCGCCGATGTCGTCTGAGATCTCGAAACAGTCATACGGGATGCCGTAGTCCTTCAGCCGCTTGGCGGTCGTGAAGCCGCTGCAGCCCGCGCCGATGATGCACGCCTTGGGAAGCTTGCCCGCCATATCCGCCCCGTCTGACTTATCGTTGTTCAGGAAAGCCTATCAGCCTTGGTCCGGCCGTCAAACGGCTCCCCTGCGTCAAGGACGGTCCACAGTCGCGTGCGGTGGAGTTAATCCTCCGCTAGGGTCTGGTGTCCGACACCCGCGCCCTGACCTCCCCCGACTCGCCGCGCAGACCAAGGCCCTGACCATGAACCGCCACGAACTGAAGACCTGGCCGCAGTATTTCGCCGCCGTCCGCTCGGGCAAGAAGCGCTTTGAGATCCGCCGCAATGACCGCGACTTCGCCGTCGGCGACATCCTGGTCCTGCGCGAGTTCGATCCCGACAGCGACACCTATACGGGCCAGGTCGAAGAGCGGCAGATCACCTTCCTGCTCTCGGAAGAGGACTACGGCGTCATTCACGGCTTCGTGGCCATCGGCTTTGGCGAGGTCATGCCCCATGCCGACGCCTCGCCCGAAGCCAAGCTGACCGCCGAGCAGCTGGCCACCTGGCACGAGACCCAGGCCTCCAACGCCACCCTCCGCGCCGAGGGTGCCCGCAAGGTCTCGGCCAGCTATGCCGCCCCCACGACCGGCCGGGCCGCCATGAGCGTCGCCGCCGACCGCCACGCCGGTGTCGCTGCAGCAGCCGAGGCCGAGGCCGGCTTCCATGCCGCGGCGGCGATGATCGTGCGGAAGGGGTAGCTGGGGAGGCCGCTGAACTGGACGCTGTGCCTTTTCAGCAGCCCTCCAACCCGTCACCCCGCGCTTCATGCGCGGGATGACGGCTGTGAAGGATCCGCGACAGCTCGGACACCCCCTGGCTGGTCAGCCCCTTCCGCCCACGAAGAAGCCGCCGCCCGCTGAGCGGACGGCGGCTTTTCGAAACCGGAAGACCGAAAGCGCCTAGGCTGCTTCGCTGATCAGGGCCGGGAAGACGTCGTTCATGCGCAGATAGGTGATCAGGCGATTTTCCATCGAGATGATCGCCTGGATGAAGCGCAGTTCCTCGACGCCGAGGTCAGGGGCCGGCTGCAGGTGTTCGCGCGAGACGGTGAAGGTCTCGCTGACGGCGTCGACCAGAATGCCGGCCAGGCGGTCCTGGCACTCGACCACCACGATCACGTGGCGGGTCTCGGGGATGGTGACCCCCCAGGCCGAGGCGGTTGCGCAGGTCGATGACCGGCATGATCGCGCCGCGAAGGTTGATGACGCCGCGCAGATAGGACGGTGCGTGCGGGATCGGAGTCGCCGGAGTCCAGCCGCGGATTTCGCGGACGGTCTTCACGTCGATGCAGAACTCCTGCTCGCCGATGCAGAAGGAGATCAGCTCCAGGGCCGGCGCATTTGGGTCGGACATATCAGGTTCCCCGGGATCGTCAGGTCAGCCGTGGCTCCGATTCACACCACCGGCGCGCTTCGGGTCACGCTGACACAAGAACCGATCCGCCCTTTAACAACGGTTAACGGTGACGCCAAACTCGCGCGCTGGATTGTCGCAATCGCGAAATTTCGGTGCCGATCACCGGTCAGGGCTCCGAGAGGCCCTCGTCGCCATCATCGGCGAGGTTGAACTCGTACCAGACGCCGTTCAGCACGCCGAAGGCGACGGCCAGACCCAGACCCAGGACCCACGCAAAATACCACATCGTCTCGTCTCCCTCAGTAGAGGTCAGGGTTGGTGGCCAGGGCGGCCGTGGTGCTGCGTCCCCACAGAACCTTGTAGACCCAGGCGGTGTAGAGCAGGACCAGCGGCAGGAAGATCACCGTGCAGACCAGCATGATGAACAGGGTCAGGTGGCTGGACGAGGCATTCCAGACCGTCAGGCTCGAGCGCGGATCGGCAACGCTGGGCAGGATGAACGGGAACATCGACAGGCCGACCGTGGAGATGATCCCGAGCGTCGAAACGGTCGAGCCGGTGAAGGACAGCGCGGCCTTGTCCAGCCTCAGGCCCAGCAGGGCCAGGGCGGCCCCGACAAAGCCCAGGACCGGGGCGAGGATCATCCAGCTATGGCGGACATAGTTGTCCAGCCAGGCGCCGGGCGCGGCGACGACGCCGGTGCGCAGCGGGTTGGACGGTCCGGCGGCATTGGTCAGGTCCTCAAGCCGGAACCCCTGCCCCCCGAAGGCGACGAAGAAGCCGCCGGCGGCGAACAGCACGATACTGGCCAGACCGGCGATTTCGCCAAAGCGGCGGGCGCGTTCGATGACGGGGCCCTCTTCCGCCTTGACCGACAGCCAGGCCGCGCCGTGCAGCACCAGCATGGCGACCGAAAGCAGGCCGCACAGCAGGGCAAAGGGCGAGAACAGTCCCAGCAGCGAGCCCAGATAGGTGATCCGGAGATCGCTATCGAAGCGGAAGGGCGCGCCCTGCAGGACATTGCCCACGGCAACCCCGAAGACCAGGACCGGAACGAAGCCGCCGGTGAACAGCGCCCAGTCCCAGAAGGACCGCCAGCGCGGATCGGGCCGCTTGGAGCGATATTTGAAACCCACCGGCCGCAGGATCATCGCGGCCAGGACCAGGAACATGGCCAGGTAGAAGCCTGAAAAGCTGACGGCATAGACCAGAGGCCAGGCCGCGAAGATCGCGCCGCCGCCGAGGATGAACCACACCTGGTTGCCTTCCCAGGTCGCGCCGACGGTGTTGATCACCATGCGCCGCTCTTCGTCGGTCTTGGCCACGAAGGGCAGCAGGGCCCCGACACCCATGTCAAAGCCGTCGGTCAGGGCAAAACCGATCAGCAGGACGCCCATCAGCGCCCACCAGATGACCCTCAGGGTCGCATAGTCGATTGGAAGTTCCATGACGGTCATTCCTCAGGCGACGGCCGGTTCGCCGGCGGGGGAGACGGCAAAGGTCTCCTGCTCGGCGAAGGGGCCCTTCTTGATGTGGCGCAGGATCAGCCCGACCTCGACCACCGCAAGGGCGCCATAGAGCAGGGTGAAGGCGATGATGGTGGTCCAGAGCTGGGCGACGCTCAGGCTGGACGCGCCCAGGAAGGTCGGTAGCACGCCCTCCACGGCCCAGGGCTGACGGCCGACCTCGGCGAGGACCCAGCCCAGCTCCGAAGCGATCCACGGCAGCGGGATGGCGCAGACCGCCAGGATCAGGAACCACTTGGTCTGGTGTTTGCGCAGGGTGACCAGCACGAAGGCGGTGGCGAACAGGGCGATCAGCAGCAGGCCGGTCCCGGCCATGATCCGGAAGGCCCAGAACATCACCGGCACATTGGGCACCGTATCCCAGGCCGTGCGCTTGATCGTGGCCGGATCGGCCATGCGCGGGTCGGAGACATAGCGCTTGAGCATCAGGCCATAGCCCAGGTCGCGGCGATGCTGCTCGAAGGTGGCCCGGGCGGCGAGGTCCTTGGGATTGGCCTTCAGAGCCTCCACGGCACCATAGGCGATAATCCCGGATTCGATGCGATCCTCGGCCGTGGCGACCAGTTCGAAGATGCCGGCGACCGGCTTGTCGATGCTGCGCGTGGCGATCAGGCCCAGCACATAGGGAATCTTGACCTCGTAGTGGGTCTTGCGGTCAGCGAGGCTGGGAATGCCGAAGGCCGCCAGGCCGGCCGGGGCAGGTTCGGTCTCCCACATGGCCTCAAGGGCGGCCAGCTTCATTCTCTGGTTGTCGGTCAGGGTATAGCCGCTCTCGTCACCCAGCACGACGACCGAGAGGGACGAGGCCAGGCCGAAGGCGGCGGCGACCGTCATCGAGCGCTTGGCCACGCCGACATACTTGCCCTTGAGCAGATACCAGGCCGAAACCCCCAGCACGAAGACGGCGGCGATGGTGTAGCCGGCGCTGACCGTGTGCACGAACTTGGCCTGGGCCACCGGATTGAAGATCACGGCACCAAAATCGGTGACCTCCATGCGCATGGTCTCAGGATTGAAGGCCGCGCCGACCGGGTTCTGCATCCAGCCATTGGCGACCAGGATCCACAGGGCGGAGAAATTGGTGCCGACGGCGACCAGGAAGGTGACGAACAGGTGTCCCACCCTGGACAGCTTGTCCCAGCCGAAGAACATCAGGCCGACAAAGGTGGCTTCCAGGAAGAAGGCCATCAGGCCCTCGATCGCCAGCGGCGCGCCGAAGATGTCCCCGACATAGTGCGAGTAGTAGGACCAGTTCATGCCGAACTGGAATTCCATGGTCAGGCCCGTGGCCACGCCCAGGACAAAGTTGATGCCAAACAGCCCGGCCCAGAACCGCGTGACCGTTCGCCAGATTGGGCGCTTGGTCATCACGTAGATGCTCTCCATGATGACGAGCATGAACGAGAGCCCCAGGGTCAGAGGCACGAACAGGAAGTGGTACAGCGCGGTCAGCGCGAACTGCAGCCTCGAGAGATCGACGACGGCGGGGTCCATGCACAGCTCCGATACGGACGGCGAATGATCGCGCCGACCGAGAGCTCTGCCCTAGGCCGGTCCGACCGCAAAAGCCTTGATCCATATCAAGGCCAACGGACATCGCCAACCTACACTCAACCCATGCAAGCTCGTCCAGCGCTTATCGCTGGCCCCTCCCCGGTCGCCACGAAATTGATGGCCCTCGCAGGCGCGGGCGCGTCTGCCCTGCGCCGCGCGCGCGGCCTTGTTGTGCTGGACGGCGTTGCTGCTGCCGGCTTTGCGGCGACCCTGGCCTTTACGATCGACGCCCTGGCGACCGGAAAAGGCTTTCGCGTCTGGCTTGCCCTGCTTTGCCTGGCGATGATCGCCCGCGGCGTCATGGCCAAACTGGCCCTGGAGGCGGGTGCCGAGGCTGCCGCCAGGGTGAAAGCCGCCGCCCGCGCCGAGGCCGTGACGGCCCTGGTCGCCCGCAATCCCGGCGGCAGTGTCTCGAGTGCGGCCGTGACCACCGCCGTCGTCGAGGGCGTCGAGGCTCTGGACGGCCATGTCTCCCGCTTCATCCCGGCCCGGTTTGCCGCCGCTGCCACGCCCCTGGCCCTGATCGCCGTCGCGGCCGTCGCCAGCCCGATCGCTGCAGCCATCCTGCTGGGGGCCCTGGTCCCGTTCATCATCGCCATGGCCCTGGCCGGTACGGCCGCCGCAGCCGAATCCCGCGCCCAGTTCCTCGCCCTGGAACGGCTTTCGGGGATGTTTCTCGACCGGGTGCGCGCCCTGCCGGTGGTGCTGGCCTTCCAGGCCGAGTCGCGGATCACCCGTGATCTGGCCCGCTCGGCCGAAGACCTGGCGAACCGCACCATAAGGGTCCTGCGGGTCGCCTTCTTCTCGACGGGGGCACTGGAATTCTTTGCCGCCCTCTCCGTGGCCCTGGTAGCGGTCTATTGCGGCTTCAACCTGCTGCGCCTGCTGCCGTTTCCGGTACCCGAACAGCTGGACCTGAAGCGCGCCTTCTTCGTACTGGCCCTGGCCCCGGAGATCTATCTGCCGATGCGGCGGCTGGCGGCGGCCTATCACGACCGCCAGGCCGCCGAGGCCGCGACCGCCAGCCTGATCGCCCTGCCTTCGGCCAGTCCTCGCACCGACGCACCGACCCTGACTGAACCGCCGGTGATCCGCTTCAGCCGGGTGACCATCCACTATCCCGAGGCCGATGCCCCGGCCGTGCAGCAGCTTGATCTGGAGATTGCCGCCGGGAAGATCGTCGCCCTGCTGGGCCCCAGCGGCTCGGGCAAGACCTCCCTGCTGAACCTGCTGCTCGACCTGGCCCCGCTGACCGAAGGCGCGGTCCTGGTCAATGGCCAGACCCTGGCCGAGCTCGGCAGCCTGACGGGCCAGATCGCCTGGGCCGGACAACATCCCCTGATCATGCCGGGATCCCTGGCCGACAACATCGCCCTGGCCCATCGCAGCGCCAGCCGGGCCGAGATCGAGTCGGCCGCCGAGCGCGTGGGGCTAGCCGCAGCCCTGTCCAGGCGATCGGCGGGTCTGGACACCTGGCTGGACGAGCGGGGCAGCGGTCTGTCGGGGGGCGAACGGCGGCGACTGTCCCTGGCCCGCGCCATCCTCAAGCCTGCGCCGATCCTGCTGCTGGACGAACCGACCGCCAATCTCGATGCCGCTGCAGAAGCCGAGCTCCTCGAGGCCATAGCCGAGGCGGCCAGGGGCCGGACCACCCTGATCGCCACCCACGCCCAGGCCGTCGCGGCCCTGGCCGACCATGTGGTGACCCTGGCATGAGCCCCTCGCCCCTACAGACCCTGATCCGGCTGCAGCGCCGCCGTCATGCCGAGGGCCTGTGGCTGGCGGCGATCTGCGCGGCCGTGGTCGGTGGTGCCTCGACCCTGCTTCTCGGCCTGTCGGGCTGGTTCATCACGGCCTCTTTCCTGGCGGGCCTCGCCGGCCTGGCCAGCGCCCAGGCCTTCAATGTTCTGCTGCCCAGCGCCACCATCCGGCTGCTGGCCATTCTGCGTACCGGCGCGCGCTATGGCGAGCGCCTGAGCGGTCATGCCGCCGCCCTGAAGTCGCTTGCCGCGATCCGGCCCGTGCTGTTTTCCGCCCTCGCGGCCGCTCCACCGGCCGAAGCCCTGAGCCTGTCGGGCGGCGAAGCCTCGGCCCGACTGGTCCAGGATGTCGACGCCATCGAGACCCGCTTTGTGCGGCTGTCGGCTCCCTGGGGCGCGGGCGCGGCGGTGACGGCCGGGCTCGGGCTGGGCGCTCTGGCGGGCTGGGGCCCCGCCCTGGCGATTCTGGTCTCGGCAGCGGCTGCGCTGCTGATCGCCCGGGCCCTGGCCCGCCGGTTCTCCGCCCCCGCCGGCCGCGAGATCCAGACGCGCATCGGGGCCCTGAAGGACGCCACCGCCAGTCTGTCAGCCGCAGCCCCGGAACTGCGGGCCTTTGGTCTCGAGGCCTATGCCCGCCAGACCTTGGCGAGACGCGGCGAGGCGGTCGATCAGGCCCGGCTGGCCGCTGCCCGGGCCAGGGGCTGGATCGCCGTCTCCCAGGCCACGGTTCTTGGCCTGGCCGTCGTCGCCGCCGTACTGCTGGCCGCTCCGGCCGGTGCCGCCCTGGCGGCCCTGGCCGGGCTGGCCGCCACCATGGCCGTGGAGGGTGTCGGGGCCATGGCCTCGGCCTTCGATCAGGACGGCGCGGCCGACCAGGCCGCCGAACGACTGGACGGGGTGCTGCGACATGCCCCCAGGCCGGCGACGGAGACGGATCTGCCGGGACTGGACCTGCATTTTGCCGGGCAGGACTTTTCGGCGGGCAGCCGTATCGCCATCACCGGCGCCTCGGGCAGCGGCAAGACGACCCTGCTCGAACGGCTGATGGCGCTGCGGCCGTCGAAGGCCGGCGACCTGCGTCTGGGTGGGCACGACCTGGCCGGTCTCGACCTGGCCAGGGTTCGCGCGGCCTTCGCCCTGGCCCCCCAGGACGCGGCCCTGATCGCCGGAACCGTGGCCGACAACCTGCGCCTGGCAGCGCCAGACGCGACTGAGGAAGCGATGTGGGCAGCCCTCACGGACGCCGCACTGGACACGCGCATTCGTGCGGCTCCGGCGGGTCTGAACACCTGGCTGGGCGACAATGGTGAGCGGCTTTCCGGCGGTGAACGCCGGAGGCTGTCCCTGGCCCGGGCCTATCTGCGGCCTGCGCCCTGGCTGTTACTGGATGAACCGACCGAAGGTCTGGATGCCGCCACCGAGACCCGGTTGCTGGATCGCCTGATCGCGCGCCTGGACCGTACGGGCCAGGGTCTGGTGCTGGTCAGCCACCGGCCTTCGCCGGTGGCGATCTGCGAGCGGACGGTGACCCTGTCCGCCCCTTCAACCTAGTCCCGATTGGCGTGGATATAGACGCCGAACAGCACGACGGCGAAGGTCGAAAAGGCTGCGATGACCAGTGAAAGATATGCGACTTGTCCGCCTGACATGGAGGCTCTCCCTTGCTGAGGTCCACAAGGATTCCCCGGGCCCGTCGCCCCGGCTTTGACATCGATCAAAAGTCCGCGGCCCTGGCCCGACGATGACCGCTCGCCGACGGCCGCCCCTCGGCTATAAGACCGCCAAGGCGCTTCCCGCGCGACAGAGACTCGATATGAAGGCGGTCCGCCCGACCCCCTATCCCCTGTTCAGCGATCCGCGCCCGGCCCCCTATCTGGTTGCGGCCCTGGCGATCGGGGCGACCTTTCTGGTGCGGCTGTCCCTGGGCGAGGCCTTTACGGCCGCTTCGTCGTTCCTGCTGTTCATTCCGGCCGTGCTGGTCAGCGCGGCCCTGGGCGGGCTGATCTGCGGCCTCTTCGCAACGGTCTTTGCCAGCCTCGCGGTCGGGCTGTTGACCCAGGACGATACCCGGACCCTGGTCGGTGCCCTGAGCGGGGTGATCTTCCTGCTGGTCGGGATCGGCATGGCCATTGGCGGCGGCTGGTTCCATGCGGCCCGGCGTCGGGCGGCCGCCACCAATGCCCACCTGCAGTCGATCCTCGACACCGTCCCGGACGGCGTGGTGGTGATCGACCGTGATGGGATGATGACCTCCTTCAGTCCCGCCGCAGAGCGTCTCTTCGGCTGGACCGCCGCCGAGGCCCTTGGCCGCAATGTCAGCCTGCTGATGCCCACGCCAAACCGCGAGGCCCATGACGGCTTCCTGCGCCGCTATGCCGAGTCCGGCGAGAAGCGGATCATCGGGGTCGGGCGCGTCGTGGTCGGCGTGCGCAAGGACGGCTCGACCTTTCCGATGGAGCTGGCCGTCGGCGAGACCGGAGGGCCCCGCCCCTCCTTCACCGGCTTTATCCGTGACCTGACCGATCGCCAGCAGACCGAAACCCGCCTGCAGGAACTGCAGAACGAACTCGTCCATGTCTCGCGCCTGACCGCCGTGGGCGAGATGGCCTCGGCCCTGGCCCATGAGCTGAATCAGCCCCTGTCGGCCATCGCCAACCTGCTGACCGGATCGCGACGCCTGATGGACCGGGGACGTCCGGCCGACCAGGCCAAGGTCCGCGACGCCATCGATCGCGCCGCCGCCCAGGCCCTGAGGGCGGGCGATGTCATCCACAAGATGCGCGACTTTGTCCGCCGCGGAGCCAGCGAGCGCGAGGTCGAGAGCCTGTCCAAGCTGGTCGAGGAAGCCAGCGCCCTGGCCCTGATCGGTGAGAAGGAGCGCCAGGTCGAAGTGCGGCTGTCCCTGGATCCCCAGGCCGATCAGGTCTTCGCCGACCGGGTGCAGATCCAGCAGGTCCTGCTGAACCTGATCCGCAACGGCATTGACGCCATGGAGAACCTGCCGCGGCGCGAACTGGTCATTGCCAGCGACCTGACCGAGGAAGGCTGGGCGCGGGTCAGTGTCGCCGACAGCGGCGGCGGCATCACCGACGCAGTGCTGGAAAAGCTGTTCCAGCCCTTCATGACCACCAAGCCGCAGGGCATGGGCGTGGGTCTTTCCATCTCGCGCTCGATCATCGAGGCTCACGGCGGCCGGATCTGGGCCGAGTCCAATCCGGGCGGCGGCACGATCTTCCGCTTCACCCTGCCGCCCGCCGACCAGGAGGACGATATCCATGACTGAGGCCGTGGTTCACGTGGTCGACGACGATGAAAGCGCCCGGGAATCCCTGGCCTTCCTGCTGGAGTCGGCCGATTTCGAGGTCGCCACCTATGCCGGTGCCCCGGACTTTCTGGCGGCCCTGCCGACCGCCCGGCCCGGCTGCGTGATCACCGATGTCCGCATGCCCGAGAGGAGCGGCCAGGAGCTGGTCGCGCGGCTCGCCGCCCTCAATGCCCGCATGCCGGTGATCATGATCACCGGCCATGGCGATATCCCGATGGCGGTCGAGGCCATGCGGTCGGGGGTCGTCGACTTCATCGAGAAGCCGTTCTCGGAAGGTCGGATCCTGGACGCCCTGAAGCGCGCCCTCAACACCCTGGAGGCCCCGGCTGTCTCCGGCGACCAGGCCGACATCAAGCACCGGCTCGAAACCCTTTCGGAGCGCGAGCGCCAGGTTCTGGACGGGGTCGTCGCCGGCCATCCCAACAAGGTCATCGCCCGCGAGCTGGGCATCAGTCCCCGGACCGTCGAGATCTACCGCGCCAAGCTGATGACCAAGATGCATGCCGACAACCTGGCCGCCCTCGTGCGGATGACCCTTTCGGTGCGGGGACAGTAGCCAACCGCGCCTCTATGCTGTCAGGCCAGGGCCGCCGCGATCTGCCGGCTCAGCGCGTCGGTCATCAGCGGCTTTTCCACCACCCGGACCCGGGTCCCGGACATGGGGCGGCGCGCGCGGCCCGCCGACAGCAGGATCACCGGATCACGGCGACGACGCAGGGCCGCCCTCAGCCTGGCATCAAAGGCGGTTTCGTCGAGCACGAAACAGGCAGAGCCCAGTCGGTTGCAGGCGGCCAGCAAGGCTTCTGCCGCCGCAAAGACCCTGACCCTGTAGCCTTCGGTCTCCAGTGAGAAGCGCAGGGCTTCACGCAGGGCCTCGTCTTCGTCGAGCACCACGATCAGGGGGCTCCACGCAGGTTCGCCGGCCGAAGCGTCAGGAAGTCCGCACATGGCTGCAACATCGCCGGGGCTCGGCCTTTACGCCTTGATTCAACTCAAGCCGGCTTCCCCGAAGGGCTCCGCAGCCTCGCTTAAGTAGCGGCCCTTATGCGCCGCACCCGAATGTTCAGGCCGCCTCGTGCGTTCCACAATCTGATCCATTGAGGGACCACCAGATGTTTTCGCCGCTCCGCCCGTCCGACACGCCGATCCAGACGGCAGCGCCCTTCGGCTTCACCGGACCCTGCCTGCGCCATGCCCGTGACGAAGAGGTTTTCGGCGAAGGCGAGGCGGCCGAGCATGTCTATCAGGTGATTTCGGGCGCGGTTCGTACCCTCCGAACCCTGCGTGACGGACGACGGCAAATCGACGAGTTCCACTTTGCCGGTGACTATTTCGGCATTGAGGCGGGCGACCTGCATCGGGTGTCGGCGGAGGCCATGACCGATACGACGGTTCGCATGGTCCGCCGCGCCGCTCTCAGCCAGCTGGCCGCCAAACAGGTGGACGTCGCCAGGATTCTGTTTCGCCTGACGGTCGAGGGCCTGCAGCGCAGCCAGGACCATGTGCTGATGCTGGGCCGGAAAACCGCGCGCGAACGGGTGGTCGGCCTGCTGATCGACCTGGTCGAACGCACCGGGGCCGACGGCGAACTGGATATTCCCATGACCCGGCAGGACATGGCTGACTATCTGGGCCTGACCATCGAGACCGTGTCCCGGACCCTGACCCAGCTGCAGGCGGATGGCATCATCGCCATTCCGACCACCCGCCACATCGTGCTGCGCGATGGGGCGGCCCTGAGGCGACTGGCCAACTAGCTGCCTTCGTCGCTGCGTTCGAGGCTGGCCAGGGTCGCCTCTTCCTGCGGATCAGAGTCGCTGACCTTGCGCAGGGCTGACTGCCTGAGGGCGTAGATCAGCAGGCCGAGCAGGACGACGGCATTGAGGATGAACGGCCCCCAGCCGACCCAGCGATAGAGCATGACGAACAGAGGGCCGAACACGACATTGAGGCCATTGATGGCTGCGATCGCCCCGGCCGCCCCGGCCTGGTCCCTGGCCCCGACCGACAGGGAGGCCCCGGCGGTGAAGCCGGGTCTGGCGAAGCCATAGCCCAGATTGGCGATGGCGAAACCGATGGCCACGGCCGCATAGTCCGGCGCGAAGGCGACGATCACATTGCCGACCGCCGCCGCCGCCACGCCCCAGCGCATCAGGTCGCGCGGCCGCATGGCGAACATGCGGATCAGGCCCCACTGAGCCAACAGTCCGGCTACCGCCCCGGCCGCCATGGCCAGGGTGATGTATCCCTGGGCCTGCATCGGCGGCAGTTGCAGCTTGTCGATGATCAGGAAGCCCAGGGTCTGGGACTGGGCCGTCTGGCAGGAGGCGACGAGAAATCCGTAGATCAGAAACGGCTTGAGGCGCGGATCGCGCCAGAGGGCTGCGCCCTCACCCTTGAGCGACAGACCAAAGCCCCGGCGCGGTGGCGCTTCAGCCTGGCCCGGCGTGAAGGTTTCCGGCAGGCCGCGCTGGACCACGACCAGCATGACGCCGGCCAGGATGGCGAAGGCGAACATCGGCCCCGCCAGGCCGACCACAGGCAGGACAAAGAGCGGAGCCAACAAGGGTCCCACCACCGTGCCGAGCCCGAAGGCTCCGGCCAGGGTGGCCATGCTCTGGGTGCGTTCCTCACGGCTGGTCCGCTCGGCCATATAGGCCTGGGTGGCCGGATTGGAGGCCGAGCCGAACAGGCCAAACAGGGCTCGCGCCGTCAGGAACAGGCCGAAGATCACCATGGGCGTGGCCAGATGGTGCAGGCCGGCACTGACCACGATCGCGCACAGGGTCATGGAGACGAAGAAGCCGGCCAGGCCCAGCAGGATCAGCGGCTTGCGGCCATGCAGGTCGGACTGGCGGGCCCAGAAGGGCGAACTGATGGCCCAAAGCACGGCCGACAGCGAGAAGATCGCCGCCACCAGCACATCGGGAATACCGATCTCCCGCCCGATGGCCGGAAGCACCGACCACATGCCACTATTGCCCATGGCCGAGACCACCGACACTCCGAAGAGGATCGCGAAGGCACGCCGGTGGCTCCGGGTTTCTTGTGCAGGGGTCGACATCAAACGACTGTTAGGCTGCTCGCTGTCCGCGCGCAACTCGCCGCAATGCGGCCCGCAGGAACGTTGGATTAATCATTAATCGCGATGATGCCGCATCAATTCTCGGGGTCGGTCTTCCGTCATGTTCCAGATCATCGGCATCGTCCTGCTTTTCGCCCTGGTGTTTGGCAGCTACCTGATTTCGGGCGGCAAGATGGACGTGATCCTGCACGCCGCCCCGCACGAACTGATGGCCATCGGCGGGGCCGGAGTCGCCGCCTACCTGATTGCCAATTCGATGACGGTGATCAAGGGCACGGGCCCCGCCCTCGGCAAGATCTTCGCCGGCCCCAAGTGGAAGCCCTCGGACTATCGCGACCTGCTGGCCCTGCTGTTCCTGCTGACCAAGACCATGAAGTCCAAGGGCGTGATCGCCCTGGAAAGCCACATCGAAAAGCCACACGAGAGCTCGATCTTCTCGCGCTACCCCAAGATCGCCAAGGACCACTTCGCCGTCGATTTCATCTGCGACACCCTGCGGATGATGACCATGAACCTGGAAGATCCCCACCAGGTAGAAGACGCGATGGAGAAGCAGCTCGAAAAGCACCATCACGAAGCCCACGGCCCGGCCCATGCCCTGACCAATCTTTCGGACGGCCTTCCGGCTCTGGGCATCGTCGCCGCCGTGCTCGGCGTCATCAAGACCATGGGCTCGATCACTGAGCCGCCCGCCGTTCTGGGCGGCATGATCGGCGGCGCTCTGGTCGGCACCTTCATGGGCGTGTTCATGGCCTATGGCCTGGTGGGCCCGATGGCGACCCGTCTGGCCGGAATCATCGACGAGGACGCGGCCTTCTACAAGATCATCCAGGCTGTCCTGGTGGCTCACCTGCACGGCAATGCCGCCCAGATCTCGGTCGAGATCGGCCGTGGCAATGTGCCGTCGACGGCCCAGCCCAGCTTCGTCGAGCTCGAAGAAGCCCTGTCGCAGATCCCCAACGAGGCCTGATCGGCACCGGACTCCTGTCTTCGAAGTAATCACGGGCGCGTGACCTCAAGCTTGCGCGTCCGTTCGAACGGGTATTCCCTTGAAGATGCGCCGTCGCCCGCAATGGCGGACGACCGATCAGACTTTCAGCTGCTAGGGAATCCCATGAGCACCCAAGTTCTTCGCACGCTCCTCGTCGCCGGCGTCGCCGTCACTGCCCTGTCGCTCGCCGGCTGCGGCAAGAAGGACGAAGGCCACGACGCCTCGACCGCCGCTGCCGAGGCCGCTGCCGCCGGAGCCAGCACGGTGACCGATGCTGCCACAGCCAAGGAACAGGCCGCCGCCGACGCCAACAAGGCCGCCGCCGACGCCGCCGCTGCACCGATGGAAGAGGGCGAGGCCGCCACCACCGCTGAAGCCCCGGCCTCAGCCGCCAAGGCCCCGGCGGAACCCGCCGCTGCCCACGACGACAAGAAGGCCGCCCACTAGGCCCATTCCAAAGGTTCAAAAGAAAGGGCAGTCCCCAGGGGCGGCCCTTTTTCATTCGGCTCTCTCAGGGCCTGCGCCTTGACAGGAACCGGCCCCGGACGGCTCTAGCCCTCCATGACCGACGCCTTGCCCGACGACGCTTCTCCCCTGGTCTGGAACGTGGACGGCCTGCCGCGCTCGCGGGTCTATGGCGACGTCTATTTCTCCAGCGCCGATGGCCTGGCCGAGACCCGCGCCGTCTTCCTGACCGGCTGTGCCATGCCGGAGAGCTTTGCCGGACGTGACCGGATGGTGGTCGGCGAACTGGGCTTTGGCACCGGCCTGAACATCGCCGCCTTGCTGGACCTCTGGCGCCGCGAGGCCCCGGCCTCGGCGCGGCTGCACATCTTCTCCATCGAGGCTCATCCGCTTTCGCGCCAGGATGCCGCCCGGGCGCTGGCGGTCTGGCCTGAACTGGGCGAAGCCGCTGAGGCCCTGCTCGACCAGTGGCCGGGCCAGGCGCGGGGCTTTCACCGGGTGGATCTGCCGGCCTTTCACGCCACCCTGGACCTGGCAGTCATGGATGTCGCCGAGGCCCTGGACAGCTGGGATGGAGCCGCTGACGCCTGGTTCCTGGACGGCTTCTCTCCGGCCCTCAATCCGGGCATGTGGAGCGAAGAGATCCTGGCCGCCGTCGCGGCCCGGTCGGCCCCCGGTGCCCGTGCCGCCACCTTCACGGTCGCCGGTGCAGTAAGGCGGGGCCTGCAGGCCGCCGGGTTCGAGATCGCCAAGCGCCCCGGCTTTGGCCGCAAGAAGGACCGGCTGGAGGCCTGGCTGCCAACCGCCCCGCCGGTGGCCCCGCCCCGCCCAGGCCGACTGGCCATTATCGGCGGCGGCATTGCTGCGGCGGCCCTGGCCCGCACTGCGGCGTCCCACGGCCTGAGCGCGACCATCATCGACTCCGACGAGGTGCCGGCCTCCGGCAATCCGGCCGCCCTCGTCACCCCGGCCCTCGATGCCGGTGGCGGTCCTCGGGCCGGCCTGCCCGCCCAGGCCTTTGCCAGGGCCGTACAGCTCTATGAGGCCGTACCCGGCGCCGTGATCGCCAGGGGCGTGCTGCAACTGGCCCAGACCGTCGAGACGGCCGGCCGCTTCACCGCCATTGCCGGCCAGGACCTCTTCGAGCCCGGCACCATGACCGTGCTGGACGCGGCCACCGACCGTCTGGGCGAGCCCGCCGGTGCCGCCCTGGCCATGGACCAGGCCCTGGTCGTCGAACCGCGGGTCATCCTCGACGCCTGGCGCGGTGAAGTCCGGTCGGCCCGGGTCGAGGCCCTGGTTCGCGACCCCGAGAGCTGGCGCCTGCTCGATGCAGAGGGTCAGGAGATTCTGCGCGCGGAAGTCGTGGTGGTCGCCGCCGGTGCCGGCCTGGGAAAACTGCTGCCCGACCTGCCCGGTCGCCCCGTTCGCGGTCAGGCCAGCTGGGCGGCAATGGACGATGGGTTCGAGCAAATGCCCGCCGCCTTCGGCGGCTATGCCGTCCCGACCCGAAACGGTGTCCTGTTTGGTGCCACCCATGATCGGGACGACCTCGACACCGGCGTCAGGGCCGAGGATCACCAGCGCAATCTGGACAGCCTCGCCAAAGGCCTGCCAGGGCTGGCGGCGCGGCTGGCAGGGGCGGACTTTTCAGGCCGTGCGGCCACGCGGATGACGACGGCCGACCACCTGCCCCTGGCCGGCCGGGTGGCCGAAGACCTATATGTTCTGGGCGGGCTCGGCGGACGCGGATTCTGCCTCGCCCCGCTGCTGGCCGAGCACATCATGGCCCAGATCGCCGGTGCGCCATCGCCCCTGCCGCGCAAATTGTCGCAGCTTGTGTTTGCCCGTCGTTTTGACTCGCGCGAGGCGAGACCTCGCGTATTGTCAAAGTCGAAATTGGACAATTAGGTCCGCGTGATCGAGCTTTAGCCCGGCCTGTCTGGCCCGGCGAGGGGTGTCCGCCACCGAAGACGGCACCCGAAAAGATGAGGCCGGCACCCCCCAGGTCGGTCCATGACGGCGGCCCTTACGCCCTCTGGGCTGCCGACGGTGACGCTCCCGACGCCCCATCGGGAGCGTCTTTCGTTTCGAGTACTCACATCAGAAAAAGGGGCCCGACCTTGCGGTCGAGCCCCGTGCTTTCCGTCAGACCTTGGATCTAGAAGTTGATCGAGATCGTCGAACGACGGTTCAGCGGTTCCTTCACACCATCCGCCGTGGCGACGGCGGGCGCACTTTCACCCTTCCAGTCGACGGCCACCGCAGTCGAGGCGATGCCCTGACCCACCAGCCCGTCAGCGACGGCCTTGGCACGACGTTCCGACAGACGGGCGTTGTAGCGGTCCGAGCCCGAGGTGTCCGTATGGCCCGTGATGGTCAGCCGGGTAGCCGATCCGCTTCGGGCATAGTCGGCCGCCTGCTGAACCACGGCCTGGGCTTCCGGCGTCAGCACGAACTGATCGAACGGGAAATAGACCACGAATTCGCGGGCTTCATAGATGGGCGCGGGCGGCGGTGGCGGCGGGGCCGGCGGCTCTGGCGGCGGCGCAGGCGGGGCCATCGGGGGCTGCTCCGGAGCCATGGGCGGCGGCGGCGGCGCACCGAAGGTGTAGCGCACACCCAGGGTCACCGATGTGTCCTTGTACTTGCCTGAATAGATGCCGGTGTCGGTGATCGAGCCGACGCCCGGACCGGCGTTCTGCGTCACCTGACCCCACTTGAGGTCCTTGGTGGCCAGGTAGCGGCCGGTCAGGTCCAGGCTCCAGTTGGGCGCGAAGTCCCAGGCCAGACCCAGCAGGCCCTGATAGGCAAAGGCCTGGTCGACATCATCGAAGCTGGCATTCTGGAATGGGGCACCACCGACCGGCACGCCGCTCAGCTGGCCATAGACCTTGTTATGGACCCAGGCGACACCGGCACCGGCCCCGATGAACGGATGCAGGGCGGAGTCCGGCATCAGGTCATAGACCAGATTGGCCATCAGGGTGGTGGCCCTCATCTCGCCGTTCGGTTCGCCGCACTTGGGCGAAGAGGCGGTGCGGATCGGTCCAGCCGTGCAAAGGCCGATTGGTTGAGCGCCGGCAAGACCTGAGCCCCGGACGCCATCGATGTCGGCACCGCGATAGCCGTACTCGGCTTCAACTCGCCATGAGGGCGAAAACTTGTAGCCCAGGCGACCGAAGGCGGCCCAGTCCTCTTTCTGGGAGAAGTCCCAGTTGTAACCCTTGGAGGAGGTCGCCTTGACGTCCTTCGGCATGTGGTAGCCGGCGTCGCCGGCAACAAACCAGCCGCTCGTCGCGCTTTGGGCCGAGGCGCCGGATACAGCGCCAAGGGCGACCGCCGCGACGCCGGCCAATAGTTGAAGTCTCATGGTTTGCACCCTCGCTGGAAATGTCATGGGGCCGACCCGGAGGCGGACCCGACAGGACAAACGCAGCAGGAACCAATTCGTATGTGGCCAATGGGCCACTTTGCGGGATAGGCGCGCGCGCCCGGCCCCGGCGGTGACCCGATAACGCCGCAGGGAGCCGGCGTGACGCCAGGCAAACGCCTGCTGCGACCAGGGCGGCCCCGTCAGAAAGCGCGATGAAACTGGAAGGGAATGGCGGGTCAGAAAGGGGCAAAGTCGAACCAAGAGTTGGAGGTTCTGGGCGATTGGGAGAAGCATTTGACTGTTGCTGGCTTAGCTCAGGCACGGGCCCACCGCCTTCTGGGTCGCGGTACACGGCCATGCTTCGTCCCTCGTGAGATCGACACTCCTTAGACAAATTCTCCCCGGATCCCTTGCCGAGAAAATTCTACTTTTCAGCCCCCTGGCTTAGGGGTGGATTACCCCCTGTCAGGCGCATGATCAGCTTCGACTGCGCCCAGAGATCATGTCCACGATCCCGGATCAGGTGAAGCGTTCCTTCACCATCCGTCGCGCCTTCTAGCGATTGCAGCCTGAAAACTCGGGGGAAAAGACTGTTAGCGTGCGTGGGTCAAGGTTTCATGGAAGATATTCAGAACAGATTGGCCGTCGGTTCGAATTCGTTGCACGATCAACTTTTCGGAATTGGGCAAAGGTAGCCCCATTCGGTGATGGTAATGGTGGAAGCCCACTTCAAATGTATTGAACAGGGTCGTGCTGGATTTTGATTGACGGCAAACCCCCTGCATATCCCCCGTCAGAAGCTGTTTCGCCAAAAGCTCCATGGCCGGCACCAAACGCGCCTCATGTTTCCCGTAGACGTCAACACCCTGATTCCACGCTATTTCGGCGGCATTCAGGGCAGATGCCATCCCGAATTGAGCGTGGTGCCCATTGTCGCGGCAGGTTTCCTGAGTGAGGCCGTCTACCCACTCAACCGGGTTGAACCAAAAGCTCTGCAGATTGCCCCCGTCACCGACAATTGGGGCAATGTCCGGTTCTGATTTCACATGGATATAGGTGGCCAGCCGCGCATCCAGCCGCTCAAGACCAAGCTTGAACGCGACCTCATCATCGTTGAAGACAGCCAGCGTCATCAGGGCATTGATCTGGGTGAGATCAACATTGCCGTTCCAGCTGCTCGGCGTCATGAGCTGCGGATAAAAGGCGCGCCGAAACATCAGTTGCAGCGCCGTTATGTCTTCATGTCGAAAATCGGCTGACGAGCGCATGATCTCGGCCGCTTCACCATAAAGGACGCCGACCCAGCCTGCATGCAGTTTGTCCTGATCAGTTCCGCCTGTAAAACCTTGGAAGTGCGCGAGATTAGACAGAACCCCACTCGCCTGACGAAAATAGGTTTTGTTGCCGGTGAGGCGCCAGGCCAGTGCATTGGCGTAGGCATTGACAGCATCGGCTTCCGAAAGGGCGGCCTGGTCCCTGTCACCAGCGTCGAGTGTCACGATAGCCGGTCCAGCCGATTTGGCTTTGAGGACGACGTCTGCGAGGGCACCTGTCCAAGGCTGACTATTTGAACTGATCTCGGATTCTACGCGATTGAGGTTTTCAGAGGTATTGAGCGCGCCCGGATGACGAAAAGCATGGATTGAGGCTGATGCCACCGCATGCCCTGCGCCGAAGATGAGAGCGCTAAAGGCAAACGCTAAGGCAAAAAGCAGCCTCTTCATGGTATCAAAGCCTCACGCTCGGAGCTCAAATCTCGAGAACCGGACGCGAGCACTGCAGGGGCTGATCACGGTTACGGGTATGTTGAGCGACTGCGATTGTTCAGGAAATCCGAAACTTGTCCGACGACCGAAACAGCGCATTCCTCGGCACCGTATCAGGGGCAGATATCGAAACTCCCGCGTGAGTTCGCAAGTGTCACGCGCCAATTCGCGCTCAGACGCCCAGTCAGGTTTCTGGTATTTTCCGTTGGACTGAATGGGCTTCGAACGCCCTCGCCGAGACATATCCGGCGCAGTGGGCGGGAAAATGGTGGACGCGACAGGGATTGAACCTGTGACCCCCTCGATGTCAACGAGGTGCTCTCCCGCTGAGCTACGCATCCGCCAAAGCGACCCAGAAGCGCTGTAAAAGCGTCCCGGGCGGGAAGGTGACGGGGTATAGCGGCGGCTTTCGCATCGCGCAACCCGCCAGATTTAAATTCTGTGACGCGGCGAAAGAGTTAGGCGGCCATCATCTTTTCGACCTCGGCGACCAGGTCGCGGAGGTGAACCGGCTTGGACAGCACCTTGGCCCCCGCCGGCGCACGGTCCTGGGCGGACAGGGCCACGGCGGCAAAGCCGGTGATGAACATGATGCGCAGGGCCGGATCGCGGGCGGCGGCCTGACGGGCCACCTCGATACCGTCCATGCCGGGCATGACGATGTCGGTCAGCAGCAGGTCCCACGGATGATCCAGATGCTGTACGGCCTCTTCGCCGTCCGCACAGGCCTGAACCTCGAACCCCGCACGCTCGAGCGCCCGCGCCAGGAAACCGCGAAGGGAGTCGTCGTCTTCAGCAAGAAGGATGCGAGCCATGGTGGTCTTTTTCCGCAGGTCGTCGGCGTTGAGGCTGCACTCTAGGGCACGGACTGTAAATCGGGGATGAACTCTGCGTCCATCCGTCGCTCTCGGCGGACTTTCCCTGCCAATGCGCCGCAAAGGGATTTGACCCGGCCCGCCGGGCCTTGCGACTATGGCCCATGAGCGCCCTGGAGCCTTTGGGATCGATGCCATCGCCGGACACGGCGGCGACCGCCGCCGCACCGTGCGACCGTCCGGTGCATGAGGTCCTGCGCGCAGCTCCGGAAAACGCGGCGCCGCCGACGGCCCTGGTCTTTGCGTCGCCCCATTCCGGCAGCATCTATCCGGCCGACATGATGGCCGCCGCGCGGCTGGATGCCGAGGCGATCCGGGGCTCCGAAGACGCCTTTGTCGACCAGATCATTGCCGGCGCGCCGGCCCTGGGGGCTGCGGTCATCCGCGCGCGGCTGGCCCGGGCCTATATCGATCTCAACCGCGAGCCCTGGGAACTCGACCCGGCCATGTTCGAAGACGAACTGCCGGACTATGCCAGAAGCCGTTCGGCCCGGGTGGTCGCCGGTCTCGGCGCGATCGCCCGGGTCGCCAGCGAGGGTCGCCCGATCTATGCCCGCAAGCTGACCTTCGCCGAGGCCAGGCTGCGCGTAGAACAGGCCCACCGCCCCTATCATGATGCTCTGGATCGCCTGCTGGCGGCGGCACGGTCGACCCATGGCTGCGCGATCCTGGTGGACTGGCACTCGATGCCGGCCGCAGCCGCCCAGGGCCAGAGGGCGCGGGGCGGTGGGCGCTGCGACATCGTTCTGGGCGACCGGTTCGGCGCGGCCTGCTCGCCGAAACTGACGGCCCTGGTGGAGCGCGAGCTGGAGGCGATGGGCTATCGCGTCGCCCGCAATGCGCCCTATGCCGGCGGCTATACCACCGAGCATTACGGCCGCCCCGCCCGCAGGACCCATGCCCTGCAGATCGAGATCAATCGCGCACTCTATATGAATGAGACGACCCGGGTCCCGAACGAGGGTCTCGCCCGGCTGGCCGCTGACGCAGAGCGCCTGACCCTTGCCCTGACCAAACTGGACCTTCAGAGCCTGCGTTAGGCGGATACTCAAGCGACCCAGGACTCCGACCGCCGGGCTCGATCCGGAGGTTCTGAGCGCAAAATCCCCGGAACCGAATGGCTTGGTGACCGCTACCAGACGCCAGGCCAAAAAAAAGCCCGGCTCAAGAGCCGGGCAGTTCATTAGGGAGGAAACGCCCAGGAAGGGCAGAAGCGGCAGCGCCGCCTCACAGGTCGTTTATAGGGTGCGGTGCGAAATTGGGCAAGCGGAAAAGTGGGCGTGAAAGTCGATTTTTCCGGAAGGGTTTGGTGAAAACCCCTGCTATCACAGGGGTTGCAGAGCGATGACCCGCGACTTCTGCTCAAATTGCAGGCATGTTGCGCTGCACAATTAGTTGCGATTGTAACAACCCACCCCCTCGCCCCTGCGCAAACCCCGCCAAATCAAGGTTTTCGCACTGACACCGGTTTCCAGGGCAACCTCTTTCGCACGAGGTGGGTGGATAAACGCTGCGCAGTCGCGTAAAAGCCGCGCGCCTGACGCGCGCAGCGTCATCTCCCGTTTCTTCCCCGAAAGTCCGCCTTCTCCATGTCCATGCGAAACATCGCCATCATCGCGCACGTCGATCATGGCAAGACCACCCTCGTCGATCAGCTCCTGGCCCAGTCCGGCGTCTTCCGCGCGAACGAAGCCACGACCGAGCGCGCCATGGACTCCAATGACCAGGAGCGCGAACGCGGCATCACCATCCTCGCCAAGTGCACCAGCGTTCTGTGGCACGGTGAAGCCGGCGAAACCCGCATCAACATCATCGACACCCCAGGCCACGCCGACTTCGGCGGCGAAGTCGAACGCATCCTCGGCATGGTCGATGGCTGCGTGATCCTGGTCGACGCCGAAGAAGGCGTCATGCCCCAGACCAAGTTCGTCCTGGGCAAGGCCCTGAAGATGGGCCTGCGTCCGATCCTCTGCCTCAACAAGGTCGACCGCCCGCACGCCGATCCCGACCGGATCCTCAACGACGTGTTCGACCTGTTCGCCGCCATGGGCGCCACGGACGAGCAACTGGACTTCCCGCACATCTATGCGTCGGGCAAGAACGGCTGGGCGACCATGGACATGAACCAGCCCAACGACACCCTGGCCCCGCTGTTCGACCTGATCGTCCGCCACGTGCCGGAACCCAAGGTCGTCGAGAATGTGGACAAGCCGTTCCAGATCCTGTCGGTCCTGATCGAAAACGACCCCTTCCTGGGTCGCCTGCTGACCGGCCGCATCACCTCGGGCAAGGCCGTCCCCGGCATGTCGATCCACGCCCTGTCGCTGGACGGCAAGGAAATCGAGCGTGGCCGCATCACCAAGGTCCTGGCCTTCCGCGGCCTGAAGCGCCAGCCGGTCGATGAAGCCGAAGCCGGCGACATCGTCGCCATCGCCGGCCTGTCGAAGGCGACCGTGGCCGACACCCTGTGCGCCATGGAAGTCACCGAGGCCCTGCCCGCCCAGCCGATCGATCCGCCGACCATCTCGATGACCGTCTCGGTCAACGACAGCCCGCTGGCCGGCAAGGAAGGCGACAAGGTCCAGAGCCGCGTCATTCGTGACCGTCTGCTGCGCGAAGCCGAATCCAACGTGGCCATCAAGGTCAGCGAAACGGCCGAAGGCGACGCCTACGAAGTCGCCGGTCGCGGCGAACTTCAGCTGGGCGTGCTGATCGAAGGCATGCGCCGCGAAGGTTTCGAAGTGTCGATCAGCCGTCCGCGCGTGGTGTTCCAGACCGATCCGGAAACCGGCAAGCGCCTGGAGCCGATCGAAGACGTCATGATCGACGTCGACGACGAATTCTCGGGCATCGTCATCGAAAAGCTGTCGATGCGTAAGGCCGAGCTGAAGGACATGGGCCCGTCGGGTGCCGGCAAGACCCGCCTGCAACTGGTGGCTCCGTCGCGTTCGCTGATCGGCTATCAGGGCGAGTTCCTGACCGACACCCGCGGTTCGGGCGTGCTGAACCGCGTGTTCAGCCACTACGAGCCCTACAAGGGTGCCATCGACAGCCAGCGCAAGGGCGTGCTGGTCTCGAACTCCGACGGTGAAACCGCCGCCTTCGCGCTGTGGAACCTGGAAGATCGCGGCACCATGTTCGTCGGTGCCGGCGAGAAGACCTATCAGGGCATGATCATCGGCGAAAACAGCCGCCAGGATGACCTCGACGTCAACCCGATGAAGGCCAAGCAGCTGAACAACATCCGCGCCTCGGGCAAGGATGAAGCCGTTCGCCTGACCCCGCCGCGTCGCATGACCCTCGAACAGGCCATCGCCTATATCGAGGAAGACGAGCTGGTCGAAGTGACCCCCAAGAACATCCGCCTGCGCAAGCAGACCCTGAACCCGTCGTTCCGCAAGCGTCGCGTCAAGGAAGAATAGGACTTCTGGTCCACGAGACAGAACAGGCCGCCGCCCCTCGGGACGGCGGCCTTTTTGTTTGCCGCAACCAAGATCCGTCGACGGTCATAGTGTCGCGGAACCAGGCCCTGTTCCCGCGACGAAACAGGCTTAACCGTCAGTTCACCAAACACCGGCAGGGTGTCCGGGGGACGTCGCCGTCCTGAAGAGACCAGGACCATCGCCCTTTGCGCAACGCCGTCGCAAACTCGATCATCAGCCGGGGGCGCAGCACGATCCTGGGCCTGCTGCCGACCGTGCCTGACGACATGGCCGGCCGGATCCGGCTGGAGCAGCTGAGCAGCATCCTGCGCCTGACCCCCATCATGATGGGGGCCAACATCCTCATCGCCATGCTGGTCTGCCTGGCCGGCTCGACCGGTCCCCATCGCGACGCCCTCTTGGTCTGGTCAGCCCTGGTGATCAGCTACGGCCTGCTGGGCCTGAGGGGCTGGCTCTCCGCCCAAAGACGCAAGGCCGGCAAGTTCACCGTATCGGAGCGCGGTCTGCGCCGGATCGCGACCCAGGCCGGCCTGCTGGGCTGCCTTTGGGGCATCCTGCCGATCCTGGCCATGGACGGCGACACGGCCAGCGTCCAGATGCGGATGATGATCGCCGCCGTCATTGCCGGCATGATCGGCTGCGGTGGCTTCGCCATGCTGGCCCTGCCCCAGGCCGCAATCGCCTATTCGACCCCGATGGTCCTGGGCTCGCTCTATGTGCTGCTGCGCAGCGGCGACCCGATCCTGCTGGCCTTAGCCGGGCTTCTGATCTTCTGCTACCTGGTCATCAGCCTGTCGTGCCTGTCGCACGCCAAGGTCTTTGCCGAACGCCTGGTCGCCGGTGAGGAACTGGAGCGCCAGAAGCAGGTGGTCAGCCTCCTGCTCAGTGATTTCGAGGAAGGGGCCAGCGACTGGCTCTGGGAAATCGACGCCCAGGGCGCCCTGACCTATGTGTCCGACCGGATGGCCGCCGCCGCCGGCGCGGACCGCTCCGCCCTGATCGGTTGCCCCCTGGCCTCGCTTTGCGGTGCCGCCGCCGAGAGCCCGGCCGGGCCTGTCGCGTCCCTGGCTGTGCTGTTCAGCGAACAGAAGACCTTCCGGGACGTGATCGTTTCGCTCCAGGTCCAGACCGAGACCCGCTGGTGGTCGATCAGCGCCAAGCCGATCCATGACATGAGCGGCGGCTTTACCGGCTTTCGCGGGGTCGGCGCAGACGTGACCGCTGCGCGCGAGGCCCAGGCCCGCATCTCGCGCCTGGCCCATTTCGATGTCCTGACCCAGCTGCCCAACCGCCTGTCCTTCCTGCAGGCGCTGAGCCAGGCCTGGCACGACCACGGCTCCGAAGACCCCAACCCCGAGACCGGCGGCGGCTGCGCCGTGCTTTGCCTGGACCTGGACTTTTTCAAGGGCGTCAATGACAGCCTGGGCCATCCGGTGGGCGACGCTCTGCTGGTCGCGGTCGCCGAGCGCCTGCGTCAGTGCATTGGTGAGGCCGGCTTCGTCGCCCGCCTCGGCGGTGACGAATTCGCGGTCGTGGTCGCCCCCGCGCCCTTGCCGGAATCCCTCGGGAACCTGTCGCGCACCATCGTCGAGACCCTCTCCCAGCCCTATGAAATCAAGGGCCACAATGTCCTCATCGGGGCCAGCATCGGCATCGCCATGGCCCCGTCCGATGCCGCCGATCCCGACAGCCTGCTGAAGAATGCCGACCTGGCGCTCTATCGCGCCAAGGGTGACGGCCGCGGGGCCTATCGCTTCTTCGAGATGTCGATGGACGTCTGGGCCCAGGAACGCCGGGCGCTTGAGATGGATCTCCGGGCCGCCCTGGCCAATGACGAGCTGAAGCTGTTTTTCCAGCCGCTGATCGGCAGCCGCGAGCACGAGATCACAGGTTTCGAGGCCCTGCTTCGCTGGCAGCATCCACGACGCGGCCTTGTGCCCCCCAATGACTTCATCGAATGCGCCGAGCAATGGGGCCTGATCGGCAAGATCGGCGAATGGGTCCTCAACGAGGCCTGCAGACAGGCCGCGTCTTGGCCCACCTCGCTGACCGTCGCTGTCAATCTGTCGCCCAACCAGTTTGCCTCCGGCGACCTGGTTGGCCAGGTGGCGCACGCCCTGGAACTCTCGGGCCTGGATCCGGCCCGGCTGGAGCTGGAGATCACCGAGGGCCTGCTGCTGCAGGACACGGCCCGGACCATGGACCAGCTGGCGGCCCTGAAGGTCCTCGGCGTGAAGATCGCCATGGACGACTTCGGCACCGGCTATTCCAGCCTCGCCTATCTCTGGCGGTTCCCGTTCGACAAGATCAAGCTGGACCGCTCGTTCGTGGCCGAGATGAGCGACAATTCCGCCATCACCGACATCGTCCGCACCATCACCCTGCTCGGCCAGACCCTGAAGCTGCAGGTCACGGCCGAGGGGGTCGAGACCGCCGATCAGGCGCGGATGCTGGGCGAGATGCACTGCGACCATTTCCAGGGCTTCCTGTTTGGACGCCCCATGCCGGTCGGCGACATCCCCAACTTCCTGATCAGCGATCTGGCCCGCCGCATGCGCCGCGAAAGCGTCGAGGCGGCCGAGGCGGAAGACGCTGCGAACAGCGCGTCGGCGTAACGCCTGGAATCCGATCGCCCCGGCCTTCGCGGGGGAAAGCGGATGTTCTGAGCCTAGCTTTTCTTGATCAGACCTAGCAGGGCCAGGAGCAGGATCGCGCCGAGGGTCGAGATCAGCAGGCTGCCGATGAACCCGCCCCAGGCTATGCCCAGAGCACTGGCGGCGAAGGCCCCGAGGAATGAGCCGACCACACCGACCACCAGATTGGTCAGCAGACCGTGGTTGCGCTTCATGATCTGTTCGGCGATCCAGCCGGCCAGAATGCCGATAATGATCGCGCCGATGAGGCCTACGCCGCTCATGAATATCTCCCGAAAGCTCTGTTGAGCCTCCGGAATGCGTGAGCTGCGGTGAAGGTTGCGTTGGAGGTGGCGTGTCGGTCCACTCTAGCGACACTTTCAACGCTCTGTGACGCTAGCGCGTCCGCGGGCCGGCGAAATGCGCGGCGGGAATTTCGACCCTTAGCGGCCGTCAGGCGCTCCGGCTTTAGGTGGTGAAGGAAGCTGCCTTCTCGCTTGAGGGCAAATAACCTCACCCGGCCCTAGGAGAACTCGGACTTAGCGTCGGGGCAATTGAGGCTATCTGCCGAGAAGGGGACGCAATGGAAGGTCCGCCGCGCGCCGCTCAATAACCGGCTAATGCCTAGCGGTTGGGGCTAGTAGCCGAACCGCTGCAGATAGGGAAACAGGCTTACCAAGGTTGGCAGTGGTTCTACGGCGTCAGCGACTTTGGGAAGCTCCCAGAGGTTTGCGGTCCCCTTAGGTAGCGCCACAACGGAAAAGTCACCCTTCCTGCGTGGAGGCACCGCCGACTTCTTACTGGGGGCGTTCAAGCTGACGAAGGGTGAGTAGAACCAGTAAAGATCGTACCCTGCGCTAAAAAGCACTGAGCGCATTTCCTGATGGGCCTTCTCGTGCTTGACGTTGGCCTCCAGCAGCCAGATCGGCCGGGTAACGTGTAAGGTTTGTTCAGCCCCCCTAAGCACCTCGGCCTCGTGACCCTCGACGTCGACCTTAATGAACCGGGTATTGCTGGGCGCGAGGGCGTCGATGGTTGTCATCCGTGCCCGCTCGGTTTGGTACTGCTGCTCCATGTGGAGACCTACGATACCGAAATTGCCAGTCTCTTTTAGGCTCAGGGCCGGAAAGTCGATCAGCCCCTCAGCCGCTCCGACCACGGCGTTGTGGACCTCGACATTGTAGCGGCCATTGGCGAACGCGTTCGCGGAGAGGACTTGCGCTAGGCCTCGATGCCCCTCCACCGCAATGAAGCGCCAAGTGTCCCGGCCAGTGGCAAGCGGCAAGCAGATGGCGCCGATGTTGGCACCGATGTCGAGAAACGTACCTTCGCTCTCACATGCACTCAGGCACTGAGCGATGAAGCCAAGCTCAGCCGGAGCGAACTCGCCATAGTCCCTGAGCATCTGACCCACAGAGTCATCGCCTTCAGGATAAAGGAAGTTGAGACCATAGGCGCGCGTGATGTCGAGCATTGTGTGGCCTAACTGACCTTGGCGTTGGGAGCAATAGGGGCGAATGTTGATGCGATCGACCTACATCGACCAAAATCGGACGCTGCTTCTGCGTCAGGGCCTAGTTGGGAAACAACTTGGCTCCTTGAAACCCGAAAGTGCTCTTTCCACCCTGACCTGACCTCAAGAATGTCCGCTGTCAGCCCGGCGAAGAATGGCCCCTAAACCCGCCGTTCCATGAACACATCGGCCCGCGCATACGACGTGTCGCGATGGGGCAGATCGACAAACCCCATCGCCCGATAGAGCCCGAGCGCCGGGGCGAGGCTGGAATTGGTCTCCAGATAGAGCCGGGGCGCGCCCAGGGCCTCGGCCTTGTCGATACAGGCCTGCATCAGCAGCCTGCCCAGCCCCGTCCCCCTCGCCTGCTCGGTGACAGTCATCTTGGCCACCTCGAACCCACCGTCCTCCAGCAGGATCAGGCCGACGCAGCCGATGATCTCGCCCTCGTCGGTCTCGGCCATCAGGATGTGGCCACCCTTGTCGAGGATCTTGCCGACTGGATCGTTCAGCGCCTCATGGTCCTTGGCCTCCATCGTGAAATATCTGGAGATCCAGGCGACATTCAGGTCGCGCCAGGCGTCGGCATGTCGGGCTTCAAAGGGCAGGATGCGCATGGACGCGATAATGTGCGATCAGACACTCCAGGCAACAGGCAAACCCCGATCATGGTCCATCCCGTCTTCGAAAACCTGCCCACCACCATCTTCGAGGAGATGAGCGGACTGGCGCGCGAACTGGGCGCGATCAATCTGGGTCAGGGCTTTCCGGACGATGCTGGCCCCGAGCCGGTGCGCGCCAGGGCCGCCGAGGCCCTGATGACGGGCTCCAACCAGTATCCGCCGATGCGGGGCCTGCCCGAACTGCGCCGCGCCGTGGCCCAGCACTACCGCCTGTCCCAGGGTCTGGACCTGGACGAGAGCGAGATCACCGTCACCTCGGGCGCGACCGAAGCCCTGGCAGCCGCCTTCTTTTCGCTGATCTCGCCCGGAGATGAGGTGGTGCTGTTTCAGCCCCTCTACGATGCCTATCTGCCACTGATCCGCCGGGCAGGCGGCGTGCCCCGGCTGGTGCGCCTTGAGCCGCCGCACTGGCGCTTCGACCGCGCCATGCTGGAGGCCGCCTTCACGCCCCGGACCCGGATGGTGGTGCTCAACAGCCCGCTCAACCCGGCCGGAACCGTGGTGCCCGATGAGGACCTGGCCCTGCTGGCGGAGTTCTGCGTGGCCCATGATGCCATCGCCGTCTGCGACGAGGTCTGGGAAGCGGTGACCTTTGACGGCCGTCGCCACCGCTCACTGATGGACTTGCCCGGCATGCGCGAGCGGACGGTCAAGATCGGCTCGGCGGGAAAACTTTTTGGTATGACAGGGTGGAAGGTCGGGTTCCTGTGCGCGGCACCGCCCCTGACCCGGGCTCTCGCTGCGGCCCACCAGTTCCTGACCTTTACCACACCGCCCAACCTTCAGGCCGCCGTGGCCTGGGGGCTGGACCATCACCGCGACTGGTTCACGGCCATGCCGGCGGGTCTGCAGGCCTCCCGCGACCGGCTTTCTGCCGGCCTTGTGGCTGCGGGCTTCGCTGTCCTGCCCAGCGCCGGCACCTATTTTCTCAATATCGACCTGCGCGCCTCGGGCCTGACCCTGAATGATCGCGACTTCTGTCTGAGGCTGGTGCGCGAACACGGCGTCGCGGCCATCCCCGTCTCGGCCTTCTATGCCGAGACACCGGTGCAACACATTGCCCGTCTATGCTTTGCCAAGTCTGACCAGACGCTCGACGAGGCGGTCGCCCGCATGGCCCGCGCCCGGCAGGCTTTAGAAAGACAGGACGCATGACCGAATCGCCGCTCATGGAACAGGGCCGAAGTGTCTCGCTGATCTGCGCGACCTCGGAGATGATTCAGGCCGAGGACATGGGCGGCGAGGCGATCGCCAGCTGCCTTGGGGTCGCCCCGCCCGCCTCCTGGCCGCCCGAGCACAATGACGCCGCCACCCGCAGCTGGATGAGCGACCTGCTGGCCCAGAATCCGGACGAACCGGGCTATGTCTCCTGGTACGTCATCGGCCAGGGGCGACTGGTCGGGGTCTGCGGCTACAAGGGCCCGCCCAATCTGTGGGGTGAGGTCGAGATCGGCTATTCGATCGTCGAGGCCGAGCATCGCAAGGGTTTCGGCGTCGAGGCCGCAGGCCTGCTGGTGGCCCGCGCCTTCCGTGACCCTCGGGTCGCCGTGGTGACGGCCGAGACCTTACCGGCCCTGGTCGCCTCCCAGAAGGTACTGATGCGATGCGGCTTTAGCCATGTGGGCGGCCATATGGACCCGGACCAGGGTCAGATCATGCGGTTTGAGGTGCCGCGTCCTGCCTGACCGGTCGGCTGGCCACCAGGCGGGCCGACAGAACCTGGTCCATCACCGAAAGCAGGTTCCGCAGATCGATGGGCTTGGCGACATGGGCGTCGACCCCGGCGGCCAGACAGGTCTTGATCTGGGCCGACAGGACGTCCGCCGTCAGGGCGATCACGGGCAGGCGTTCAAAGCGTGGATCGGCGCGCAGCCGGCGGGTGGCCTCCAGACCGTCCATCACCGGCATGTTGATGTCCATCAGAACGATGTCGACCGGACCGGCCTCGAGCGCCGCGAGCGCCTGGCGACCGTCTTCGGCCTCGATCAGGTCACACTCCAGCGGGGCCAGGAACAGGCGAATCACGCGGCGATTGATCGGGTGGTCGTCAACGACCAGAACCCGCCGCCCCTGCAGGGCGGCAAAGGCCGGTTGCAGAACATCCTCGGGCGCGCCGGGTTCGGGAGCCGGCAGGCTGTCGGGCGCGCCGGCGTCGAGCAGCATCCGGATGGTGAAGACCGAGCCTTCCCCCTCGCGGCTCTCAACCTGGATGTCGCCGCCCATCAATTCTACCAGCCGCCTTGTGATGTTCAGACCCAGACCCGTGCCGCCGAAGTTGCGCGTGGTGGAGGCATCCGCCTGGGTAAAGGCGCTGAACAGCTTGGCCAGGGTGGCTTCGCTCATGCCGATGCCGGTGTCGCTGACCCTAAGGCCAATGCTCTGGCGGCCCGTGGCCTCATCCAGGCCGCAGGACAGCGCCACCTCCACCCGGCCGGCATTGGTAAACTTCAGGGCGTTTGAGACCAGATTGGTCAGGCATTGGCGCAGACGAACCGCATCGAACAGCAAGGGTCCCGGCGGCGGGCCGTCGACCCGGAAGACGAGGTCGATGCCCTTCTCCCGCGCCGTCGGCTGATAGCCGCCGATCAGCCGGGCACAGACCACCGTCAGGTCGCCTGCGGTCGGAGCGATCTCGAGCTTTCCCGCCTCGATCTTGGACAGGTCGAGGATGTCGTTGAGCAGCACCAGCAAGGTATCGCCCGAATCCAGGATCAGTTCGATCTGCTCGCGCTGGCCCGGTGTCAGGTCTTCCGAGCGCAGCGACTGGGCCAGACCGAGCATGCCATTCAAGGGCGTGCGCAGCTCGTGGCTCATCACCGCCAGGAAGGACGACTTGGCCTGGTTGGCGGACTCGGCCCTGGCCTGGGCCTCGCGCAGCGACCGGGAGACACGGCGCTGATTATAGGCCCAGGTGCCGCCGCCCAGGAACAGCAGGGACAGCAGCAATGCGATCACGCCGGACGCCTGGGCCAGGCGGCGGTTGAGCTCGACCTCGGCCGCCAGACGACGGCTTTCGTCGCGCTTGGCGCGCAGCTCGCTCTCAAGCGCCGCCGACATTTCGGCCACGCTGTGGGTATGGGCCTTGTCGCTTTCGGCCCGATCCCGGCGTTGCCAGGCATCCAGCTTCAGGAACGCCTCCCGGCTGCGACCTTCGGCCTGGTCGATATAGGCCTCGGCCAGCTGCTCAATCTGCGGATCGCGTGCGGAGAGGCTTGTCGGCACGGCACGCAGACGGGCGAGGTCGGAACGCGCCCCAGCGGCATCGCCCACCATGGCCCGGGCCAGAAGCCGCCTTTTCAACATCACAACGAGCAGTCGGCTGTCGGGATTGGCCAGGGCGGCCGTCATTTCCGGCAAGCAGGCCAGAACGCCCTTCGGCGACTCGCGGGCCTCGGCGACGAGCGCGCAGAGAAACCGGTCCCAGGCCCTCAGGCCAGGGTCGCCACTGGCCCAGGTCATCTGGTGATGCAGCTTGGCGAACCGTTCGGCCGCGTCGATCTCGCCGACCTCAACGGCGGTGAAGGCGATATCGTAGACCCGTTCGATCTTGCGCATGTAGAAGGCGTCGCGCTCGTCGAGGGCGGCGGCCTCCGCCATGCGCTCCAGGGCCCCTTCCTTGTCGCCGATGTCGGCCAGCGTATAGGAATGCACCTGATGGACTTCGGCCAGCAGGGGACGGGCGATCTCGCCGCGGAGCTCGATCTCCACGCTCAGATTGGCGGCCAGGCGCGCGGCTTCCGACCAGTCTCCGGTCTGGCCCAGATGACGCACCCGCTCAATGCCGGTCATCATGCGGACATCCTGCGACGGATGGCCCAGCAGCCGCTTCCAGTCGGCTTCGGAAAAGGCCTCGAAACCGCCGGTCTCATTGCTGTAGGTCAGGACCATCAAATCGGCCAGGGCCAGCAGCGGCGCGTCATTGTCGCGCCGGGCCGCCAGACGGGTCTTGGCGATCCAGCTGTCGAAAGCGCGCCGGATCTGACTGCTCTTGTAGGCGTAGATCACGCGCCACAGGCCGTAGAGGCGCTCGGGCCCCTTCAGGCGCAAGGCCTTCTGCCCAGCCAGCTCAATATCCTCGTTGTCACGCGGCGGCCGGCGGACCTGATGGGCCCCGATGCTATTGTTCAGCTGCTCAAGCCGGACCGCCATCGTCGACGGGGCACGATCCGTCGCCCAGGCGCCGGCGCAAGCGGCCAGGCTCCCGAAGAAAACGACAGAGGCCAGAAATCGTCTCAAGGCCGCTCCTTGAATTGGGCGGGAACCCTGCAACCCAAGGCGTATATGCCCTATTAAGCTTGACCGCCTGAAGTGAGGTCAGATTGTCGCGCCCCCGTCGACGACCAGGGCCTGACCCGTCATGAAGCTGCCGGCCTGTGACGCCAGATAGACGGCTGCCCCGGCCAGTTCATCAGGTTCGCCGATGCGGCGCAGCGGCACGCCCTTGGTCGAGCGTTCCAGGGTCTCCGGATTGTCCCACAGCGCCTTGGCGAAGTCGGTCTTGATCAGGCCCGGCGCGATACAGTTGACCCGCACATTGTCCGGCCCAAATTCATGGGCGAGGTTGCGGGCCAGCTGGAAGTCGGCGGCCTTGGAGATGTTGTAGGCCCCGATGATGGCATTGCCACGCAGGCCGCCGATCGAGGAGATGATGATGATGGAGCCGTCGCGGCGCTCACGCATCTCGGGCGCGACCATGCCGATCAGCCAGTGATTGCTGATGATATTGTTGTCGAGGATCTTGCGGAACTGGTCGTCGGCTATGCCGGCCAGGGGCCCGTAATAGGGATTGCTGGCGGCGTTGCAGACGCAGATGTCGATCTTGCCGAACGCCTTGCGGGTTTCATCGACCAGGCGCTGGAGGTCTTCCTTGGCCCCGATATTGGCCGGTACCGCGATCGCGGTGCCGTCGCCATGCCGGGCATTCAGTTCGGCGGCCACATCGTCGCAGGGGCCCGCCTTGCGGGACGAGATCACCACCTTTGCACCATGCTCGGCCATGCGCTGGGCGATGGCCTTGCCAATCCCGCGCGAGGATCCGGTGATGATCGCCACCTTGCCGGTGAGGTCGAAGAGGCCCATGGCGCGCTCCCTGAAACGCTTGTTTGAATTGAGAGCACACTGAGCCGCCCTGGCGGCGCGGTCAAGGTTTCGGGGCCAGCCCCAAAACGACGAAGGCGCTTCCAGCCGAAACCGGAAGCGCCTTCTGAAGTCAGTCCCGAGCGCCGCCCGGGCAAGCCGGGCGGCGCAAAGGTCTGGAGACTAGAACGACTTGCGCAGGGTCACACCGTAGGTGCGCGGCACAGTCGGATAGCCGCTGTAGCTGCCGTCCTGAACCACGGTCGGGAAGGACGCGATCAGGCTGTTTTCCTTGGTCAGGTTACGAACCCACAGCATGGCTTCAAGCTGATGGGCTTCGTTGATCAGGCCAAGGCTGGCATTGACGTTGTTCTGACCCCAGGTCGACAGCTCGGGCGGGGTGGTTTCCGTCAGCTGCGTGTCGCTGGTGTAGTCATATTCGACCCGCAGATAACCGGCATAGCCGTTGCCGAAGTTGTGGTTGGCGGTGGCCGAGGTCGAGACGCTCCACTTCGGGATACCGGCCGGTGCATCACCGGTCAGATCGCGGAAGTTCGGACGACGACCGGTCGCCGGGTTCAGCGGGCAGCGGACGGTGTCGTAGTTCACGCAGGCCGCACCGGTGAAGGAGTCGTACTTCGGGTCGAGATAGGTGACCGCGCCGGTCAGGGCCAGCCACGGCAGGGGGCGGTAGGCGCTGTCGACTTCGAAGCCGCGCACCGATTCCTTACCAGCATTGACCAGGCTGTAGCCGAGGCCCGTGAAGGCGTTGGACTGGAAGCCCTCGATCGCCTGGTCGAACACCGCCACGTTGAGGTAGCCGCCCGGGAAGTTGGCCTTCAGGCCGGCTTCAAGCACGGTGACGTCTTCGGGGTTGGCGCTGCGGCCAACGCCATTGGCATTCGGCGGACGGCTGTCGGAGGACAGGTTGAATGCCCCGGCCTTCCAGCCCGTCGAGTAGCTGACATAGGTATTGATGCTGCCGAAGTCATAGGCCGCACGAAGCGAATAGGTGACCTTGTCGGCCTTCAGCTTCCCCGATTCCGAAGCATTGGGGAAATTGACCGGCGCGTGGTTGGTCGTGTTGCCATAGTAGAACTGCAGACCGCCGAGGGCGGCATAGAGGTTGCCCGGCAGGCCGAGGGCCGAAAGCTGCGGCACGGCGCTGAGGTTCAGGGACGAGAAGGGGTCCTTCAGGACGACGTTGGACTTGGCGTCCTTCTCGTCGCTCAGGAAGGCGAGACCACCGGTCAGGGTCAGCTTGTCGGTGACGGCATAGTCAGCCTGGCCGAACAGCGAGAACGAGGTCTGCTCCATCGCATAGTAGTCATCGATGCCCTGGCCGGCCTGGAAGTAGGTCTTGCCCGGAACGACCGAAGGCGTGACCAGGCTTTGCAGGAACTCGAGCGCATAGATGTTGGAGCGACCGGTCAGGGCCGGGCGCAGGGGCGCGGGAAGAGCGCCGAGCAGGGCCGCCGGCACCGGGCCGCTCAGGCCTTCTGCGAAGCCCCGGATGTCCTTGCCGAAAGCGATCGTGCGGCCGGTATCCAGCTTTTCGTTCTGATAGAAGCCACCGACCAGCCAGCTGAGCGGACCATCGCCCTTCGAGGCCAGACGCAGTTCCTGGGTGAAGGTCTTGATCGTGTTGCCCAGATCGTTGGTGGCCAGGTCAGCACCGGAGAAGTCGATGTCCTGGAACGAGGCGCTGTTCTGCTTGCGATAGGCGGTGATCGCGGTCAGGTTCGCGAACCCGAAATCGTGGTCGAGCTGACCCGACACGCCCTTGCCGGACAGGCTATTGGCCGGATCGCTGGTGAAGGTCACGTCGCGATTGAACTTGGTGGCCGGGTTGCCGATCTTGGCCCCCAGACCGAACGGGGCCGGGGCGCCGATGAACTGGGTCGCAGGACCGTTCAGCAGCTGCACCACGGTGCAGCAGACTTCGTTGATCTTGTTGTAGTCGGCGATGATCCGGATCGAGGTGTCGTCGGTCGGGAGCCACAGGACGTCGCCGCGGATCGACCAGCGGTCGCGGTTGTTGACGTCATTGCCAGTGATCACGTTGGTGGCGAAGCCATCGCGCTTGTTCATGCCGCCGGACAGACGCAACGCAACGGTCTCGCTGAGCGGGCCGGTCACGGTCGCCTTGAATTGCTGCGAGTTGTAGTTGCCGAGGCTGACCTCAGCCTTGCCGCCGAAATCGAACTGCGGCTTCTTGGTCACGATGCTGATGGCACCGGCCGAGACGTTCTTGCCGAACAGGGTCGATTGCGGGCCGCGCAGCACTTCGATGCGCTCGATTTCCGGAAGGTCGTCCAGGGCCGAAGAGGAGCGCGAGCGATAGACGCCGTCGATGAACACGGCGACCGAGCTCTCGATGCCGTCATTGCCGTTGCCGTTGCCGAAGCCGCGGATGACGAAATTGGTCTGGCTGACGGCGTTGAACTGCGAAACCTTCAGCGAAGGCACCATGGACTGCAGGTCGATCAGGTCGCGCACCTGGGCGCGCTCGACGGCCTGGGCACCGGTCACCGAGACCGAGACCGGCACGTCCTGCAGGGTCTGCTCGCGCTTGGTCGCCGTGACGATGATCTCTTCGACGGTCGAGTTGGACGTTTGGCTTTGCGCGAGCGCTGGGCTGCTAGCGATCAGCGCGGCGAGTGAAACGCCGAGCATCTGGATCTTCTTCACGTAAACCTCCCTCAGGTTTTTTTGCGGGCCCCTGTCGTTGCAGCGGCCATCGTTGGGCAAATTTATGAGCACCTAGATATTTTAATGCAAGTTAGACTTTCGGGCGCAGCGCTTGCGGTCTGCTCTTTTCCGTCCGATAGAGTCCCAAACGCCGGAACAAGGCGCAAAGCGGGGCGGAAATTGTGAAGGGCCAAGACCCTGTCGCGACGACGGGCACATATGCGTCCAAGCCACTGGCCCAGAGCCTGAAATCGGCCAAGAAGCGCGATGCGATCCTTCGCGCGGCGATCAAGATCATCAATCTCAAGAGCTTCGCCCTGGCGACGATGTCCGAAATCGCTGCCACCCTCGATCTGCGCGATGCCTCGCTCTACTACTATTATCCCAACAAACAGGCCCTGGCCTTCGCCTGTCACCTGCAGTCGCTGGAACGCCTGGAACGCATGCTGGTCATTGCCGACCGCGAAGCGGAGTCCGGAGCCGGCAAGCTCGAACGGCTGTTGACCGACCTGCTGCACGACTCGGCCGAAAACGGTCCGCAGCTCTATTTCGGCGACCTGTCCTATCTGTCGGACGCCCAGAGGGAAGAAGTCTCGGACTGGGGACAAAGGCTGACCGCCGATCTTGAGCGCTTCGTCGAGGAAGGGATCCAGGACGGCTCGATCGTGCCCTGCGAGCCGCAGCTGGTCGTTCAGCTGTTGCTGGGCATGCTGATCTGGCTGGTCAAATGGGTGCCGACCATTCGTGGCGTGACGCCTGACCGGCTTATGGCGGCCATGGGCGTAGTCAGCCTCACGGGCCTGCAACCGCGCCGCTCCGGGAGCGCAAACCGGCGATTGAAACCGTTGCCCGCGACCTAGAATCCCTGCCGCCTTGAGGGCCTGAGCGCCTTCGCGGCCAATGTCCGCCTGCCCGATGGAGCCGATCATGCCTCTCGACACCGCCAGCGTCGATCCGGCGCGCGACCTGGTGCTGACCCGGATCATCGACGTCCCGGCCGACAAGCTGTTCAAGTGCTGGACCCGGTCCGACCTGCTGCCCCAATGGTTCTGCCCGCCGCCCTGGTCTGTTTCCAAGGCGGTGATGGACGTCCGCGCCGGTGGCAACAGCCTGATCACCATGAACGGCCCCAATGGCGAGGTCGTCGATAATCCCGGCGTCTATCTGGAAGTGGTCGAGAACGAGAAGATCGTGTTCACCGACGCCTTCACCGAAACCTGGAAGCCGTCCGCCAAGCCGTTCATGACCGGCATCATCACCTTCGAAGACCTGGGCGACGGCAGGACCCGCTATACCGCGATCGCCCGCCACTGGACGGTCGAGTACCGCCAGACCCACGAGCAGATGGGCTTTGCCGAGAGCTGGGGAATTGCCGCCGACCAGATGGCGGCCCTGGCGGCGACACTTTAGGGAAACCGGCCAGACGTTTCATCGCCGCGATCCGGCTCGCCCGGACTTGGCGGGGCCGCTGGAAAAGGGCATCACCCCCAGCCTATGTCCCCGACGGCCGACCGCCCCGCCCTGCTCGACCCCAAGCTGCTGCCGCGCTTTGCCTTGCTGTGTCTGGGCATCTGGCTGAACGCCGCCGACACCCTGGTGACGGCGACCATCATGCCCAGCGTGGCCGAAGAAATCGGCGGCTATCAGTATTTCGGCTGGTCGGTCGCGGCCTTCCTGATGGGCTCCATTATCGCCGGGGCCTGCAGCGGCAAGCTGTCGATCGCCATGGGTCTGCGGCAAGCCTCCATGCTGGCCGGGATCGCCTATGCGATCGGCTGTGCGATGAGCGCCCTGGCCCCGGAATTCATCACTTTTGTTGTCGGCCGACTGGTGCAGGGCCTGGGGGCCGGCGCGGTCGTGGCCCTGTGCTATGTCGCCATTACCGCCCTGTTCCCGGAAAGCCTGTGGCCGCGCGTTTACGGGGCCGTGGCCGGGGTCTGGGGCGGGGCCACCCTGCTGGGCCCCCTGGTCGGCGGCCTGTTCGCCCAGGCCGGTTTCTGGCGCGGTGCCTTCTGGCTGTTCGTCGCCCAGGCGGTGATCTTCGTCGTCGCTGTGGCAGTCATGCTGCCCTCGGAAAAACGCGGCGAGACACGCGACCGTATTCCCCGCCTGCAACTGGCCCTGTTGATTGTCGGGGTCAGCCTGATCGGCCTGGCCGGGATCGTCGCCTCCCCGCTCGCCGCTATGACCTGCGCCCTGTTGGGGCTGGTCGGCATGGCCGCCATGCTGGTGGCCAATCGCCGGACCGAAGACCGCCTGCTGCCCCGGACCGTCTCGGACCTGACCACCGCTACCGGCCTTGGCCTGCTGATCATGTTCGCCTGCGAAGCCGCCGCCATCGGTTTCACGGTCTATGGGCCCGCTTTCATCCAGGCCCGCCACGCCGCCTCGCCCCTGATGGCCGGCTATGTCACCGGTGCCATTGCGGCCGGCTGGACCGTCTGCGCCCTGCTGGTCAGCGGACTGCCCCAGGCGCGGGAGGGCATGGCCATTCGGCTGGGCGTAGGGACCGTGCTGGCCGGTGTGGTCTGGGGGGCCTGGGCCGTCACCCGCGGCGGTCTGGTCGAGACGGGCCTGTCCTTCCTGGTGATCGGCTGCGGCTTTGGGCTGAGCTGGGCCTTCCTGGCCCGGCGCGTGATCAATGGAGCCCCGGCCGATGAACACGCCCTTGCCTCCTCGGCCGTGCCCACCGTGCAACTGGTCGGCGGCGCCGCCGGCTCGGCTGCGGCCGGAGCCATGGCGAACCTGCTGGGTTTTGGCCATGGCATCGAGGCCAGCGCGGCCCAGGCTTCGGGACCCTGGCTGTTCGGGGCCTTTGTGCCGCTGGCGCTGGTCGCCTTCGCGGCGGCCTGGCGGCTGGGGCGGCGCTAGGGCCGGGGGTTCACCCTGGCCGGGACCGGCTTAAGCCTCGACCAGCGCCGCGCCCTCCACCAGCCTGACGATGTCGCCCATGATGTCGGTGATCTTGAAGTCCTTGGGCGTGTAGATCCTGGCCACGCCCATCTGTTTGAGGATCAGGGCGTCGGCGTCGGGGATGATGCCGCCGACCACGACCGGGATATCGCCCAGGCCCTCGGCGCGCATCAGGCGGACGACCTCCTGCACCAGGTCCAGGTGCGAGCCCGACAGGATCGAGAGGCCCACCACGTGGGCGCGGCTCTCTTTCGCGCGGCGGACGATCTCCTCGGGGGTCGAGCGGATGCCGTCATAGACCACCTCCATGCCGACGGCCCGGGCCCGGGTGGCGATCTGCTCGGCACCGTTGGAGTGACCGTCCAGGCCCGGCTTGCCGACCAGATAGGTCAGGGTGCGGCCCAGGACCTCGGACACCCGCTCGACCTCGCGCTTCACCGCCTCGACATCCTCGGCCTCGCCGGTCGAGACCACGACGGCCACGCCGGTCGGCCCGCGATATTCGCCAAACACCTCGCGCAGGGCCCCGGACCATTCGCCGGTGGTGACGCCGGCCTTGGCGGCAATAATCGAGGGTTCCATGATATTTCGGCCAGACGCGGCGGCGGCCTTCAGGTCCGTCAGGGCCGCCTGGACCGCGCCGTCATCGCGGGCCGCGCGCCAGGCCTTAATGCGCTCAACGACGCCGGCCTCGAGGCGCGGATCGACGGTCTCGATCGAGCTTTCGCCGGCCGAAAGCGGCGAGGCTTCCGTGTCGGTCCAGCGGTTGACGCCGACCACGGTCATGTCGCCGGTCTCGACCGAGCGGACGCGTTTGGCGTTCGAGGCGACCAGCTCGGTCTTCATGTAGTCGATGGCGTTCTGGGCCCCGCCCATGCCGTCGATCAGGGCCAGCTGCTCCAGCGCGCCCTTGCTGAGTTCGGCAACCTTGGCCTCGACCACGTGGCTGCCCTCGAACAGGTCCTCGTATTCCAGCAGGTCGGTCTCATAGGCCAGCACCTGCTGCAGGCGCAGCGACCACTGCTGGTCGAACGGTCGCGGCAGGCCGAGGGCCTCGTTCCAGGCCGGCAGCTGCAGGGCCCGGCAGCGGGCGTCCTTGCTCAAGGTCACCGCCAGGGCCTCGATGAGGATGCGGTAGACATTGTTCTCGGGCTGCTGCTCGGTCAGGCCCAGGCTATTGACCTGCACCCCATAGCGGAAGCGGCGGGCCTTCTTGTCCTGCACGCCGTAACGCTCCAGCAGGATCTGGTCCCACAGCCGGGTGAAGCTGCGCATCTTGCAGAGCTCGGTGACGAACCGCACCCCGGCATTGACGAAAAAGCTGATCCGCGAGGCGACGATCTCGAAGTCCTGCTCGGGCACCTGTCCGCCGGCCCGGACCGTGTCGAGCACCGAAATGGCGGTGGCCAGGGCGAAGGCCAGTTCCTGCTCGGGCGTCGCGCCGGCTTCCTGCAGGTGATAGCTGCAGACGTTCATCGGGTTCCACTTGGGAACCTCCAGATAGCACCAGGCGATCATGTCGCCGATCAGCCGCAAGGACGGGCCCGGCGGGAAGATGTAGGTGCCGCGCGACAGATATTCCTTGATCAGATCGTTCTGCGTCGTGCCCTGCAGCAGCTTGCGATCCGCCCCCTGCTCGTCGGCCAGGGCCACATACATCGCCAGCAGCCAGGCGGCCGGGGCGTTGATGGTCATCGAGGTGTTGGACTGCTCCAGCGGGATCTGGTCGAACAGCTGGCGCATGTCGCCCAGATGGCTGATCGGCACCCCGACCTTGCCGACCTCACCCCGCGACAGGATGTGGTCGGGGTCGTAGCCGGTCTGGGTGGGCAGGTCGAAAGCCACCGACAGGCCGGTCTGACCCTTGGCCAGGTTGGCGCGATACAGGGCATTGGACTTCTCGGCCGTCGAGTGGCCGGCATAGGTGCGGAAGATCCACGGCGCATCGGGCGCATGCTGATACGGCTTGGCGGACATGGCGGGCTCCCGGCGCTTATCGTTCTTGTTATCGTCGATCATGATCCCGGAATTTTTGCGGCGCAATATCCGTTTCGCGAGTGCGAAATCCGGCCCGGACGCCCCGCTCAGGCCGCCGCCTTCTCCTCGCCCCGCTCCAGCGTCGCGATCAGGGCCACCAGCTCGGCCCGCCGGGCCTGGGCGGCGGCGATGTGGGCGTCGACCTCGGCCAGCTTGGTGCGCAGTTTCTCGGGCAGGGCGTCGCACACCTTGCCCTCCAGGGTCGCATGGCCGGCGATCTCCTTCAGCGAAAAGCCCAGCCTCTGGGCCTGTTCGATGAAGCCCAAGGTGGCGATCAGGCTTTCGGGATAGTCGCGATAGCCGTTCGCGCCACGCGGCGCGGGCGGCAGGATGCCCTGCTCCTCATAGAACCGGATGCGCGAGGCCGACACGCCGGCGCGCCTGGCGATCTCGCCGATCTTCATTCCACGGGCCTCCGAAAGGGTGCTTGACCTTCAACCTAGCTTGAAGGTGTAGAAGGTGTGACCCGCTGAAACCAAGGTCAAGACCTCATGCTCACCGCCGCCTTCGAGCCCCTGTTCGCGCCCCTGGCGCTGCCGAACGGCGCCGTGCTGCCCAACCGCCTCGCCAAGGCGGCGATGGAAGAGAACCTGGCCGCCGAGGGCCAGCTTCCCGGCAAGGCGCTATGGACCCTGTACCGGCGCTGGGCCCAGGGCGGGGTTGGCCTGCAGATCACCGGCAATGTGATGGTCGATCCCTCGGCCATGACCGGTCCGGGCGGCGTGGTGCTGGATTCCCGCGCGCCGCTGGCTCCGTTCGAGACCTGGGCCCGCGAAGCCAGGTCGGGCGGCGGTCAGGTCTGGATGCAGATCAACCATCCCGGCCGCCAGACCTATGCCGACCTCGGCCAGGGCGCGGTCGCCCCCTCGGCGGTGCCGGTCGACATCGGCAAGTTCTCCAGCCTGCTGGCCCAGCCGCGGGCCCTGACCGCCGACGAGATCACCGCGATCATCGAGCGCTTCGCCATCACCGCACGCCGGGCCGAGGAGGCCGGATTCGACGGAGTGCAGATCCACGCCGCCCACGGCTATCTGCTCAGCCAGTTCCTCTCGCCCCTGGTCAATCGCCGCGACGATGCCTGGGGCGGCTCGCGCGAGAACCGCGCCCGGATGCTGTTCGAGGTGGTCAAGGCCGTGCGGGCCCGCGTCTCGCCGCGCTTTGCCGTGGCCGTGAAGCTGAACTCGGCGGACTTCCAGAAGGGCGGCTTCGATGTCGACGACGCCCGCTGGGTGGTGGAACAGCTGAACGGCATGGCCGTCGATCTCGTCGAGCTGTCTGGCGGCAGCTATGAGAGCCCGGCCATGCAGGGCTCGGCCAAGGATGAAACCGGCTCCAAGAGTTCGACGGCCGTGCGCGAGGCCTATTTCGTCGATTTCGCCCGCGACATCGTCAAGGTCGCCCGTATGCCGATCATGGTGACCGGCGGGGTCTGCCGCCGCGAGGTCGCCCTGGCGGCCCTGGCGGCCGAAGGGGCCTTGCCGGGCGTGCCGGTGGTCGGCATCGCCCGCGCCCTGGCCTTCGCGCCCGACCTGCCCAAGGCCTGGCGCAAGCCCGAGGGCCTGGACGTCACCCTGCCCCAGGTGACCTGGAAAAGCCGCGAGCTCTCGGCCCTGGCCATGATGGCCCTGACCAAGGCTCAGATTAACCGCCTGGCGGCCGGCAAGGCCCCGGCGCGCAGGCTCTCGCCGGTCCTGATCCTGGCGGGCCAGCAGATGAAGCAGCGCGCCCAGGGCAAGCGCTATCGGGCCTGGCGGCTCAAGACCCCCTGAACGCGCTGAGGCCGCTGCCCCGTCAGGCCAGCTTGGCCAGGGCCGAGGCGATCTTGTCCTTCAGGTCCAGGCGCTGCTTCTTGAAATCCTCAAGAACGGCGTCGGCCACCGCCTCGATGTTGGTCTCCATGCGGTGCACGGCGCGATTGACCTCGTGATAGCCCTCAACAAGCTTGGCGAAATGATTGTCGGTGGTCTTCAGCGCATGAATGCGGTCGGCGTCCTGGGGAAACTCTTCGTGCAGTTCGTGGGGCGTATGGCTCATGGCTGCGGACCTCAAGGAAGGCGTCGCCCGACTTGGCGACAAACCCACCCTGCCCCCGGGCGGGCGGCCCAGACCTTGAGATCGATCAATTGTCGCGTGGTTCCAGCTCAGACGCGGCGGAACACCGGCGGCCGCTTGGCCATGAAGGCGGCAACCGCCTCGGCATGGTCGGCACTGGCCACCAGCGCCGCCAGGTCCACCGCCTGACCGGCCACGGCCCGCTTGGCCGCTTCCACCGCCAGGGGCGCGCGCGACGCGATCCGCTCGGCCACGGCCAGGGCGGCCGGGATCAGGGATCCAGCCGGGTGAACCTCAGTGACCAGGCCATCCGCCAGGGCCCGGTCAGCATCGAAGCTTGCGCCGGTCAGCAGATGCGCCTTGGCCCGCGCCTCGCCGATCAGCCGGGGTAGCCGAACCACCGAGGCCATCAGGCCGATATTCACCCCGGAGGCCGCGAAACTGGCTCTATCGCTCGCCAGACGGAGGTCACAGGCCAGGGCCAGTTCCAGACCGCCGCCCAGGCACCAGCCGTCGATAGCGGCGATGATCGGGACCCGGCAGGCCTCGACCTGGTCCATCAGCTGATTGAAGCCCAGCACCGCCTCAAGCTGGCCGGCGCCGCGACCGGCGGCCTCGCGCAGGTCATCGCCCGCACAGAAGACGCCGTTGCGCCCGGTCAGAACGGCCGCCCGAACAGAGGGGTCGGCATTGAGGGTCTCCAGGGCGTCGGCGAGACCGCGGCGCAGAGCCATGCCGAGGCCATTGGCCGGCGGACTGTCCAGCTCGAGCAGGACGACGGCGGGCTGGGGACGGGAAACAAGCAGGGTCGCGGTCATGGCCGAACCTCGCCGATCCCGGGGAGCTTGAACAGCCATGGACGGATCCCGACGATGCTCATGTTGCGTCGCACAAGATTCCGCTTGCCAGTTCCAAACACTTGTCTCAGCCTAGGCTGCTTCGAGGTCGATTTATCCATCTCGGGGCCAAAAACGACGGGTCCGCGAGGTGTTTTCACCAATGGGACAGGCCCGCGCGCAGCCGAGTTTAACTTTCGGACGTTGTTGCGTCGCAACGCGATACGGGACCGGAAGACACGGGGAGTGACATGACGACCACGACGCCTGAACAGTCGCCGCTGAAGGATCTCTACGAGATCGGCGAGATCCCGCCGCCCTTCCATGTGCCCAAAAACATGTACGCCTGGAGCATCCGCAAGGAGCGTCACGGCAAGCCGACCCAGGCCATGCAGGTCGAGGTGGTCCCGACCTGGGAGATCGGCGAGGACGAGGTGCTGGTGCTCGTGATGGCCGCCGGCGTCAATTACAATGGCGTCTGGGCCGCCCTGGGCGAGCCGATCAGCCCGCTGGACGGCCACAAACAGCCCTATCACATCGCCGGATCCGACGCCTCGGGCATCGTCTGGGCGGTGGGCAAGAAGGTCAAACGCTGGAAGCTGGGCGACGAGGTGGTCATCCACTGCAACCAGGATGACGGCGACGACGAGGAGTGCAACGGCGGCGACCCGATGTTCTCAACCAGCCAGCGCATCTGGGGCTACGAGACCCCGGACGGCAGCTTCGCCCAGTTCTGCCGGGTGCAGTCGCGCCAGCTGCTGCCACGTCCCAAGCACCTGACCTGGGAAGAGGCCGCCTGCTACACCCTGACCCTCGCCACCGCCTATCGCATGCTGTTCGGCCACAAGCCGCATGAACTGCGGCCCGGCCAGAACGTGCTGGTCTGGGGGGCCTCGGGCGGGCTCGGCGTCTTCGCCGTGCAGCTGGCCGCGGTGGCCGGGGCCAATGCCATCGGCGTGGTCTCCAGCGAGGACAAGCGCGAGTTCGTGCTGTCGATGGGGGCCAAGGCGGTGCTGAACCGCAACGAGTTCAACTGCTGGGGCCAGCTGCCCAAGGTCAACGGCCCCGAATTCAACGACTACATGAAAGAGAGCCGCAAGTTCGGCAAGGCGATCTGGCAGATCACCGGCAACAAGGACGTCGACATGGTGTTCGAACACCCTGGCGAGGCGACCTTTCCGGTCTCGGTCTTTGTCGTCAAGCGCGGTGGCATGGTCGCCATCTGCGCCGGCACCAGCGGCTTCAACCTGACCATGGACGCCCGCTTCCTGTGGATGCGCCAGAAGCGCGTCCAGGGCAGCCACTTCGCCAATCTGATGCAGGCCAGCGCCGCCAACCAGCTGGTCATCGACCGCCGCGTCGACCCCTGCCTGTCGGAAGTCTTCCCCTGGAACGACATTCCCGCCGCCCACGAGAAGATGCTGGCCAACCAGCACCTGCCGGGGAACATGGGTGTCCTGGTCTGCGCCCAGCGGCCAGGCCTGCGGACGTTTGAAGAAGTGCAGGAGCTGAGCGGGGCGATCTAGGGGCGCACGCGCCTCGGTGTGTAGTTGAAGTCAGCCTCCGGCCCTCATCAGGCCTTCGGGTTGGCCTCGCTGACCGGCTAACCCTGACTCCTGTCGGACTTTCGGAAGGCCCGCTCGGGAAGTGGTGACGCGGCCAAGACAAAGCATCGCCTGACTCCATCCCGAGGCCGTGGTCGCATAGAGTTTATCGCTTGCGATTTGATCTCGGCCAGCCAAGTTGACCTGACAACGCTCGGGGCCAGGCCCCGCGGCCGCTCCTGTTCTGAATAAGAGATCGTGTCATGTTGTCTCGCCTAACCATGCGGGGGTCGCGGTTCGTCGATTCCGATGGCCGCCACGTCCTGTTGCGTGGGGTGAACCTCGGCGGTGACTGCAAGGTGCCGGTCGCGCCGGACGGCCACACCTGGCGTCCGACCGAGTTCAGCGACCATCGCACGGTCAGCTTTGTAGGGCGGCCCTTTCCGATTGAAGAGGCGGATGCCCACCTGGCCCGGATCGCTGGTTGGGGGTTCAACTGCCTGCGGCTGCTCACGACCTGGGAGGCGATCGAGCATGCCGGTCCGGGCGACTATGACGACGCCTATCTCGACTACTTCGCTGCCGTCTGCGCCAGGGCGGGTGCCCATGGCCTGTATGTCTTCATTGACTTCCACCAGGACGTCTGGAGCCGGATGAGCGGCGGCGACGGCGCGCCGGGCTGGACCTTCGAGGCCGTCGGACTGGACTTTACAAAATTCCACGCCGCCGACGCCGCTCACGTCATGCAGTACCGCTATGACCCGGCTGTCGGCGGTCTCCAGGAAACCTATCCGCAGATGAGCTGGGCCTCCAACTACCGGATGCCCGCCAATGGCTTGATGTGGACGCTGTTCTTCGGCGGGGAGGCGTTTGCGCCTGACTTCCGGATCGACGGGGTCAATGCCGGGCGGTGGCTCCGGGATCGCTACCTCGGATCGATGCGTGCAGTCGCCGAACGGGTGGCCGATCTGGACCATGTGATCGGCTTCGACACACTCAACGAGCCAGGGTCGGGCTGGATTGGTCGGACGCTTGATGATCCGGGCCGCACGCTCTCGGGCCTGGCGTGGACACCGCTCGCCGGTCTCGCCGCCGCCTCGGGTCACGCCCAGACCTTGCCTTTCCACAGCTTCGGCAAGGGCGAGACGGGCCGGCGCGAGATCAACCCAAACGGGGTCTCGATCTGGCTGCCGGGCCACGAGGACCCGTTTCGACAGGCGGGCGTGTGGGACATCGACGACGCGGGGCAACCTGTCGCGCTAAGGCCCGACCATTTCGCGGCCTTGGACGGCCGCCAGATCAGCGCCGAGAAGGATTTCATGGCGCCCTTCTTCCAGGAGGTGGCGGCGACTGTCCGGGGCGTGCGGGACGACTGGCTGCTGTTCGCAGAGGTCGATCCCTTCGCCGCCTTGAGCGGGGCCCATGGGTTCCCGGACGGGCTGCCGGAGCGCACGGTCAACGCCAGTCACTGGTATGATCTCGCCGCCCTGGTCACCAAGCGCTTCGACCCGGAGCGGTCGGTCAATCCGCTGACTGGCCAACCGCTGATCGGGCGACAGGCGATTGAGGACGCTTATGTGAGCCAGCTGTCGCGGCTGAGGGCCATGGGTGACGCTATTCCGGGCGGCGCGCCAACCCTGATCGGCGAGTTCGGTCTGCCCTTCGATCTGAATCAGCGCGGCGCATACGACCGCTGGGCGGCCGGGGAGCACAGCGAGGCCATCTGGGAAACCCATGTCGAAGCGCTGTCGCTGATGTACAATGCGATGGATCGGCTCCTGCTCAGTTCGACACAGTGGAACTACACCGTGTCCAACCGGAATGATGTGGCGATCGGCGATGGTTGGAACCAGGAGGACCTCTCGATCTGGTCATCAGACCAGGCGACAGGCACCCAGGACGGAGGCCGCGGCGTGGCGGGCTTCCGTCGGCCCTATGTGCGCCGCGCCCAGGGCGAGTTGCTGCGCCAGTGCTTCAATGCCGTCGAGGGCCGGTTCTCGTTCGAACTCCGGATCGACCCCGCCGTGTCAGGACCGACGGAGGTCTTCCTGCCGCGTGACGTTTTCGGGCCTCAGCCGGTCGTTACCCTCGCGGGTGAAGAAGACGCCCAATGCGTCCATGGGAATCAGACGGTCACTCTGGGCTTTGGGCCAAGCCCGGTGTTGCGGACCATTTCGGTCGACATCTTCAGGCGCAAAAGTCCGGATCTTCAGGATGGCAGTCTGGCTGTCTTGAAACCGGTGAGCCGCTGATTGATCGACGGCGGCGAGCGCTTTGTGCTGGATGTGGCCTTTGCGGGAGTGGCCTTGAGTCCGCTGACAGGCAACTTTGATCATGGTTCGATCCCATGTCCGCTTCCCGCCCCTGACACCTCGCCCTGACCGCTGGCGCGGCCGGTACAGCCAAGCTCCATGATCTTGTCCTATCGGCTGTAGGCAAACAGAGCGCCGGGACCCAGGGGCAACCGCTCTGCGGCGGCCCTGGGTCGGCTTCGCCGCGCGGGACGACAAGGGTTTGTGGGGTTAGGGAACGGGGATTAGGGGCGTTCAACCCCCATTCCTTCCGGTACAAAATCCCATTCTTTCAACGCACTAAAGATAAAGCGAGCGCGCAAGTCCGCCGCGCTGAAACCGCCCGCATAATGATCCCACCTGACAGCGCGGGAAGGGCGCTAGGCCGGCGACCGAAGCGGCTCTCAGGGGTGATCGAGCGGGGCCACCGTTCGGGCCAAGGCCCGGGCGGCAGGCTTAAGGTGAGGGCGGGTGACGTAAACCCGCCTATCGGAGGACAGCCAAAGCCTCCGCCCGTCCGAAGGTTCGTTCCGGGTCCTCCGGAATCGGCGTGGCTTGCAGCTTCAGGGCTGGGTCCGTCGCGAGGGGGATAGCCCGGATGGGGGTGAAGGGTTGAACCAGACCCGCGCGCCCCGGCCTGAGGGATAACGATCACGCGGAGCGTTCGCCTTCGTCGAAACGGTACTTACAAACACATCATCCGGGCGAGGCCCGGACGCTCCGCGACCCTTCCCATCACCATCGCAGCTTCGGCGCGAGGTCGCTGACACTTGCCCCCAACGGATCGCTTCGCGTTTCATCTTCCCCCTCCGGGGGAGGACGACCTGCGAAGCAGGTCAGGAGGGGGCAAGTGTACTCCCACAAGGGATTGGCAATCGCCCCGCCCCGTCGCACAGTCTCGAACAAATGTTCGGGGGAGACGCGTAATGGGTATCGCAGGCAAGGCCGGCTTGACGGCCGTGGGACTGGTGCTGGCCGTCGCAGGCGTGGTGGCGGTGCGGACCGCGACCTTCAAGGCTCCGGCGGCCGTGGACCCGGCCAGTGCCAGGCTCGCCGTCGCCCGGCCGCTGGATGTGGCCAGGGCCTCCGCCAATCTGGGTCAGGCCATCCGCTTCCAGACCATCAGCCACCAGGACCGGGCTGACGACCAGCCGGCCGAGTGGGACAAGCTCCACGCCTGGCTGCAGACCACCTATCCCGCCGCCCACGCCGCCATGCAGCGCGAGGTCGTGGCCGAGCACGGTCTGGTCTACACTTGGACCGGATCGAACCCGGCTCTGGCCCCCATCGTGCTGATGGCCCACCAGGACGTGGTGCCGGTCACGCCGGGAAGCGAAGGCTCTTGGACCCATCCGCCGTTCGACGGCGTGATCGCCGACGGCGCGGTCTGGGGCCGGGGCGCGATCGATGACAAGGGCTCGCTGGTCACCCTGTTCGAGGCCGTGGAAAGCCTGGCGGCCGGCGGCTTCAAGCCGGTCCGCACCGTGATCATCGTCAGCGGCCATGACGAGGAGGTGCGCGGCACCGGCGCCCGGGCCGCCGCGGCGCTCCTGAAATCACGCGGGATCAAGGCCCAGTTCGTACTGGACGAGGGCATGGTCGTGGTCGAGGACCACCCCGTCACGGGCAAGCCGACCGCCATCATCGGCACGGCCGAAAAGGGCTATGCGACCCTGAAGATCACCGCCCCGGCCGTGGGCGGCCACTCCTCGGCCCCGCCGCCGGAAACCGGGGTCGCCACCCTGGCCCGCGCGGTACTGGCGATCACCGACAAGCCCTTCCCGATGAGATTCTCCGGCCCCGGGGCCGACATGCTGAAGTCGATCGCCCCGCACGCCTCGCCGGTGGTCAAGATGGCCGCCGCCAATACCTGGCTTTTTGCGCCCCTGCTGGTGCAGGTGACGGCCAAGACACCCGCCGGCGCCGCCATGCTGCATACGACAATCGCGCCGACCATGCTGAAGGGCTCTCCGAAGGAGAATGTCCTGCCGCAGGACGCCACCGCCTGGATCAATTACCGCATCGCGCCCGGCGACACCTCCGACAAGGTCATGGCCCGGGCCAAGGACGCCGTCGGCAGGCTGCCGGTCGAGCTGGCCTGGACCAAGAAGCCGGAAGAGCCTTCCAGGGTCTCGTCGACCGAGTCGGAGGCCTGGAAGACCCTGGCCGGCCTGGCCGCCGACGAAAGCCGCGCGCCGGTGGTTCCGGGCCTGGTCACCGCCGGCACCGACAGCCGCTATCTCGCGCCGGTGGCCGACGACGTCTATCGCTTCCAGCCCCTGGTCCTGACCATCGACGAGACCAAGATGATCCACGGCACCGACGAGCATATCAGCCTGGCCAATGTCGAGCGGATGGTGCGGTTCTATCAGCGCCTGGTCGAAACGGCAGCGACGCGCTAGCCGCGCCCGCCAAAGCGTCGTGAAAAGTCAGCAAACTCGGCTATAAGGCCCCTATGCCCGACGACGCTTCGACATCCCAAAAGGCTTCCGCCGCCACCCGGTTCGGCGAGGGCTTCGTCATGGACGCCTGGTACGTGGCGGCCCTGTCGCCCGACCTGAAGCCCGGCAAGATGGAACACCGCGAACTGCTGGCCGAGCCGGTGCTGCTGGGCCGCACGAAAGCCGGTGCCGCCTACGCCATTCGCGACATCTGCCCGCACCGCGCCGCCGCCCTCTCGGCCGGCAAGGTCCGGACCGAGGCCAATGGCGGCGAGAGCATCGAGTGCCCCTATCACGGCTGGCGGTTCGGCACGGACGGGGCCTGCACGGCGATCCCGTCCCTGACCGCCGACAGCGATCTGGACATCAGCAAGGTGCGGGTGCGCCGCTATCCGGTGGTCGAGCAGCAGGGCCTGGTCTGGATCTGGATGGCGTCGGACGCCCGCTTTGACGGCGAGCCGCCGGAAGGCCCGCCGGTCATCCCGGGCGTGGTCGGCGGCAAGCCCAAGCTGGTCGACCATCTGGACTATGACATCCATATCGACCACGCGGTGCTGGGCCTGATCGACCCGGCCCACGGCCCCTATGTGCACCAGCAATGGTGGTGGCGGACCACTGCCAGCCAGCACGAGAAGACCAAGCGCTTCGCCCCGTCCGAGGCCGGCTTCACCATGGTGCGGCACGAGCCGTCCAAGAACTCCAAGGCCTATGCCATCCTCGGCGGCGAGCCCCTGACCGAGATCACCTTCCGCCTGCCCGGCCTGCGCTGGGAGCATGTGACGGTCGGCAAAAAGCAGGTGCTGGCCCTGTCGGCCATGACCCCGATCAATGCCGGCAAGACCCGCATGAACCAGATCATGTGGTCCGATCACTGGGCCTTCACCGCCCTCTATCCGATCATCCGCATCGCCGCCCGGGCCTTCCTGCGCCAGGACGGCTATATCGTCGGCGTCCAGAGCCAGGGGCTGGAAAGCAACCCGCCGCTGATGTGGGTGGGCGACGCCGACCAGCAGGCCCGCTGGTATCACCAGTGCAAGCGCGAGTGGCAGGCCAGCCGCGCCGAAGGCCGGGCCTTCGTCAATCCGGTCAAGGACTCCGTCCTGCGGTGGCGCACCTAGGGCTCCCCTCCGCTCTCCCCGGCGAAGGCCGGGGCCCCGATTCAGCCTGAGCGGCTGGGGATGATGCGCCTTCGACCCAGGCCATTTTCTCAGGGGTGCGTGGGTTCGATCTGGACCCCGGCTTTCGCCGGGGAGAGCGGGGTGGGAATGGCCGGCGGCCTGAAAATCTATGCGACGCGCCTTACCCGGTCCCTCATCACCCTGCCCACAGGCAGGGGCTGGGCGGTCTGTCTCGCCATATCGAGCGTCACCCTCGCCGGCATGGGCCTCCTGTTAGGGTTCTCGACAGGCCTCTATCGCCTGACGCCCACCCAGCCGGACCTGCTGCAGCGCATGGCCCTGGTGTTCTTCATTCCAGCCCTGGGCGAAGAGATCATCTTTCGCGGCCTGCTCGTGCCGGCACTGCACGAGAAGACAGAGGCTGTCTGGCCAATCCGGATTTCAGTGACGCTCTACGTCTTCTGGCATGTCCTTGAGGCCCTGACCTTCTTGCCCGGCGCCGCGAGCGTATTTCTGCGCCCCGACTTCCTGCTGTGCTGCGGCGTGCTGGGCCTGGGCTGCGCCCTCATGCGGCACATCACCGGCTCGCTGTGGCCCGCCGTGCTGCTGCACTGGGCTCTGGTGGTGATCTGGCAGACCTGGCTGGGCGGGGTCAGCGCCCTGGCCTGACCCCGGACAAGAAAAAGCCCGCCTGGCCGAGGGGGGCCAGACGGGCTCGTGCTTGGAACGCAGCGAGGGACGGAGGCTGCGCTCCAGACCTCTATGACTTAGGCGCGGTAGACATAGGCGCTGGAGACGTAGCCGACGCCGACGCCGTCCTGGCCGACCAGGATCCACTTGCCGTCACCGGTGCGACCCAGGGCCTGGAAGGTCTGACCGGCCGGAACGCCGCCCACCTTGGTGCCCCGGGCCGAGGCCGTGGCGCGCAGGTTGAGGTTCGAGCGGGCGACATACTTGCCCTTGATCTGGGTCAGGGGGGCGGCGTCGACCGACGGGGCGTAGCGGACGCCATCGCTGACATAGGCACCGCCGACGGCCTTGGCGGCCTCGTTCTTCTGCATCGAGCAGCCGACGAAGGACCCGGCCCCCGCACCGACCAGGGCGCCGATGGCCGTCCCGGTGCCACGATCGTTCTTGGCCAGGTTCGAGCCGGCGGCGGCCCCCAGCAGAGCGCCGATCACGGCGGCGGTTTCCTGCTTCTTGCCCGATGCCTGGCAGCCGACGACGCCGCCCAGGCGCTGCTCGACGGCGAAGGCCGACGGAGCCGAAACGAGGGTCAGGGCGCTGGCCGAGGCGGCCAGGGTCAGGGCGATGGTCTTGAAGGTCTTGAGGCTGGTCATGTCGATAGTCCTTGTCCCGAATTGGTGTCCGGGGTCAGCAACCCCGTGAGACAGACCATGACAGGGTGAAGCTGAACGGGGTCGGCGACCGCACCGACAGCATTCGTTCATGTGGAAAAAAGTTTGCCCCGCACAACCCCACGAGGTGCCGCCTTGCTCGCCAGACCGTTCTGGCTAGGGTGCGCCCGCCATTTCAGTTGCCCCGGGGGCCCCATGCCGTTCCAGTCCAGATCCGTAACGCTTGCCCTGACCCTGGCCGCCCTGGCGGCCCTGTCCGGCTGTGACAAGCTGCCCGGCTCCGCCAAGACGCCGACCGAGGCCGCCAAGCCCGTGGCGGTGCCGACACCCGCAGCCACGACGGAGTCGGCGCAGCCGACGTATAGCCCAGACAACGAACGCAATGGCGAGCTCAAGGGCGAGGCCAAGTTGCTGAAGGAACTTGGCCAGCCAGACGCCCGCCAGGGCTCGACGCTGACGCTGCAGCACAACGGCAAGGCCGCCCTCGTCATTAACGACGACGACGAAAGCTACAACCTGCTGACCAATGTCATCCAGGTGCCCACCGCCAACGGCGTGCAAACCGTCTATGAGGTCACCACGGTCTATACCGCTTCGCCCGACGGCCCCTCCAGCACCTTCTATGACGTGCGCGGTGCCGCCATCGAGTCCTATCAGGGCTTTGGCCAGTGGCGGGGCGCGATGTTCGCCGTCTCCGACCAGCAGCAGGCCTACGGCATCGGGGACGACAGCCGCGTCAGTGGCCAGCTGTACGACTGGTCGAGCAAGCCGCACCGCAAGTTCGACTTCAAGTCGCGCTGCCAGCCCAAGGAGTGGGTCAGCGACACCGAGATCAAGGGCGTTTGCACCCGGCCGACCCAGGTGGACGGCAGTGAGAACGTGGGCGAGGAAGAGATCGATGCGGTTTACACGCGCGTTGGGCACAACAGCTGGCGTCTGCGCGAACTGCGGGCCCCGAAGGGCAAGATGAAGGACTTCGATAACAACCCCTCGACCGCCTATGACGAGACGGTCAAGGGCGTGGCCTATTACGGGGATCAGTAGCCGCTAGAGGGCCTTATGTCGTTTCAGTCCAAATCCGTAACGCTTGCGTTCAGCCTGGCCGTCCTTGCCGCCCAGTCCGGCTGTGACAAGCTGCCGGGGGCCGCGAAGCCGCCGGCCGAGGCGGCCCAGCCGGTCGCGCCGGCGACAGCCGCAGCCACGCCGGAGCCTGCGCAGGCATCAGAAGGCACAGACCCCGACGCCGGAAACTGGCGAAAGGACGAGGCCAAACTGCTGAAGTCTATCGGCCAACCCGAGGCGCGCCAGGGTCAGACCCTGACACTCCGGCGCAACGGTATCATCGTCCTGACTAAGACCGACGACGCGGACGGCTACTACCTGCTGTCCAATGTCCTCCAGGTGCCCACCGTCAATGGCGTACAGACCGTCTACGAGCTGTCTACATTCTCTAAGGAGGAGTCGGCGAGCCAAGACGAGCCCTACACGGAGTTCTATGACGAGCGGGGCAACTTCATTGAAGCCTATGACGGATTCGGCCAGTGGCGGGGCGCGATGTTCGCCATCTCGCGCGCGGAGGAGACCTGGAGTGTCGGCGACGACGGCCGGGTCAGCACCCAGCTGCTCGACTGGTCGAGCAAGCCGCACCGCAAGTTCGACTTCAAGTCACGCTGCCAGCCCAAGGAGTGGGTCAGCGACACCGAGATCAAGGGCGTTTGCACCCGGCCGACCCGGGTGGACGGCAGTGAGAACGTGGGCGAGGAAGAGATCGATGCGGTTTACACGCGCGTTGGGCCCAACAGCTGGCGTCTGCGCGAACTGCGGGCCCCGAAGGGCAAGATGAAGGACTTCGATAACAACCCGCCGACCGCCTATGACGAGACGGTCAAGGGCGTGGCCTATTCCGGGGGCTAGCAGCCGCCGGAATAGGGCGACACCGGATCAGGCCCCCAGGGCGTAGGGACCGCTCTTGTCGAGGGCGGTCTTCCAGGCCGGTCGGGCGTGCATGCGCTCGATCCAGGCGGCCATGTGCGGATAGTCGGCCAGCTTGCCCATGGCCTTGGCGACCTCGGGCACGAAGCTCATCTGGATGTCAGCCCCGGTCAGGCTGTCGCCCACGAAGAACTGCCGGCCCGCCAGGCTGTCATTGACGAAGGCCAGATGGTTGGCGATCTCGGACTGGATGCGCGGCTGAAGCGGCGCGCCGCCCTCGCCCAGCCGGCCGACATACATGTTGAGCATCAGGGGCAACATGGCCGAGCCCTCGGCATAGTGCAGCCACTGCTGGTAGCGATCATAGTCGGCCGAGGCCGGGTCGGGAGCCAGGCGGCCCTCGCCGTGGCGGCGGATCACATAGTCGATGATCGCGCCTGACTCGATCACCGTCAGATTGCCCTCGGGTCGCTCGTCGACGATGACCGGTGATTTTCCCAGTGGATGCACGTCGGTCAGGGACGGCGGGGCCAGACGCGTCTTGGCGTCGCGCGTGTGGAAGACGATCTCATAGGGGGTGCCCAGCTCCTCCAGCAGCCAGAGGATTCTCTGCGAGCGGGATTCGTTGAGGTGGTGGACTTTGAGCATGGTTCTTCCCCGGATTATGGATTGATGCTGCGCTGCGGCATTGCTCGCAGGTGCGAAAAGGGCCAGAGTGAAAGAAAACAACTGTTTGGCGCAGGGGAGCAAGTCATGACTGCAACGGTCGCCGAGGATAGCGTTTCGATCCTTCTGCCCGGTCTCACGGGTCTGCTGCGCGAGGCCGCCACGGCCGCCCAGGCCTTTGTCGACAAGGTCCATCCGACCGTGAAGGCCCGTATCGCCGGGCCGGGCGGCAAGGTCGATCGCAAGTTGGCGGACCTTGAGCAGCACGTCGTCCACGGCTTTGGCTGGTACGCCTCCTATGCCGAGCTGCTGAACCAGGTGGCCGGCTGGGCCGAGCGCCTGGAGGCCAGCGGCCACTTTACCGAGATCGAGGCCCTGCTGGCCCAGCTGCTGTTTGCCGAATACGCCACCCAGATGGTCGGCGGCATCGCCATGAACCAGGGCGAGATGATCCGCCCAGTCGACATCACCGATGACCGTGGCGTGATGAACCTGCTGTTCGCCCCGGCCCTGGTGACCCTGATGACCAAGGGCGGCGGACAGGCCGTGAAGACCGCCATTGCCAAGCGCCTGGCCGAGGCCCGCGGCCGGCCGACCCTGGAAAATACCGGTCTCGACGAGACCTTCGAGATGATCCGCGACCAGTTCCACGCCTTCGCCGAGGAAAAGGTCACGCCCTACGCACACGAATGGCACCTGAAGGACTTGCTGATCCCGCTGGAGCTGGTGGAAGAGCTGGGCGCGCTGGGCGTGTTTGGCCTGACCATCCCCGAGGAATATGGCGGCAGCGGCATGGGCAAGACCGCCATGTGCGTGGTCTCCGAAGAGCTGTCGCGCGCCTGGATCGGCGTCGGCTCCCTGGCCACCCGCTCGGAAATCGCCGGCGAGCTGATCCTGACCGGCGGCACCGAGGCCCAGAAGCAGTACTGGCTGCCCAAGATTGCCAGTGCCGAGATCCTGCCGACCGCTGTCTTCACCGAGCCCAATACCGGATCGGACCTGGGGGCCCTGCGCACCCGGGGGACGCTGGAGGGCGACCACTATGTGGTCACCGGCAACAAGACCTGGATCACCCATGCGGCCCGCGCCGATGTCATGACCCTGCTGGTCCGCACCGACCCGGCCACCACCGACTACCGCGGCCTGTCGATGCTGCTGGCACCCAAGCCGCGCGGGATCGAGGGCGACGACTTCCCCGCCGCAGGCATGAGCGGCGGCGAGATCGGTGTGATCGGCTATCGCGGCATGAAGGAATATGAGCTGGGCTTCGACGGCTTCACCGTGCCGGCCGAAAACCTGCTGGGCGGGGTCGAGGGCCAGGGCTTCAAGCAGCTGATGGCCACCTTCGAAAGCGCCCGCATCCAGACCGCCGCCCGCGCCGTGGGTGTGGCCCAGTCGGCCCTGGAGGTCGGCCTTTCCTACGCCCTTGACCGCAAGCAGTTCGGCCAGGCGATCTTCGAATTCCCGCGCGTGGCCAACAAGCTGGCGATGATGGCGGCCGAGATCATGGGCGTGCGTCAGCTGACCTATTTCGCCGCCGCCCAGAAGGACGAAGACAAGCGCTGCGACGTCGAGGCCGGCATGGCCAAGCTGATCGCCGCCCGCGTGGCCTGGGCTGCCGCCGACAATGCCCTGCAGATCCACGGCGGCAACGGCTTTGCGACCGAATACACCGTCAGCCGCATCCTGGCCGACGCCCGGATCCTCAACATCTTCGAGGGAGCCGGCGAGATCCAGGCCCAGGTGATTGCGCGGCGGCTGCTCGACGGCGGCAACTAGCTGACAGGCGGCTTGCCGCATCGGTGAGCATCAGCATAGCCTGAGCTTGCCTCAGAGGACGCCCCCATGCTCGCCACCACGCGCCGAACCGCCCTGCTCTCCGCCTTTGCGACCACGGGCCTCGCCGCCTTTGGCGGTGCGGCCCAGGCGAGGGAAACCGGTTCCGTCGCCGCCGCGGTCGACCTCTATGCCCAGCAGGTCATGGCCGCCTTTCCAGACCAGCCGGGTCTGGGGATCTGCGTGGTCGAGAACGGTCAGATCACCCTGGCCAAGGGCTACGGCGTCCGGCGCCTGGGCTCGCCGGTGCGCTGCGACGAGAACACCATTTTCGGGATCGCCTCCAACACCAAGGCCATGACGGCGGCGGCCCTGGCCATGCTGGTCGAGGACGGCAAGGTCGAGTGGGACGCCCCGGTGACCCGCTATCTGCCCGACTTCCAGATGAGCGACCCGATCGTCACCAAGCTGATGACCGTGCGCGACCTGCTGGTCCATCGCAGTGGCCTGACCCTCGGGGCCGGCGACCTGATGATCTGGCCCGCCCCCACCCACACCCGGGCCGAGATCTTGGCGGGGCTGAAGTACCTGCCGATCGGTGGCCAGTTCCGGGGCGGCTATGCCTATGACAACGTGCTCTATGTCGCCGCCGGCGAGGTGGTCGCGGCGGTCACCGGCAAGCCCTGGGAAGACTTCATCCAGACCCGGATCCTCGACCCGCTGGGCATGACCGATACGGTGACCTCACCCGCCAGGGTCGACAAGTCCCGCCGGGCTGAGCCCCATTGCCGCCTCGGCCCGCCAGTGCGCGGCCTCGGCCCGCAAACCGTTCTGCCCTTCGACGACAGCTTCGCCTCGGCCGCCGCCGCCGGAGGGGTCAACACCACCCCGGCCGATATCGGCAAGTGGATGCGTGTCCAGCTGGCTCTCGGGGCCCTGCCCAATGGCCAGCGCCTGTGGTCCGAAGCCACGGCCCGGGAAATGTGGAAGCCGCACACGATCACGACCTCGTCCGATGGTCCGACGGCGGAAAACCCGGTTCGGCCATCCATGCAGGCCTACGGCCTGGGCTGGTTCGTTCAGGACCATCGTGGCGAGCGCCTGCTGTGGCACACCGGCGGCCTGGCGGGCTTTATCTCCTATACGGGCCTGCTGCCGGGCCGGAAGTCCGGCATCATGGTCATGACCAATGCCGAAGAGAATCCGGTCCTGCGCGCCCTGCGCTACGGCGGTCCGGACCGGCTTCAGGGCCGCAGTGACTTCGACTGGATCGCGTCAAGCCGGCGGGTCCAGGCCGAAGCTGATGCCCAGACCGCCAAGGACGCTGCCGCCGTGACGACGCCCAAGGGCGGCGGAAAGGCTCCCAGCCTGCCGCTCGACGCCTATGTCGGGGTCTATCGCGACCCCTGGTACGGCACGGTTACCGTCGGCAAGCCAAAGGGACGGAAGGCTACCGGCCTGACGGTCTCGTTCGACAAGACCCCGGCCCTGCGCGGCAGGCTGGACCTGTTCGACGGCGAGACCTTCAAGACCGTCTTTGACGACCGCACCCAGGAAGACGCCTTCATCACCTTCGACCTTGCTGACGGCAAGGTGATATCCGCCCTAGTCAAGGCCGTGTCGCCGCTGGCGGATTTCTCTTTCGACTATCAGGACCTGCGACTGACCCGCCTGCCCTGACCGGTCAGCGAGGCCGCCAGCCCTCGGCGAGACTAAGGATCTGGCGGTCCATGGCGGCCGACATCACCAATGCGTCGCCCTGGCCGCCGCTATTGGCCGCTATGCGATAGTTCCAGGCATAGGCCGCCTTGAGCACATCGATGACGACCTGCTGGTCTAGATCGGCGCGGACCTCGCCGCGCCTGACGCCCTCGTCAAGCACGTCGCGCAGCATGTCGGTTAGGCGCTCATTTCGTCCGTAGGGCGTGACGCTCGGGTCGACGCTCGGGCTGTAAGAGGCCGCGATATGGGCCAGGAACAGCTTCACCCGGCGGGTTTCGAACTCATAGTGGATGGCAAAAATCGAGCACAGGCGGTCGGCGGTCGAGCCGCGCAGGAAGGGAATCACCCGGTCAAACTCGGCATAGAGGTCCGAGAGCCGGTGCTCCATCACATGGCTGAGAACTTCGGCCTTGGAGGCAAAGGTCGTGAAGACGCTACCGACCGAGACCCCCGCCCGCTCCGCGATGGCGCGGATGGTGGTTTCCTCGTAGCCGACGTCATTGAACAGGTCGCGAGCGGCCACCAGGACCTTTTCTCGCGTGGCCTGTTTCTGGTCGTCCCTTACGCCCAAGCCCGTCCCCCTCGAACACGCCAGCGTCTTTCAATGATCGAGGACGCCCCGCCCCAAAGGGGCGCCCCCCCATTCAGGCCCGTGCGCCCGCGAAAATGACCTTCAGTTGATCCGAAAGCCGCGCGAGCAACGCTTCCACCGTCCAGCCATCAAAGACCGCACGGCGATAGTTGGCGACATACACGTCCCAGGTGATTTCAGCCAAGAGCTTTGCGTCGATGCCGCTCTTCAGCTGTCCCTGATCGATGCCGCGCTGGGTGACTTCACCGATCAGGCGGAAGATGTGCTTGAGATCGGCCCGTGCGCTGCGTTCGGCCGCCTCGGTCCGGGTCCAGGACACGGCGATGGTGGCGCGCAGGAGTGGCAGCTGGTCAAGGTGGAAGCTGTAGGCGACGCCGAAAAGGCCCAGCAGGGCCTCATCGACCGTCGCGCCGGCGCGGGCAGCCTGGACCATCTGGGCATAGATGACTTCGTAATCGGCCGTCAGGATCTCGTCGAACAGCTCGGTCTTGTCGGCGAAGCTGGCGAAGACGGCGCCGGTCGACATGCCGGCGGCCTGGGCGATGTCGCGGATCGTTGCGCCTTCATAGCCGCGCTCGCTGAACAGTCGGCGCGCGGCCGACAGAACCCGTTCGCGCGTGCGTTGCTTGGCCAGGGCCCGGCGGGTCAGCTTGACGGGGGAATCGGCCGCGGACTCGATATTGACGGATACAAAGCTCATGCGGCGGCCTCCAGACGGGCGAGTGCGGCCTCGGCGCGCTTCTCGAACTCAGTGCAATACTCATCGACGACATTCTGCAGAACGTCGGCGTACCGGCGCGCCAATTGGCGTCCATCCTGCGCGGCGTCGCGCAGGTCGGTGATCAACTGGCGGACTTCCGCCATGGCGTCTTCGCGTTCGGACGCGGAGAACGCGGCGACGGCGATCGAGGCCTTTGCCATTCTGTTTTCTCCTGCCTCCCCGCTGGGGATGAAGCGCTGAACGATCTGCGGTGAGGGGGCGATCATGTTCAACGAACGCATACTGGAAAAATCGGAGCGGGGGCCATATCGCCATAGACTTGCGATTGCAACCGTCAGATCGAACTAAAATCACCGAACATCGGCTGATTTTCGTATATGGGACCGGTAGCCATCTGGCACTGCGACAAATGCACTCAACGAACCCGTTCGACGAGTTCGCTCATCGGACAACGTTCCACCAAACCGAAGCCTGGTGGTCAAATGTCTTCAGAGCGCCTATCCTTTAGCCATGGACAGACTATTCGACTTCCTCGTTCCTGCCGCGCTCCTGGCGGTCTTGCTGGCCCTCAGCGGCGGGCTTTACGCGCTGTTTCGGGGCGGCGATTTCGGCCGTTCCTATTCCAACAAGCTCATGCGCCTTCGGGTCGTGCTGCAGTTTACGGCGGTCATCGTACTGGTCGCCGCATATTGGTGGCGTACGCGCTAGAATGCGATAACGGCGGTCTGCGACCCATGGTCACGCTCAACAGGATCTATACCCGCACCGGAGACGGCGGTTCTACGCGCCTGGCCACCGGAGCCCCGGTCAGCAAGGCTTCGCTGAGGGTAGAGGCCTATGGCGGCGTCGACGAGACCAATGCCTTTATCGGCGTGGCGCGACAACACACCGCACCGGAACCGGAGCTCGATGCCCTGCTCGAGCGGATCCAGAACGACCTGTTCGACCTCGGCGCGGATCTGGCTACCCCGGAACAGGCTGAGAAGCCTGCCTGGGAGCCCCTGCGAGTCGTGGACAGCCAGGTTCTGCGCCTGGAGCAGGAGATCGATCGGCTGAACGGCGAGTTGTCGCCCCTGACCTCTTTCGTGTTGCCGGCCGGAACGCCGGCTTCAGCCGCCCTGCATGTGGCGCGCACGGTGTGCCGGCGGGCCGAGCGGGCGGTCGTTCTGCTGTCGCAAACCGAAGGCGAAGTCGTGGGCGAACCGGCGCTGAAATATCTCAACCGCCTGTCGGACCTGCTGTTCGTGGCGGCCCGCTGGGCCAATGACCGGGGCGCGGCCGACGTGCTCTGGAAGCCCGGCGCGTCGCGCTAAGCCTACTTCTTTTCAGGTGCCGGCGTCGGCGGCGCAGGCGCAGGCGCAGGCGCAGGGCGCTCATTATTGATCGGCGGCAGATTGTTCGGCCGGCGGGTCAGGGTCTCGATCGAATAGATGGTGCCGCACTTGAGCCAGCGCCCGGCCCAGGCACCGCCCCGCGCTTCACAGCGATCCTTCGGCCACACCCACAGGTAATGATAGGCCAACACTGCAGCGCTGCTGACCAGAAACAGGCCGATGAAGATGATCTTCAGGCGATTGAGGGTGCGGTTCATGGCCCGGCTGTTTAGTCGCCGGCCATCAGCCTGACCAGCCCTTTCGCGTGATGGAGGTCCGCACCGGCGGACGCCGGCGGCGATCTGTCGTACGGTCGTTTGAACCCTGAGCGCGCCGATGCTTTACGCTTACGCGAAGGGAAACTTGCGTTGCGGTGCAAAAAGGGTAATCCCGTGCCCACGCAGGAGAAAACGCAGCCTGGAGGCGTGAAACCCGATGAAGGTCCTAGTCCCGGTTAAACGGGTTATCGATTATAACGTGAAGGTTCGCGTCAAGGCGGACCAGACGGGCGTCGATCTGGCGAACGTCAAGATGTCCATGAATCCGTTCTGCGAGATCGCGGTCGAAGAAGCTGTCCGTCTCAAGGAAAAGGGCGTGGCGACCGAGATCGTCATCGTCAGCATAGGTCCGGCCCAGGCCCAGGAAACGATCCGCACGGCCCTGGCCATGGGCGGTGACCGCGGCGTCCTGGTCACCACCGACGCCGATCCCGAGCCCCTGGCCGTTGCCAAGCTGCTGGCGGCCGTGATTGCCGAAGAACAGCCCGGCCTCGTCCTGATGGGCAAGCAGGCCATCGACGGCGACAACAATGCCGTCGGCCAGATGCTGTCGGCCCTGCTGGGTTGGCCGCAGGCCACCTATGCCTCGGCCATCGAAATCTCGGGCGCGACTGCCAAGGTCACCCGCGAAGTCGACGGCGGCCTGCAGGTGCTGGACGTGGATCTGCCGGCCGTGATCACCGCTGACCTGCGCCTCAATGAGCCGCGCTATGCCAGCCTGCCCAACATCATGAAGGCCAAGAAGAAGGAGATCGTCAGCAAGACGGTCGCCGACTACGGCGTCGATATCGCGCCGCGCCTCAAGGTCCTGAAGGTCACCGAACCGGCCAAGCGTTCGGCCGGCATCAAGGTCGAGACCGCTGCCGACCTGGTTTCCAAGCTCAACACTGCGGGAGTGCTCTAGATGGCCGTTCTCGTCGTCGCCGATAATGACAACCTGGTGCTGCGCGACGGCACCCACAAGACGGTCACCGCGGCCCTGAAGCTTTCGGGCGACGTGGACATCCTGGTCCTCGGCCATGGCGCCAAGGCCGTGGCCGATGCGGCCGCCAAGATCAGCGGCGTCCGCAAGGTGCTGCTGGCCGACAGCGACGCCCTGGGCCACGGTGTGGCCGAGGCTGAAGCCGACGCCGTTCTGGCCCTGGCCGGCGGCTATGACGCGATCCTCGTGCCGGCCACCTCAGGCGGCAAGAACTTCGCCCCGCGCGTCGCGGCCAAGCTCGACGTCGCGCCGATCTCGGAAATCGTCGAAGTGGTCAGTGCCGACACCTTCGTGCGCCCGATCTATGCCGGCAACGCCCTCGAAACCGTCCAGTCTTCGGACGCCAAGAAGGTGATCACCGTGCGTCCGACCGCCTTCGCAGCGGCAGAAGAGGGCGGCTCGGCTCCGGTCGAGACCGTCTCGGGTGCCGACGCCGGCAAGACCCGCTTCGTCAGCGAAGAAATGGTCAAGTCGGACCGTCCGGAACTGGCTGCGGCCAAGATCGTCGTCTCCGGCGGTCGCGCCATGGGTTCGGCCGAAGAGTTCCAGCGGGTCATCGAGCCCCTGGCCGACAAGCTGGGTGCCGCCGTCGGTGCCAGCCGCGCCGCAGTCGATGCGGGCTATGCCCCCAACGACTACCAGGTCGGTCAGACCGGCAAGGTCGTGGCTCCGGCCCTCTATGTCGCCATCGGCATCTCGGGCGCCATCCAGCACCTGGCCGGCATGAAGGACTCCAAGATCATCGTCGCCATCAACAAGGACAGCGACGCCCCGATCTTCCAGGTCGCCGATTTCGGCCTGGTGGCAGACTACAAGACCGCCATCCCCGAACTGATGGACGCGCTCGCCGCGGCCGGAAAATAGGCTTCGGCGTCTAGACAACGGAAAGGCCCGGAGGTGACTCCGGGCCTTTTTTGTGGCTGCCGATCGGCCCCACACTGTCATCGGCGCTCCAGGGACGAGGATGCCAGGGCGATCTGGCGCGGTGCCTGGGGCAAACCGATCTTGGCGGTCTCATAGGCGCCGGGCAGAGCGGCCTGGTCGCGCTGCCAGCGCAGGTCATCGAGGGGCCGGGCCGGGTGGCCGAGCGTCAGGAAAACGGCGAGCGCCAGCGCACCCGCAACAAGCAGGATCTTCATCTCAGGGCCTTTCGGAGAGGGAATGTAAATCGCGGCGCCAGGGACACCATCGCCTCGCTTGCCCCTGAAAGCCAACGATCCCTATTGGCCCAGCTTGTAAGCCGGACTAACATCTTCAGCCATGCGCCTGCCGCCCTTCTCCGCCCTCGCGGCCCTTGAGGCTGCGGCCCGCCATCGCAGCTATAGCCGGGCGGCTGACGAGCTGTTCGTCACCCATGGGGCGATCAGCCAGCAGATCCGCAAGCTGGAGGACGAGCTCGGGGTGCGGCTGTTCCTGCGCAAGGGCAACCGCATGGAGCCCACCGTCACCGGCGCTGCCCTGGCCGCCAGTGTCACAGACGCTCTGAGCAGCCTGAAACACGGGGTCCAGGCGGCGCGCAATGCCGCCTGCGGGCCGATCGTGGTCAGTACCGGCGCGGCCTTCGCGACCCGCTGGCTGGTCACGCGTCTCGCCCGGCTTTCGGCGGAAACGGGCGAGCTGGACCTCACTGTCCGGGTGGAGGACCGTGTGTCGGACCTCTCCACCGACGGCGTCGACGTCGCCCTGCGCTTTGGCATGGGACCCTGGACGGGCGTCGAGTCGGTGCGTCTGCTCAGCGAACGGCTGTTTCCGGTTTGTAGCCCCGCTCTCCTTCTGCGCCACCCGATCCGCCAGCCTGAAGACCTCCTGACCGCCCCCCTGCTGCGGCACACGGCCCTGCCCTGGAGCGCCTGGTTCAGCGCCATGGGCCTGCCCTCACCCACCCTGCCGCCGAGCCTGGGCTTTGACGACACCTCGATGATGCTCGACGCCGCCGCCCAGGGCCTGGGCGTCGCCCTGGCCCGCAGCGGCCTGTCCGAGCGCGACCTTCGCGACGGCCGCCTCGTTCGCCCCCTCGCCGGCGCGGTCGAGGTCAATACCGGCCACCACTTTGTCTGGCGGGCCGACAATCCCAAGCTGGCGCGGATCCTCAAGCTGCGGGACTGGTTCGTGGCCGAGACGATGGACAGCCGGGAGCCGTGACCTCGCCCTGGCGGGCACGGCCCGGCAGCCCCGCGCTTTCGCTGCGAGGGTTATGGAAAGGGTCGCGGAGCGTCCGGACCACGTCCGGATGAGAGATAGAAAATACCGTTTCGACGAAGCCGACCGCTCCGCGTCACCGTTTTCCGTCAGCCTCCCGCCAGGTGGCCCTGTTGAGGCCTTAGCAGAACCCGAACAGCTCCGTTTCCGGAGCCGCCCGGCGGTCGAAGCGCGAGGGCCGAAGGCATCTCCCGCGGGTCTCTCCGTCCACGCCGACGGCGGGCGGGTCCTGCAACGCCAGGATCCCCGGACCGGTCGAGTATCCCCCTCGACCCCAGCCCCGCTCGATCACCCCCCGCCGCCACAATGGTCGCTGGCCTTGCGCCCTTCCCGTGCGACGAGGTGGGATGATTATGCGGCCGATTTCAACGCCGGGGACAGGCGCGCTCGCTTTAGTTCTAGCGCCCTGACCGGATTGGACTTTGGGGCGGATAGCCCGGGGATCGCCGGCCGCCTGTCCTCGTGGTCGCAACCCTCTCCCAGAGGGAGAGGGAGGGGCCCGTCGCGAAGCGATGGGAGGGTGAGGGGTTACACCGTCGGCCGCCCTCATGCCCAAAGTCCCTGCCCTGTCCGGAAGGGCTTCGCAAACCCCTCAACCTCCCATCCCGGCCTTCGCCGGGACGGGCCCCTCCTTCTCCCTCTGGGAGAAGGGTTCAGATCGACCGCCCCGGCGGTCAGGCCGCGCCCTGAAACCCATGGAGGCGAGCTTGCTCTGGCTGAGGGTCTCGTCAAGGACCGCCTCTGGCGGCCGCGTCGCGGCGACGCTCCGCGTCGTCCTTGACGAGACCCTCAGCCAGAGCTCCAATTCCACCAAGGGTTTTAGGGTGAGGCCCCGCGATGGGGCGCGGTGAGGCTGGAGGATTTCAGCGAGATGCTGCGCGCCACTAGTGGAAACTGAGATCATTCCAGAGTCCGGACACTCACCACTTCGCCATGACGAGATGCATCAAACCGTTGCGAAGCAGCAGGCGTAGCCGCAATGGATAGTTACGGAAACTCCCTTTGACACAGCCCTTGTTTCATCCTTCTATTCAACCGGGGGCTACATAATGAAAACGTTCGCCATCGCTTTGTTCGCAATTGCTGTCGCTGGCGCGGCGGCGGCAGAGCCGGTTCCGCCGCCCGCCACGATCGACGACGCGGGGGTCACCGCTTGGATCAAAGCCTATCTCAAGACTGACCGATGGACGTTGATTGCGGCGGACGGCGCAGCGGTCGTGTTCGGCAGTCCCGACGGCGTTCGACAAGAGGCCGAAAAGACCATCACGGCCCAAATCCGCCATGAGTATTACCGCCCGGTCCAGCTAGGTGACCTCAACGCTCGCTACAATCTGCAAACGTGGAATGTCGACTGCACCGGTCAACGGGTGCGAGTCCTCGACATGGCGATCTTCGAAGACAACAATCTGACCGGACGTTCCCAAGCGCGCAGCTCACCAAATGCCGAGTGGAAAGCGGTCGATATATCTTCGACGAAGGGCCGTACGGTCAAACGCATCTGCGAAGCGCCCACAACCGGTCAGCGGCTGAAATAGGGAACGGGGAGTGTATATCCCGGCCATTTCAATCACGGCCGCGATTGCGCTGCAGGCCGTTTCGGCCGCGAACGCAGCCGTACCGTTTCGGTTCGAGACGGAGGTCGGTTACGACGACATGAAGAGCGTCGTAGCCCGCACGTTCTCGACCGCCTCAACCCGGGACCAAGTGCGGGCCGTCTTCGTGGATCAAGGCGGCGCGACGCTCATCGCTCACCCTCGCAAGGCAAACATCGAGAAGTACATCTACGATATCAATCTCTGTAGCTACTATGTCTGGCGCTGGAACATCTCGGCCGACTACGGCCGCGACGGTAAGCTCGCGCAAATCTACATCAACGGGACGCCGCAGCTGGGTGGCGCGCCGGAGGCGGCGCTACCCAAGAAGGGGCCGTTCTACACCCTCACGCGACCGCGGCCGCAGGCCTACAAGGGTGAGAAGGAACTCAAGGCTATTGTTGCTGACCGCGATGGCAATTTCGAGACCACCGACGATATGGAAATCCTGACCGGCGTTGTACCCATGCGCGCCGACCCATTGGATATGGGCAGCGCCGTGAACCAACCAGGCGTCATCTGGCGCTCTATGTTCGATCTCGACGACGCGAAGTTCGTCGCGCCCTATCCCGGCGACTGCACACCCGTCGACGCCAAGCTCGATGATCGGCCTGAAGGATAGCGTCCGCCCGCCTTGCCCCTTCGTTTGTCTGCGCCGCAGCGAAGATGCGCCAGGCTACCCCCTTCGCGGATCCTCATCATCGACGCACTATCAGGGCCAGGAAGCGGAACTTCCCAACGTCACTGAAGACCCGCCACTGCCCCCCAACGAAGAAGGCCCAGCGCTTGCGCGCCGGGCCTTCTGATCTCTTCCTTACTCCCCATGCGGGAGAAGGTGTCGCCGTCAGGCGACGGATGAGGGGTCGCGCGGACGGTTCTGAGAGACCCCTCATCCGTCCGCTGCGCGGCCACCTTCTCCCGCAAGGGGAGAAGGAAACCTTAGTCCTTGGCGCGTTCCTGGTAGCTGTTGTCTTCGGTCAGGATCACCACCCGGACGCCAACGGCGATATAGGGCGGGACAGTGGTCTTGACGCCGTTGCTGAGCAGGGCGGGCTTGTAGGAGGAGCTGGCGGTCTGGCCCTTCACCGACGGTTCGGTGTCGACGACTTCCAGGATCATGGTGCGCGGCAGTTCGATGGCGATCGGCACGTCGTTGTGGGTCGACAGCTGGACCGTCATGTTCTCCTGCAGATAGGGCGCGGCATCGCCGATCACGTCAGCGGTGGCCACGACCTGGTCATAGGATTCCGGGTTCATGAAGTGGAAGCCCTCACCATCCTGGTACAGGAAGGTGTGGTCGCGCTGGTCGACGAAGGCGCGCTCGACCTGCTCGGTGGTGCGATAGCGCTCCGAAACCTTCACGCCGTCGCTGATGCGGCGCATGTTCAGCTGGGTGACCGGGGTCCCCTTGCCGGGGTGGATGTTGTCGACGGTCAGAACGACATAGAGACGGCCGTCCATATCGACGACGGCGCCCTTGCGGAGCGAGCTGGCGGCTACCTTCACTTCGTTAGTCCTCAGGTTTTCCGGGCGCTGCCCGGAGGCGGCCGCGCGAAGGGGGTGGTGATCCTTTGACCGCCCTCCTATAGCGAACGCGGCAATTTCGCCAGCCTCAGATGCGGGATGCCCCCGTGGCCCTTGACGCCCCCTCGCCTGCAAGGTCGCCCTGGTGGACCCCGACGATCCACGCTGACCGCCGGCCGTTCCTTTTGATCCGCAACCGGATCACGCGTGCGGTGCGCGAGTCCTTCGAGGCCGAGGGCTTTATCGAGGTCGAGGGGGCCGCCCTGCAGGTCTCGCCCGGCAACGAGGCCCATCTGCATGCCTTTGCGACCACCCTGCTGAGCCTCACCGGCGAGCCGGACCAGACCTATTACCTGCACACCTCGCCGGAATTTGCCTGCAAGAAGCTGCTGGCGGCGGGCGAGGACAAGATCTTCGATTTCGCCCGCGTGTGGCGCAATCGCGAGCGGGGGCCGCTGCACCATCCCGAGTTCGTCATGCTGGAATGGTACCGGACGGACGCGCCCTACCAGACCCTGATGGATGACTGCGCGCGCCTGCTGGCCCTGGCGGCCGAGACGGCCGGGACCCGGGCCTTTTCGTTCCGCGGCATGACCTGTGATCCTTTCGCGACGCCTGAACGCCTGAGCGTGGCCGAGGCCTTCGAGCGCCATGCCGGGGTTGATCTCCTTGCGAGCCTGGGCCCCGGGGGCGAGACGGATCGCGAGGCCCTGGCGGCGGCCGCGACGGCGGCAGGGATCCGGGTGGCCGCCGACGACAGCTGGGCCGACATCTTCAGCAAGGTGATCGTCGACAAGGTCGAGCCGAAGCTCGGGGCCGGCCGGGCCACCCTCCTGTGCGAATATCCGGTGGCCGAGGCCGCCCTGGCGCGGCCGAAACCGGGCGATCCGCGGGTGGCCGAGCGCTTCGAGCTCTATGCCTGCGGCGTCGAGCTGGCCAATGCCTTCGGAGAACTGACGGACCCCGCCGAACAGCGCCGCCGCTTCGTCGCCGAGATGGACGAGAAGCAGCGCATCTATGGCGAGCGCTATCCGATCGACGAGGACTTCCTGGCGGCCCTGGAGATCATGCCCGAGGCCTCGGGCTGCGCCCTGGGCTTCGACCGGCTGGTGATGCTGGCGGCCGGGGCCAGCCGGGTGGACCAGGTGATGTGGGTGCCGGTGGCCTGAAGGGCGGTACTTGCCCCCTCCGCGCTGCGCGCTCCTCCCCCGGAGGGGGAAGATGAGGTCGGCGCGTTTCATCTTCCCCCTCCGGGGGAGGAGCGCCGAAGGCGCGGAGGGGGCAAGTGGTCGACTCTCGAGCCCTTTTACGCCATATCCCCGCCTCCCATGCCCCCCGCCCAGACCCTTCGCACGGCGCAAGCCCTGGCCGATGCCGGCCTGATCGCCCCCGAGCGGTTGCCGGCGCTCGAGCGGGTGGCGGCGCAGTATGCGGTGGCGATTACCGCCGACATGACCGCCCTGATCGTGCCGGGCGACGATGCCGACCCCATTGCCCGCCAGTTCCTGCCCCAGACCGCCGAACTGGTGCCGGCGCCCGGCGAGGATCCCGATCCGATCGGCGACCTGACCCACAGCCCGGTCGAGGGGATCGTCCATCGCTATCCCGACCGGGTGCTGCTCAAGCCCACCCACACCTGCGCGGTCTATTGCCGGTTCTGCTTCCGGCGCGAGATGGTCGGGCCCGAGGGGCTGAAGACCCTCTCGCCGGACGAACTGGACGCGGCCTTCGCCTATGTCGCCGGACGGCCGGAGATCTGGGAGGTCATCGTCACCGGCGGCGATCCGCTGGTGCTGTCGCCCCGCCGCCTCCGCGACATCGGCGAGCGGCTGGCGAAGATCGACCATGTGAAGGTCGTGCGCTTCCACACCCGGGTTCCGGCGGTCGATCCGGCGCTGATCACCGACGAGATGGTCGCGGCCCTGAAGGCCAGCGGCAAGGCGGTCTATGTCGCCCTGCACGCCAACCACGCCAGTGAACTGACCCCCGCCGCCCGCGCCGCCTGCGCCCGGATCGTCGACGCCGGCTTTCCGATGATCAGCCAGACGGTGCTGCTGGCCGGGATCAATGATGACGCCGAGACCCTGGGTGCCCTGATGCGGGCCTTTGTCGAGACGCGGATCAAGCCCTATTACCTTCACCACCACGACCATGCGCCTGGCACCAGCCACCTGCGCACCGGCCTCGCCGAGGGTCAGGCCCTGATGAAGGCCTTGCGGGGAACGGTCTCGGGCCTGGCCCAGCCGACCTACATCCTCGACATCCCCGGCGGTCACGGCAAGGTTCCCGTGGGCCCCCACTATCTGGCCGAGGGCGGAGTGGAAGACCCCCAGGGTCACAGCCACATCTATCCACCGGTCGGTTAGCGCGACCGATCCCCGCTGCGTCGCAGCAAAGTCTGGACGAGGCCGTGGATTCTCGTGCTAGAAACAGCGCCACAATTTCGGGCGCGGACGATGGTCCCAGCGCCGTTTCAAGCGAAGGCTTGGCGTTCATGAGTGAAATCAAGACGGTCGGCGTGATCGGCGCGGGCCAGATGGGATCGGGCATCGCGCATGTTTGCGCGCTGGCGGGCTATGATGTCGTGCTGCACGACATCTCCAGAGACCGTATCGACGCAGGCCTGGTCCTGATCGAGAAGAACATGGCGCGCCAGGTCAGCCGCGGCATCATCGACGATGCGGCCATGGCCGGCGCCCTGTCGCGGATCAGGGCCGCCGAAGGCCTGGAAGCCGTGGGCCAGGCCGACCTGGCCATCGAGGCGGCCACCGAGAACGAAGAGACCAAGAAGGCCATCTTCCGCAGCCTGCAGCCGTACCTGAAGTCCGACACCCTGCTGGCCTCGAACACCTCGTCGATCTCGATCACCCGCCTGGCCTCGGCCACCGACCGCCCCGAGCGGTTCATCGGCCTGCACTTCATGAACCCGGTCCCGCTGATGAAGCTGGTCGAGATCATCCGCGGCATCGCCACCGACGTCCCCACCTACGAAAAGGCTGTGTCGTTCGCCCAGTCGCTGGGCAAGATCACCAGCAATGCCGAAGATTTCCCGGCCTTCATCGTCAACCGCGTGCTGGTGCCGATGATCAACGAGGCGATCTACACCCTCTATGAGGGCGTCGGCACGGTCGACGCGATCGACACCGCCATGAAGCTGGGGGCCAATCATCCGATGGGCCCGCTGGAACTGGGCGATTTCATCGGCCTCGACACGGTGCTGTCGATCATGAACGTGCTGCACGAAGGCCTGGCCGACAGCAAATACCGCCCCTGCCCGCTGCTGGTGAAATATGTCGAGGCCGGCTGGCTTGGCAAAAAGGCCGGACGGGGCTTCTATGACTATCGGGGCGAGACGCCGGTTCCCACGCGCTAGGCGTGCGGCGTCTCCAAAGGGGGACGCCGATGACCGAGACTCAAGCCTTGCGGCCCGTGGCGGCCGGTGATCGCCATATGAGCCTGGATGTCCTGCGGGGCCTGGGCGTGATGGGCATCCTTGCGGTCAATGCCGTGGCCTTCGCCATGCCCATGGACGTCTATATGACGCCCAAGCTTTCGCCCTTCCCGATGACCGGGGCCGAGGGCGACGCCTGGTGGGTGGTCCAGACCTTCTTCCACTTCAAGTTCGTCACCCTGTTCTCGATGCTGTTCGGCGTGTCGCTGCTGCTGGTCGGCGGCGAGCGCAGCGACAAGCCGCGCGGGGCTCTGCTGCGGCGCAGGCTGGGCTGGCTGACCCTGTTCGGCCTGATCCACGGTCTGCTGATCTGGTATGGCGACATTCTGCTGCTCTATGCCGTGACCGGCTTTGGGGTGCTGCTGTTCCGCTCCTGGAAGCCGCGCACCCTGTTCATCGTCGCCATCACGATCATCCTGCTGGGCTCGGCCATGGCGGTCCTGCCGATCATGGCCCTGGACTACGCCCCGGCCGAGATCCGCACCGAGGTGCTCAAGGAAATGGCCAAGGGTGACCCGGCCGACATCGCGGCCGCCATTGCCACCGTCAAGTCCGGCTTCGCCGGGGCCATGAGCGTCAACTTCAAGGCCTGGATGTTCCTGCAGCCGGCCAGCCTGCTGGTCGTCATCTGGCGGACCGGGGCCCTGATGATGCTGGGTATGGCGCTCTACAAGTGGGGCTTCCTGACCGGGCGCGCCCCGACCTGGGTCTATGTCCTTCTGGTCGCTTTCGGAGCGGTCGGCCTGTGGGTGACCGGCATGGAGTCGCGCGAGAAGCTGATCATTGATTTCGCCCAGCCGCGCTCCAGCGGGGCCCTGCAGATCGGCTTCGAATTCCTGACCCTGCCCATCACCCTGGGCTATGCGTCCCTGGCCATCCTGCTGCTGAAGCTGGATCTGTTCCGCAAGCTGCTCACACCCCTGGCCCGCCTCGGCCAGATGGCCTTCACCAACTACATCAGCCAGTCGATCATCATGACCACGATCTTCTGGGGCGGACGCGGGCTGGGCCTCTATGGCGATGCCAACCGGGTGGACCTCTGGGTGATCGTCGCGATCATCTGGGGCGTGCAACTGATCTGGTCACCGCTGTGGCTGTCGAAGTTCTCGATGGGCCCGCTGGAGTGGGTCTGGCGGCGTCTGGCCTATGGCAAGGGCCTGGCGCGAGCAGCCTAGCCCAACGCAGGAACCCGTTACGCCATCAACCTGTCCAGGGGCGCGTCCATGCGGCATCTCTATCTGGCGTTCTTGCTCGCCTTCGCCGTCACGCTGTTTGGCTTCTGGCCAAGCTTTACCGGCGGGGCGGGGCCGCTGGATCCCCTGCGCATCCTCCACGGCGTCCTGGCGACCGGCTGGATGGTCCTGCTGGTGGTTCAGAGCTGGCTGATCGGACGCGGACACACGCTCTGGCATCGCTGGATCGGCCGGACCTCGCTGATCATCGCGCCGGCCCTCGTCGTCAGCGCCTTCACCCTGGTGACCGACATGCTCGGCCCCAACTCGCATTTCGATGTGCCGCTGCGCCTGACCCTGGCCTGGATCGATGTCTGGTCGCTGGCCCTGTTCAGCCTGCTCTTCATCCTGGCCATCGCCTGCCGGCGGACGATGTTCCTGCATGCCCGCTTCATGGCCTCGACGGCCTTTGTCGCCCTGCCGCCGGCCCTGGGCCGGGCCTATGGCATGAATATTCCATCGCTCGGCGGCCTGGCCGGCGCCCTGCCGCCCAGCTTCTGGACGGTCCAGGCGGTGCTGGTCGGCCTTGTCCTGTGGGACGGTTTCAGGGGACGCTGGGCGAGCCCCTGGTGGCTAACCCTGGTCGTCATGACGGCCATCCAGCTCACCATGTTCCAGGCCCCGAATTGGCCCTGGTTCGTGGCGTTCGCCCGGATGATCGGCCTGCCCGCCAGCTAGAGCCCTTTCCGACCTGATGGCTTCATCAGGGTCGGACGAAAAGGGCTCTAAATCAAAAGTTTAGAGCGTTTTTCGATCCGATAACCGTTTCACACCTATCGGAAAACGCTCTAGGGCCGGCGGTTACCCCGCCCCCATCGCCACGGCGACATGATAGGTCACAAACGCCGCCAGATAGGCCAGGGCGACCATGTAGACGAACATCACGGTCGGCCACAGCCAGCTGTTGGTCTCGCGCTTGACCACGGCCAGGGTCGGGGCGCACTGCGGTGCGAACACGTACCAGGCCAGGAACGACAGGGCCGAGGCCAGCGACCACTGGCTCGACAGGGTCGCCGAGAGGGCCGTGGCGGCACCGTCAGGATCACTGACCGCATAGACCGTGCCCAGGGTCGCCACGGCGACCTCGCGGGCGGCCATGCCGGGGATCAGGGCGATCGACATCTGCCAGTTGAAGCCGATCGGCCGGAGCAGGGGCTCGATCCAGCCGCCGAGTATGCCCGCGAAGCTGTAGTCGATGGCCGGACCCGTCGCGCCCTCGGGCGGATAGGGGAAGGTTGCCAGGACCCAGATCAGCACCATCAGGGGCAGGATGATCTTGCCGGCGCGGGTGATGAAGATCTTGGCCCGGGCCCAGAGGTTCAGCAGCACATTGCGCGGCTCGGGCCAGCGATAGGTCGGCAGTTCCATCATGAAGGGCTCGACCGTACCGCGCCAGAACACCCGGCGGATCACGAACGACACCGCCAGGGCGCTGACAATCCCGCTGGCATAGAGCCCGAACATCACCAGGCCCTGCAGGGACAGGAAGCCCCACACCGTCTTCTGCGGAATGAAGGCCCCGATGATCAGGGTATAGACCGGGATCCGGGCCGAGCAGGTCATCAGCGGCGCCACCAGAATGGTGGTCAGGCGGTCATGGCGGTTGTCGATCACCCGCGTCGACATGATCCCGGGGATGGCGCAGGCGAAGCTGGACAGAAGCGGAATGAAGGCGCGGCCGTGCAGGCCAGCCCCGCCCATGATCTTGTCCATCAGGAAGGCGGCGCGGGCCATGTAGCCGCTGTCTTCCAGCAGCAGGATGAAGAAGAACAGGATCAGGATCTGCGGCAGGAACACCAGCACGCTGCCGACACCGGCGATCAGGCCATCGGCGATCAGACTGCCCAGCAGCCCCTGGGGCAGATGGGCGCCGACCCAGCCCGCCAGGGCCGCGAAGCCACCATCGATCAGATCCATGGTCGGGGTTGCCCAGGTGAAGACCGCCTGGAACATCACAAACAGCAGCAGGCCCAGGATCAGCAGGCCCGCCGCCGGGTTCAGCAGCACATCATCAATCTTGCCGGTGATGGTGTCGGGCCGCTCCGGCGGCTTCACACAGGCCTTGAAGATGCGCTGGGCCTCGGCGTGGGCGGCGCGGATCTCGGCGGCATCGGGCTCGTGCCAGGTGCTGGCGTGCTCGCCGGCCAGGCTCACGGTCAGGGCTTCGGCCTGGGCGATCAGGTCGTCCAGGCCGCGCTTGCGGGTCGCCACCGTGGTGACGATCGGCGCGCCGATCTCGCTGGCCAGGCGCTCGACGTCGATGCGAAGCCCCTGGCGCTGGGCGATGTCGAACATGTTGAGGGCCAGGACGAACGGCCGGCCGACCTGTTTCAGTTCCAGCGCCAGACGCAGCACGAGACGCAGATTGGTCGCATCGGCCACGCAGATCAGAACGTCGGGGGCCGACTCGCCGGCCAGCCGTCCGAGAATGGCGTCGCGGGTCACCACCTCGTCGGGACTGCGGGCCCGCAGCGAATAGGTGCCGGGCAGGTCGAGCAGGCGCAGGGTGCGGCCACTGGCCGTGGTCAGCACGCCTTCCTTGCGCTCCACCGTGACGCCCGCATAGTTGGCCACCTTCTGGCGGCTGCCGGTCAGGGCGTTGAACAGGGCGGTCTTGCCGGAATTGGGATTGCCGACCAGGGCGATGCGCGCCGGGTCAAGCGATTCGGCTTGAGAGGTCAAGACTGGTTCCCGTCAAACAGTACGGACACGGCGCTGGCTTCGCGGCGGCGCAGGGCGACGCGGCTGTCGTCCACACGCACGGCGATGGGGTCGCGACCGAAAAGCCCTTCGTGCAGGACCTCGACCCGTGCGCCCTCGACAAAGCCCATTTCCAGCAGGCGGCGCTCCAGCTCCTCCGCGTCGACGGCCTCCGCCGCGCCGGTCCGACCGGTGACACTGAGGATCACCCCCTTGTCGCCAAGCGAAGCCTCGCCCAGGGAGCGGGCGGAGGGTGTCGCGGCAAGGGCGGCCTCAAGGCCAGAAACCGGGGCTAGACCGTCAGGCATCAGAATTCTCGTGAACACTTGCGAGTGATTATCAGTCCAAGGCGTCGCTGTCGATGCAGAGAGACGCGCCTTTGATGTCGGAACGCGCCCGTATCGGTTATGCTGCTGCACAGGACGACGGAACGAGGCGGAATAGCGCAGGGGCGTTAATCCGTTCGACTCTTGGCGTCCGGACCGGTCTGATTGCCTGTAACGATTCGCGTGGACGGACTGATGCGAAGGCTGATGCTGGGGCTGCTCACGGGCGCCTATCTTTGTCTGGCTCTGATCATCTCCCTCGTGCTGTGGCGCACGGGGGCGGCACCGGCTGTCGGTCTGGCGGCCTTTATCGGCACGCTCGGCCTGTGCTTTGCCTTCCACGGCATGATCGCCAGCACCTTCGAGACCGCCCGCACCCGCATGGACATCGATACGGTCCGCGAGGCCCACGCCATCCTGCTCGACCAGATCGAAAAGATCGACGCCCGCATGACCGAACTGGTCGAGAGCGTGGCCCTGGATGCCCAGCGCCGCTCGGAGGAGCTGTCCACCGAGGTCCACCAGCTGGAAGACCTGATCGCCACGATGAATGACCGGCTGGAACACCAGCTGACCCATCAGGTCGCCGCGGCGCGCACCGAGGTTCGCGGCCGCACCCCGCAGGCCAATGTCATGCTGCAGGTGGTCCAGGACGCCCTCGCCGAGAACCGCGTCGACCTCTATCTGCAGCCGATCGTCAGCCTGCCCCAGCGGCGCACCGTCTTCTATGAGAGCTTCTCGCGCCTGCGCGATGAAACCGGCCGGGTGATGATGCCGGCCGAGTACCTGGCTGTCGCCGAGCCCGAAGGCCTGATGACCGCCATCGACAACCTGCTGCTGTTCCGTTGCGTGCAGATCGTGCGCCGGCTGGCCAAGCAGGACCGCAAGGTCGGGATCTTCTGCAACATCTCCCTGGCCAGCCTGGCCGACGAGAGCTTCTTCCCGCAGTTCCTTGAGTTCATGCAGGGCAACAAGGACCTGGCCGGCGCGGTGATCTTCGAACTGGGTCAGGCGGCGTTCGACCGGCGCGGCCCCGTGGAAGCCCGCCACATGTCGCGTCTGGCCAGCCTCGGCTTCCAGTTCAGCCTCGACAAGGTCAACGACCTGGATCTCGATTTCCAGGACCTGGCCCGCGCTGACGTCAAGTTCCTCAAGGTCGGTGCCCAGATGATGCTGGACCAGCTGAAGGAAGAGGACGGCAAGCTGGTCATCGCCTCCCTGCCCGACCTGAATGCCGCCGACTTCGCCGCCCTGACCCGCCGCTACGGCATCGAGGTCATTGTCGAGAAGGTCGAGGCCGAACGGCAGATCGTCGACATCCTCGACCTCGATATCGGCTATGGCCAGGGCCATCTGTTCGGCGAACCCCGCGCTATCCGCGACGCCGTCCTGGCCGAGGCCGAACCGCCCCAGGACTTCATGCGCGGAGCCCTGCGCCGCCGCGCCTCAGGCTGGTGACAGTTTTCGGTACCGGGCCGCAAGCTTCGGAATGACGGACGTCCCCTGAGGGCGCAGGCTTCCTGGAAGACGGGAGCCCGCCATGAGATTTGCCGACTATGCCGACGACGAGGCCCGCTGGGCCGCCTGCCTGGAGCGGGACCCTGCGGCCGACGGCGCGTTCTTCATCGCTGTCCGGACGACCGGGATCTATTGTCGCCCCGTCTGCCCTGCCCGGCCGCTGCGCAAGAACGTCGTGTTCCATGCCGCCGGGGCCGAAGCCCGCGCGGCCGGTTTCCGGGCCTGCAAGCGCTGCAAGCCTGAGCGCCTGGACCCCGCCGTCAGCGAGGCCCGCGCTTGATCTGCCCACCTTCGGACCTGGACTGGGCGCGGATCACCGCCGAGCTGGACAGCCGGGGCTGGGCCCTGACCGGACCGCTGTTCACGCAGGAGACCTGCGCCGACCTGGCGGCCCTCTATGACCGGACGGAGCTGTTCCGCAGCCGCGTGGTCATGGCCCGCTACGGTTTCGGCAGGGGCGAGTACCAGTACTTCGCCTACCCCCTGCCGGAGGCGGTCCAGACCCTGCGCGAGAGCCTGTTTCCGCCCCTGGCCAGGATCGCCAATCACTGGGCGCAACGCCTGGGCGAGGCCCGACGCTTTCCCGCGACCCTGACGGAGATGCTGGACCTTTGCCGGTCCGGCGGCCAGACCCGGCCGACGCCGCTGCTGCTGACCTATGGGCCGGGCGACTATAACTGCCTGCACCAGGATCTTTACGGCGAACAGGTCTTTCCCCTGCAGGCCGCCTTCCTGCTCGACGAACCCGGACGCGACTTCGAGGGTGGCGAGTTCGTGCTGGTCGAGCAGCGCCCCCGCCAGCAGTCGGCCCCCCAGGTCGTGCCGCTGCGCCAGGGCGAGGGCGTGATCTTCGCCGTCCGCGACAGGCCGGCCGAAGGCGCACGCGGCGTGCACCGGCGGATCCTGCGGCACGGGGTCAGCGAAATCCGCTCAGGCCGTCGCCGGACCCTGGGCATCATCTTTCATGATGCGCCGTGAAGGCTCAGCCGAGGGGCGAAACCCCGAAGAACACCCGGTGCAGGAACAGCACGAACAGGGCGTAGAGGACCGTTCCGGCCACCACCATGATCAGGTCGGCCATCGGCTTGGTCGCGACCGGCGCGGGCTCCCGACGCCCCAGGACCGAGATCAGGTCGATCACGCCAAAGGCCAGGAAGGCCCCGAACAGCATGACCGAGGCCTGATCGCCATTGGCCAGCAGATGGGCGATCGACCACAGGATCACGCCGATGAGCATCGGATGGCGCACCGTCGCCTTGATGCGCCCGACCGGACCATTGGCTCCGGCCAGCAGGATGAAGGCCGGCAGAACGAGCACCATGGCCAGGTGGCGGCCCCAGACGGGCGGATCATACAGCTGTGGTGCCATCAGCCGGTACTGCATCCAGCCCCAGATGATCAGGCCCAGGCCCGCCGCCGCGATCAGCGAATAGAGGCCTTTCCACCGGCCCGGGCTGGCCGCGACCTGGGCGTCACGAAAGGGCCCCGCGACGATACGGACCGCGTGAATACCGAAAAACAGGACAAGTCCCAGAATCAGAATGGTCATCAGCCTCTCCCCGGCGCAGGAGTGAAGCATAGTCACGGAACGGCGGTCAGCGAAAGCCGTGCCTCTTGCAAAGCGCGGCCGGTGACGACACCTGAGCCCTCCAGGCGTTGACGCCCCCCTCCCCGACCGGTACCGCCGCCGCCATGATCGATTTTCCCGAACGCCTCTCGGCTCTCCGCGACCGCTACGACATCGTGCTCTGCGACGTCTGGGGCGTGATCCACAACGGCGTGCAGAGCTTCCCGGAGGCCTGCGAGGCCCTGGTGCAATGGGGCGCTCAGGTCGGACCGGTGGTCCTGATCTCCAACGCGCCGCGCCCGTCGCATGACGTGGTCTCGCAACTGGACAGCCTGGGGGTGCCCCGTGCGGCCTGGAGCGGCTTTGTCACCTCCGGCGACGCCACCCGCGACCTGCTGAGCGCGCGCGCGCCGGGCAAGGTCTGGCGGATCGGTCCGGACCGCGATGGTCCGCTCTATGCCGGCCTTGACCTGGACCTGACCGGGTCCTGCGAGGACGCCGACTTCATCGGCTGCACGGGCCTCTATGACGACGAGACCGAGGAGCCCGAACTCTATCGCGACCGTCTGGCGGTGGCGGCGCAGCGGGGCCTGACCTTCATCTGCGCCAATCCGGACCGGGTGGTGCAGCGCGGCGACCGGCTGATCTATTGCGCCGGGGCCCTGGCCGACCTCTATGAGAGCCTCGGTGGGCAAGTGATCATGGCCGGCAAGCCCTTCGCGCCGATCTATGACCTGGCCATAGCCGAGGCCGAGCGGCTGACAGGTCGGCCCGTGGATCGCGCCCGCATCCTCTGTATCGGCGATGGCGTGATCACTGACGTCCTCGGAGCCGAGAACCAGGAACTGGCCTGCCTGTTCATCGCCAAGGGCATCCATGGCGAAAAGGCCCTGGGGCCGGACGGCCAGTTGAATCCGGAAGCGGTCCTGGCCCTGCTGGCGGCCGATGAGGTCGGGGCCACGCACGCCGTGGGTGATCTGGTCTGGTGATCGGCGGTCCAGCCGCTAAGCTCAGCCCCAACGGAAAACAAGAAAAGTCGCAAGGACGCGTGATGCAGGGTCTGTTTCTCGAGGAACTCAGCGTCGGCCAGACCGCCGATCTGGTCCGCACGGTCGGCGAGGCCGACATCATCGCCTTCGCCGCCGTGACGGGTGACAACAATCCCGTCCACCTCGACCCCGACTATGCGGCGACTACCAGCTTTGGCGAGCGTATCGCCCACGGCATGCTGTCGGCCGGCTATATCTCGGCGGTGATCGGCACCACCCTGCCCGGCCCCGGCGCGATCTATCTGTCCCAGGCCCTTCGCTTCAAGCGGCCGGTCAAGATCGGCGACGAGGTCACGGCCCGCGCCACGATCACCGAGATCGACACCGCCAAGGCCCGCGTCACCCTGGCCACGGTCTGTCTGGTCAAGGGCAAGCCGGTGGTCGAGGGCGAGGCCCTGATCATGGTTCCGCGCAAGGCCGGCTGATGACCCTGACCATCGTTCAAGGCTGGAAGGACCTGCCGGCCCAGGAGCGCGGCGCGGCCGTGGCGCTGGGCAATTTCGACGGCGTGCACCGCGGCCATCAGCAGGTGATCGCCGAGGCCGCCAAGGCCGCCCTGTCACTCAAGGTGCCGCTCGGCGTTGTGACCTTTGATCCGCATCCGCGCCGGCTGTTTCGCCCGACCGAGCCGGCCTTCCGTCTGATGACGGTCGAGCAGCAGGCCCGGGTTCTGGGCGGCATGGGCGTCGATGTCCTCTATCTGCTGCCGTTCGACTTCCAGATGGCCAGCTTTTCGGACCGCGAGTTCGTCGAGCAGGTCATGGTCGAGGGGCTGGGCGTGCGCCATGTCGCCGCCGGCTTTGACATCTCGTTCGGCAAGGGCCGCACCGGCAGTCCCGATGGGATGAGGGCCTATGGCGCTGAGCATGGCTTCGGCGTCTCGATCGCCGAGCCGGTAGCCGGCGAGACGGGCGACAAGTTCTCCTCCACCAGTGTCCGGGATGCCCTGCGCGAGGGTCACCCGGAAACGGCCGCCAGGATCCTGGGCCGCCCCTTCGCCATCGAGGGCGTGGTCCGGCGCGGCCAGCAGCTGGGCCGCCAGCTGGGCTTTCCGACCGCCAATGTCGAGATCGTCGACTATGTGGTGCCCAGGCTCGGCGTCTATGCCACCCGCACCCGCCTGCCGGACGGCCGTGAGGTGCCCGGTGTCGCCAATCTGGGCAACAATCCCACCACCGGCCGGGTCGAGACCCGGCTGGAGACCTGGCTGTTCGACTTCGATGAGGACCTCTATGGCCAGGTCATCGAAACCCAGCTGATCGCCTTCCTGCGGCCGGAGCTGAAGTTCGACAGCATCGACCTGATGGTCGAACAGATCCGGCGCGACGAGACGGCGGCCCGGGCGATCGTGGCGCCGGGATTCTAGACAGGATCCTCCCCCCTTGGGGGAGGTTATCGCCTAAGGCCAATACCGGCTGTCATCCCGGACGAGCGCGTAGCGTGAAGATCCGGGACCGACGCCTGAGCGCCGCGTTCCAGGTCGGTCCCGGATCGGCGCCCGGCTTCGCCAGGCTTGTCCGGGATGACAACTTTTCTGGCGGCAGATCCTAAGGCCTGAGACCCGGCATCAGGGGGAGCATCTATCCCTCCCCTCTCAACACACGAGGGAGGAGAAAAGCTTTCCCCCTTGGCTCAGCCCCGTTAACCTCTCTTAACCATGGTGGGGGCGGGACGTTGAAAGCGCGCAAGTACGAGCATTTCGCCAGGGCGCGGCGGCCGGTGCCCAGGCGCCGGCACGAGATCCTGTCCTATCCGGCCGACGCCCAGTTCGTGTTCGACACCGGCAAGGCCGTCGAGGTCGAGGGCGGCTATTGCGCCCTGCCCAATGGCGACCTGCTGGACGCCTATTCCAATGCCGTGGTCCGCGCGGTCGAGGTGGTCGGACCGGCCGTGGTCCGGGTACACCCGATGCTGGAAGACCCGCGCATGCAGGGCATCGGCTCGGGCTTCGCCTTCGCGACCGGCGGCCTGATCCTGACCAACAGCCACGTGGTCCAGGGGGCCTCGCGCTTCGTGATCATCACCGCCGAGGGCCGCAGCCTCACGGCCCGCTGCGTAGGCGACGATCCCGATACCGACCTGGCGATTCTCAAGGTCGACCAGAATGTCGATATTCCCGTCGCCAAGCTGGGCGACTCCAAAAAGCTGCGGCGCGGCCAGCTGGTCATCGCCATCGGCGCGCCTCTGGGCTTCGAGGCGACCGTGACCACCGGCGTGGTCTCGGCCCTCGGCCGGTCCCTGCGCGGCGAGCGCGGCCGTCTGATCGAGGACCTGATCCAGACCGACGCAGCCCTCAATCCCGGCAACAGCGGCGGCCCCCTGGTCAATTCCAGCGGCGAGGTGGTCGGCATCGCCACCGCCGTGATCGCCGGCTATCAGGGCCTGTGCTTCGCCGTGGCGGTCAATACGGCCACCTATGTGATCCAGGAACTGATGGACCACGGCTTCGTCCGGCGCGGCTCGATCGGTCTCGTCGCCCAGCAGGCCCCGATCCCGGCCGCCCTGGCCCGGGCCACCGGCGTCACCCAGGCCTATGCGGTCTTCGTCGCCCAGGTCGACAGCGGCGGCCCCGCGGCCAAGGCCGGGGTCAAGGAAGGCGACCTGCTGATCCAGGCCGGCGACCAGGTCCTGACCGGCCTCGACGACCTGCTGCGCGCCCTCGACCATCACGCCATCAACAAGCCCACCCTGTTCAGCCTGATCCGCGAAGGCCGACTCATGACGGTGACGATCACGCCGAAGGTGCGGAAGCGGGGGTAACTGCACTTTTGTCCGCCCTCCCCGGCGAAAGCCGGGGCCCAGATACACCCTGAACCTCTGGGGGTGTTGCGCCTACTGCCGGCCTCACGATCCGCCATCTTTCCGGGTTCGATCTGGGCCCCGGCTTTCGCCGGGGAGAGCGGAGACACTACTATCCCGCCCCGGCCTTGAGCCGGGGGCGCAGCGCGCCGATCCGGGACCGACGCCTGAGCGCCGCGTTCCAGATCGGTCCCGGATCTTCACCCGGCTATGCCGGGCTCGTCCGGGATGACACGAGTTTGGAGCTTGCGGGTTTGCTCCACACCAAACCCTCTGCTATCCCCGGACCATGACTTTCGTTCGGAAAACTCCGCGAATTATCCGCCCGGCGTAACGCTGGACGCAGGTTCGAGCGCGCGCCGGGACTTAAGACCCGCACCTTCCTTTCCGAACTTCCAAGCTGGATAGCTCTCCCATGGCCGACGACGCCACGACCGCCCGCGACTATCGCGAAACCGTCTTCCTTCCTGACACCCCGTTCCCGATGCGCGGGGGTCTGCCCAAGAAGGAGCCCGAGATCCTTGAGGGCTGGGCTGCCCTGTCTGACAAGGGGCTCTATGGCGCGATCCGCCAGAAGCGCCAGGCCGACGGCGCGCCGCTGTTCGTGTTCCACGACGGCCCGCCCTATGCCAATGGCCCGATCCATATCGGCCATGCCCTCAACAAAACGCTGAAGGACTTCGTGGTCCGCAGCCGCTTCGCCCTCGGCTATGATGTCGACTATGTGCCCGGCTGGGACTGCCACGGCCTGCCGATCGAGTGGAAGATCGAGGAAGAGTTCCGCGCCAAGGGCCGCCGCAAGGACGAGGTCCCGGCCGAGGAATTCCGCAAGCGCTGCCGCGAATATGCCGGCGGCTGGATCGAGGCCCAGAAGGTCGAGTTCCAGCGCCTGGGCATCCTGGGCGACTGGTGGAACCGCTACGCCACCATGGACTTCTCGTCCGAGGCCACGATCGTCGCCGAGTTCCACAAGTTCGCGGCCTCGGGCCAGCTCTATCGCGGCTCCAAGCCGGTGATGTGGAGCCCGGTCGAGCGCACGGCCCTGGCCGATGCCGAGATCGAGTACCACGACCATGTTTCGCCGACGGTGTGGGTGAAGTTCCCGGTCAAGGTCTATGACGAGGCGCATTACGCCCTGTCAGGCAATCCGGCCGGCGACAATGTCTTCCGCCTGCCACCCAATGACGCCAGCGTGGTGATCTGGACCACCACGCCCTGGACCATCCCGGCCAACCGGGCGATCAGCTTCAATCCCAAGGTCGCGTACGGCCTCTATGAGGTCGAGGCCCTGGAGGAGAACCTCGAGTTCGCCCCGTGGTCCAAGCCGGGCGACCGCCTGATCGTCGCCGACAAGCTGGCCGAAGATGTGCGAAAGGCCGCCAAGGTCGCCACCTGGCGCCGCGTCGAGCCCATCGACCCGACCGGCCTGATCTGTGCCCACCCGCTGGCCCAGTTCGACTCTGATCCCGTTGGGGGCTTCGGCTTCGACGTGCCGCTGCTGGCCGGCGACCACGTGACCGATGACGCCGGCACCGGCTTCGTCCACACGGCCCCGGGCCACGGGGCCGACGACTATCTGGTCTGGCTGAAGAGCGGCTACAGCCTCGATTCCATCCCCGATACCGTCGATCCCGACGGGGCCTACTACCCGCACGTCCCGCTGTTCGCGGGCCTCAAGGTCATCGAGACCGAGGGCAAGAAGGCCGGCAAGTTCGGTCCTGCCAATGGCGCGGTGATGGACAAATTGATTGAGGCCGGCAACCTGCTGGCGCGCGGCCGGGTCGAGCACAGCTATCCGCATAGCTGGCGCTCCAAGGCTCCCATCCTGTTCCGCAACACGCCCCAGTGGTTCATCCGCATGGATCAGCCGCTGGCGAGCGGCAAGACCCTGCGCGAGACCGCCATCCAGGCCATTGCCGACACCGCCTTCCATCCCGACGCCGGCCGCAACCGCATCGGTTCGATGGTCGAGAGCCGTCCCGACTGGCTGGTCAGCCGCCAGCGCGCCTGGGGTACGCCGCTCGCCATGTTCGTCGACAAGGACAGCGGCCAGCCGCTGATGGACGACGCCGTCAATGCCCGCATCCTGGACGCCATCCGCGAAGGCGGGGCCGACGCCTGGTTCACCCGTCCCGACGCCGCGTTCCTCGGCGAGGCCCATGATCCGGCCCAGTACGAAAAGGTCGTCGACATCCTCGATGTCTGGTTCGACTCGGGCTGCACCCACGCCTTCACGATCGAAGGCCGGGCCGACAGCCACTGGCCGGCCGATCTCTATCTGGAAGGTTCCGACCAGCATCGCGGCTGGTTCCAGTCGTCCCTGCTCGAAGGCTGCGGCACCCGCGGCCGCGCGCCCTACAAGGCGGTGCTCACCCACGGGTTCACCCAGGATGAGAACGGCGAGAAGATGTCCAAGTCCAAGGGCAACACCGTCGAGCCCCAGGCCGTCACCAAGGAGTCCGGCGCCGAGATCCTGCGACTGTGGACGGCCATGGTCGACTATTCGGAAGACCAGCGGATCGGCAAGACCATCCTGGCCACCACGACCGACGCCTATCGCAAGCTGCGCAACACCACCCGCTATCTGCTGGGCGCCCTCGCCGGCTTCGACGAGGCCGAACGGGTGACGAACTATGACGACTTCCCGCCGCTGGAGAAGTTCATCCTGCACCGTCTTTGGGAGCTGGATGGTCAGGTCCGCGCCGCCTACGAGACCTATCGCTTCAGCGACGTCACCCGGCCGCTGATCGAGTTCTGCCAGGGCGACCTGTCGACCCTGTTCTTCGATATCCGCAAGGACAGCCTCTATTGCGACAAGCCGACGGAACTGCGCCGCCGGGCCTATCGCACCGTGCTGGACTATGTCTTCGAGCGCCTGACCATCTGGCTTTCGCCCCTGACCAGCTTCACCATGGAAGAGGCGTGGATGACGCGCTTCCCCGAGGCGGGCTCCAACAGCCTGCGGGTGATGCCTGAAACGCCGGCCCAGTGGCACAATCCCGCCGAGGCCGCCCGCTGGGCCAGGGTCGAAACGGTGATGTCGGTGGTCACCGGCGCTCTGGAGGTCGAACGGCGTGAAAAGCGCATCGGTTCGGCCCTGGAGTCCGCGCCGGTGGTCCATATCGCCGATCCGGAGCTGCTGGCCGCCTTTGACGGCCTCGACGCCGCCGAGGTGTTCCGCACCAGCGCCGCGACCCTGGTCGCCGGCGAGGGCGGGGCCTTCACGACCGACGAGGTCAAGGGCGTGTCGGTGGACCCGGCCCAGGCCCAGGGCAACAAGTGCGCCCGCTCCTGGCGCATCCTGCCCGAGGTCGGCACAAATCCGCTCTATCCCGAGCTCAGCCTGCGCGACGCGGAGGCTGTGGCCTGGTGGGATAGCCAAGGACGGTAAGCTTTGCTTCCTTCTCCCCTTGCGGGAGAAGGTATCGCGGCAGCGACGGATGAGGGGTTGCACGGCGCGACCGGAGAAACCCCTCATCCGACCTGCTGCGCAGGCCACCTTCTCCCGCAGGGGGAGAAGGAAAAGGGGTTCAGAGTGACCGCACTAAACATCACCCGCCAAGGCTGGATCGCCTATGCCATCGCTGTAGCGACGGTCGCCCTCGACCAGCTGACCAAGCTCTGGATCCTGCACGGGCTGAACCTCGAGGCTCGGGGCACCGTCCTCCTGCCCGGCCCCGTCGACCTGACCATGGTCTGGAACCGGGGCATGAGCTTTGGCCTGCTCAGTGGCCATGCCGAATGGGGCCGCTGGCTGCTGACCGGCTTCTCGACCGTCGTCGTCGTGGGCCTGACCCTGTGGGCGCGCAAGGCGGTCCGACCGCTGATGGCCGTTGGTCTGGGCCTGATCATCGGCGGAGCGATCGGCAACAACCTGATCGACCGGGTGATCTATGGTGCGGTCGCCGACTTCATCGACGTGCGCGACCTCTATTTCCCCTGGATCTTCAACATCGCCGACGCCGCGATCTCGGTGGGCGTGGCCTTCCTGCTGCTCGACAGCTTCCTCACCGGCGAGGACAAGCTGGCCCATCCGACCGAATAAGGCCGCAATCGCAAGAGACATTGGCACCCGCGCCTTGATGTCGTATCGAGTGCGCTCTGAATTTCGGCCCGCAAGGGCCCGCTGGAGCATGGGTTCATGAGTTTCAATCGGGTCGCGACCCTGAGCGTTCTGGCTGCTGTAGCCGCCACGGGCCTCGCCGGTTGCCAATCGGCCTCCAAGGCGCTGGGCATGAGCAAGGTGGTTCCCGACGAATTCCGCGTCGTCACCAAGGCCCCGCTGGTCGTGCCGCCTGATTACGCCCTGCGTCCGCCGGCCCCCGGCGAGCCCCGCCCGCAGGAGCTGCAGCCGGAAAGCGCCGCGCGTCAGGCCCTGATCGGCCAGAGCCTGGCCGCCGGCCGCTCGGACGGTGAAAAGCTGCTGGTCGCCAAGGCCGGTGTCGAGAAGGCCGATCCGCTGATCCGCTTCGTGGTCGATGACGAGACCGGCGACCTGGCCCACAAGGACGAGAGCTTCGCCAGCAAGGTGATGTTCTGGAAAAAGGACAAGGCTGCCCAGGTGGCCGCCACCAGCAGCGAAACCGGTGCCGATGCGCCGGTCGTGGTCGATGCCGCCGCCGAAGAAGCCCGCCTGAAGGCCCTGATGGGTCCCGGCAAGGTGGTGATCAGCCGCGAGAAGCAGACTCGGATCAAGCTGCCGGGCCTGTAGGGCTTCAACTCACCGCTTCGATATTTGACCGGCCCCGGAAGCACCGCTTTCGGGGCCGGTTTCGGTCTGGATCAACACGATCCGCTCTCCCCGGCGAAAGCCGGGGCCCAGATCCAGCCTGAGTGGCTGGGGATGATGCGCCTTCCGCCTCTGCCCGCTTGACGAACTCACGGGGTTCGATCTGGGCCCCGGCCTTCGCCGGGGAGAGCGGAATGAATCAGTCCCCCGGCGTCTTCACCGTGAAGCCCTTGGCCCGCATGCGGTCCAGCAGACCGTTCTGGGCCACCAGGCCGCGGATCGAGAACACCGCCACGGCATGGCCCGGGGTCTTCATCGCTTCGGTCAGGGCCGCCACCTCATCGTCCATGGCCCGACGTTCCAGTTCGGGCATGCCCGGCAGGCCGCGAATGCAGCGCTGGAAGTTGCGCGGCCCGGCAATGGCCCCGCGCACATCGCCGTTCGCCCAGGCTTCAGCCGCCTCACGCACAGCAGAGCTGCCGGCTTCGGCCTCGCTGAGCACCCCCTCCAGACAGGTCAGGCCGACCTCGGCCGAATGCTGCCGAACGACGGCCTTGACCACCGGCATGGCCTTGTAGGTGCCGGCCAGGCGCGTCTTGACCCGATGCTTGCGGGCCAGCCTGTCCACGGTGCGTTCCGGCTCGCTCGACTCCAGTTTCGTGGTCTTCTGATAGTCCGTGGCGATCATGATGCCCGCGCCCAGCGGGCTCCACTCGTTGTAGCTGCCGGGCTTCTTGCCCAACTGGGTGCGGACCCGCGCCAGACGGGGCGCAAGCTCCGGGGCCATCTGGTCGAGCGGCCGGTCGGACTTCAGCTTGCCGCGCAGGGACAGGAGGGCGGGAATATCGGTCACCCCGGCCCGTCCCTCCGGCGGAAGGATCAGGGCAAAGGCCCCGTTCAGACGACGGCTGAGCACCGAGGTGTCCCAGGCCATATCCTTGGGCAAGGAGGCCAGGGTCCCCAGCATGTAGATCGTGGTGTCGCCGTCGGAGATGCGCCACCAGGCCGGTCCGGGCAGCTTGGCATTGACCACCAGCGCCTCGACCACCACCGCCTCGGGATCATCCATGGCCTGGGCATGGCAGACGAGCGGCGACAAGGCGGTCAGCACCGCGCCCAGAACTGCGAATCTCATGATGGTCGACTTCCCCTGATTGATCAGGCGACATGACACGGCCCTTGCGGCCAAAGCTTGACCTGGAGCCCTTTTCGACCTGATCGCTTCATCAGGGGCGGGCGAAAAGGGCTCTAAATCAGAAGTTTAGGGCGCGCTATCGGCTGGCGTCGTCACCTTGAGGCCCTTGGCGCGCAAGCGTGCCAGGACGCCCTGCTCGGCCAGCAGAGGACGGAAATTGACCAGGGCCACCGACTTGCCCGGCACTTTCAGCGCCGCCTCGATGGCGCTGGTCGAACGCTCGATGGTCTGGCGAATCTCGGTCGCCACCCGCGGCGTGGCCGACAGACAGGCCTGATAGCCCCGGTCGGCGGCGGCCAGCTTGACCACGTCGCCCTCGGCCCAGCGCCGGGCCGTTTCTTCGATCCCGGGACCACCCGCATCCGCCTCGCGCAGGCCGGCATCCAGGCAGAACTCCTGCTGGGTCTTGGGCAGCGAGCCCACGGCCTTCAGCGTGTCGATCACATCATAACCCTCAAGCTCCTGGATCTTCGGGCGCTTCTTAAGGTCACCCTTACGAGCGATCTTCTCGATGCGATCCCCGACCGAGCCGCCGCTGATCGAAACCGAGCCGCCTGATTTCATGTTGGCGACCAGGAATCCGGCAAAGGCCGGCTTGATATCGTCCATGCTGTCGGCGTCCTCGCCAGCGGTCTTCAGGCGGGCCTCCAGGCGGGCGCGAAGGTCCGACGGCAAGGTCTGGCGCATCGGGGTGTCGGTCAGGAAGTAGCGACGGCCTCCAACGGCGAGGCTGACGACGCGCACGACATTGATCTTGGGCTCCGGCGCCAGGATCAGACGGTTGGCGCCGTCCAGCCGCCGCTCGATCACCGAGGTATCGAAAGCCAACCCCTTGGGGGCAATGGCCGGCACCGCCAGCACGTAGACGGTGCTGTCGGCGTCGGACACCTTCCACCAGGCGGGACCTGGCAGCTTGGCGTTGACCACCAGTTCCTCAACCAGATTGGCCTCCGGATCGACCCGCTGAAGGTCGACAGGCGTGGACTGGGCCTGGACCTGGGCACTGCCCAGCAGGGCGAGCGTGCCGGCCAAGGCGGCGACCTGGGATGCTTTGGAGCCGATCGTCACTATCTCTGATCCTCGAAGGGTGGTGGAATCGATCTAGAATGATCGGCTCTTTGTGACTTGAAGGGCCCGGCACCCGGCGGGTCAAATTACGAAGACGCAATGCCAGGTCGGCTACGCCGCCCCGCCTCGAAAGTCCGACCATGCCGATCCGCCGCCTGCCGCCCGAGACCGTCAACCGCATCGCCGCCGGCGAGGTGGTCGAGCGGCCGGCCAGCGCCATCAAGGAACTGGTCGACAATGCCATCGATGCCGGGGCCACGCGGATCGAGGTCGAAGCCCATGGCGGCGGCCTGACCCGGATCCTGGTGGCCGATGACGGCATGGGTCTGAGCGCCGAAGAGCTGCCGGTAGCCATCGAGCGCCATGCGACCTCCAAGCTCGCGCCGGACGCCGACGGCCTTTGGGACCTCCTGCGCATCCACACCATGGGCTTCCGGGGCGAGGCCCTGCCCTCGATCGGCTCGGTGGCCCGGCTGTCGATCGCTTCCCGGGCCAAGGGCGAGAAGGACGCCTTCTCGATCCTCGTTGAGGGCGGTCAGGTCGGCGAGGTGGCACCGGCGGCCTTCCCGGGCCCGCATGGGGCCCGGATCGAGGTGCGCGACCTGTTCTACGCTACCCCGGCCCGGCTGAAGTTCATGAAGTCGGAGCGCGCCGAGGCCCTGGCGATCACCGAGGAGATCAAGCGCCAGGCCATGGCCCATGAGGCGGTCGGTTTCTCGCTGGACATCGACGGCCGCCGTATCCTGCGCCTGCCGCCCGAACAGCCGGGTCCGCAGGGCCGCCTGGCCCGTCTGGCCGCTGTTCTGGGCCGTGACTTCCAGGCCAATGCCATCGAGATCGACCAGACCCGCGACGGCGTGCGTTTGACCGGCTTTGCCGGTCTGCCGACCTATAATCGCGGCAATGCCGCCCACCAGTATCTGTTCGTCAACGGCCGGCCCGTGCGCGACCGGCTGCTGCAGGGTGCCCTGCGCGCCGCCTATGCCGATTTCCTGGCTCGCGACCGCCACCCGACGGCCGCGCTCTATGTGTCGCTCGACACCGCCGAAGTCGACGTCAATGTCCATCCGGCCAAGGCAGAGGTCCGCTTCCGCGATCCGGCCCTGGTGCGCGGCCTGATCGTCGGGGCCCTGCGTCATGCCCTGGCCGGGGCCGGTCACCGGGCCTCGACCACGGTGGCGTCCCAGGCTCTCGACAGTCTCAGGACCCAGCCGGGCGCGTTCCCCGGCTATCAACCCGGCCCCTCGCCCGCCGGCTTCTCGGCCTGGCGGGACGGAGGCTGGACTCCGCCGACCCAGCGCCCCCTGACCCTTCCGGGTCTGTCGGACGTTTCGGCCCGGGTCGAGCCCGGGTTCGGCCCCGGCATGGCCGAGGCCTTCGAGGCCGTGCTGACCCCGCAACAGGGGCAGAGTTATCCACAGGATGGTTCAGCCCCCTTCGATCCCGTGGACTTTCCGCTGGGCGCGGCCCGGGCCCAGGTTCACGAGACCTATATCGTCGCCCAGACCCGCGACGGCATGGTCATCGTCGACCAGCATGCCGCCCACGAGCGGCTGGTCTATGAGCGCATGAAGCGCGAGATGGAAGCCGGCGGCGTCGCCCGCCAGGCCCTGCTTCTGCCTGAGGTGGTCGACCTGGATCCCGCCGAAGCCGAACGCGTCATCGCCCGTGCGGAGGAACTGGCGAGCCTCGGACTGATCGTCGAGAGCTTCGGCCCCGGGGCGGTGCTGGTACGCGAGACCCCGGCCCTGCTGGGCAAGACCGACGCCGCCGGCCTGGTGCGCGACATCGCCGATGACCTGGCCGAGAACGGCCAGGCCCTGGCCCTGAAGGAGCGGCTGGAGGAGGTCTGCTCGACCATGGCCTGCCACGGCAGCGTCCGCGCCGGCCGTCGCCTGAACGGAGCCGAAATGAACGCCCTGCTGCGCGAGATGGAGGCCACGCCGCATTCGGGCCAGTGCAACCACGGCCGGCCGACCTATGTGGAGCTGAAACTGGCCGATATCGAGCGGCTGTTCGGGCGGCGCTAGGGCTTGGACTCAGGAGGGTCCTGACTCTGCGAAAACCCGCATGGCCTCGGCCAGGTACTCCGTCAGGCCCGGTGCGACCGCCTCGTAGCGTTCGGTAAACTCCGGGACCTGCAGGTAGAGTTGTCCCAGCCCGGCAAAGGCCGCAGGCTCGGGCCGCCGGTTCCAGCCGCGCCCCACCCAGTTCCAATGGCGCGCCATGATGGCCCGAACCGGGTCGGAACCCGCCGGCAGGCCCTTGGCAAGCGCCAGGGCCAGATCCCGCTCGATCTCGCGGGCTTCAGCCTGGAAGTCCTCGCCATCGCCCTGGGTCCAGCACCGCATGCCGGTCCTGGCCTCAGCGACCCGTTCAGCCATGTCGCCGCCATAGGTCTTGATCAGCCAGGCCTCGTGTTCGGCCTGCTTTTCGGGCGAAAATCCCTGGAACAGTCTTTTTGCCGGCATTGTCTCGTCTCCCTTCAAGGTTTCGAGGGTCTGGTCGATCACCTTCACCAACTGGCCATAGCGCTTGGCCTGCTCGACAAGCTTCTGACGGTGGCTGCGCAGCGCCGCCGCCGTGTCGAAGCCGGGATCGTCAAGGACCTGCCGGATCTCCCTGAGGGGCGTTTCCAGCTCGCGATAGAACAGAATCTGCTGCAGGCGCAGAAGATCCTGACGGCTGTAGTACCGGTATCCGTTGGCTCCGACAGCGCTGGGTGTCAGCAATCCGAGCGCGTCATAGTGGTGCAGGGTCCGCACCGAGACGCCGGACAGCCGGGCCATCTGCTTGACAGTCAGTGAGGGCAATCGACCTTCCCCTGTTGATGGAGACCACCCATCAGGGCTCACGCGGGGTGAGGGTCAAGCCCGGGCTTCAGCGAAAAATCAGGCCGCGTTCCGGGCCAGGCTCAAGGGTGTCCCTTCAGCCTGGGCAAGCGGCTTGTCGAGGAAGGGCGAGACCGCCGGTCCGCTGATCCGGGCTATGCCACCCTGGCGGCAGGCCTCGACCTCGGCGGCGCTGTTGACCCCGGCGACGCATGGCAGAACGCCCTTGCCCTGATAGGTCGCATGGCGTTCGACCAGCTTCAGGATCGCGTTCAGCCGCGCCCGGTCATCCTCGCCCGTCAGGGTCAGGGTGACGCTGTTGATCAGCTCCGGCGGGAAGGTGTGCAGCGGGAAGGTCGGATCCAGCACATTGAGATCCAGGACGGCGAAACTGCCCTTCAGAAAGGTCCGGATCTGGCTGACCAGTCCAAGCGAGGCCTCGCGCGGGGTACCATAGACACTGGCCCCGAGACGCGGCTGCAGGTCGAGCGGATAACGCGACAGACGGCTCCTGTAGGCGTCCTGGGCGTGGGGCGTGGTGAGGTTCCAGAAGCCGAACGGGACGAGGAAGTCGCCGAAGGGGGCCGATTTGATGGCGCTCTGGGCATCGTTGAGACAGGTAAGATCGCGCGACAGCAGCGCGGCATCGCCTTCCGGCGGCGGTTGCGTCAGGTCCGACCTCAGCCCCAGGAGCGAGCCGACAAAGGCCTCGCCGGGCAGGTCATAGAGGCCCCACCAGCCGGTGGCGGACGGCGGAGCCGCTGCTGCGGCCGGAGCCGCCCTTTGCTGGGGCGCTTGCGGTGGTGCTGCCGGACGGCTGGCCGGCGCGCTGGGCAGGGCCTGGATGGCATCGGCTGTAATGGCCTGGACGTGACCGGCCGCACCGCCATAGCCGCGTCCGGCGGCCAGGGCCGCCAGCTCCGTCTGGGACAGGGTGGCAAACTTCAGGACGGCCTGTTCGTCGCCCTCAAAGGTCATCAGACAGATCTGACCGTGCGCCTGACCCGGAAAGAGCAAGGCCTCGAGCCTGGCCGCCAGTTCCTGGATCTCCTCCGGGTTCAGCCGCTCGGCCCGCAGATCGGCCAGCACGAAGGCCAGGGACGCCACAGCGCCGTAGCGGCGGGGTGCAATCCAGCGATCCTTCAGATAGGCGTCCGCCGCCTCATGAGCCCGCGCTGCGGGAAAGGCTTCGTCGTCGATCAATAGCCGAAGGCAAACAATCGCGGTCATAGATCCCGACCTAAGGGCTATTCATCGCCAATTGGTTAGGGACACGCGGGGCGATTGTCAGCTCAACCCCTGATTTAAAATGACCGGCTTTGCCGGCCTGAACGGCAGGTCCGCACGCGGGCATCCCTGATCCTGCAAGGGTTCTTCAGACAGCTTGCTGACGAAGGGGCCGGTCACGGACGACAGTTTCAGCTCGCGGCAGAGCTCAAATTCCCGACGCGAAGCGACGCCTGTGACGCCTTGCCGCAGCCGGAGTTCGAGATATTGCCGCCGTCCCGACAGGAACCGCCGAAGGTTCAGCAGGCGCTGCATCTCGTCCTTGCCGGACAATTGCAGCACCACCCCGTCGATCAGGTTCGGAGGCACCGACCGGACATCAAAGCCCGGGTCTTCGGTTCTGAACTCGAGGCGGGAAAACCGTGGGCGCAACAGGTCCCGCAGCGGCGCGATGGCGAGAAAGGGCAGGTCACGAGGCACCTCATAGACCTGGGCGGACAATTGCTTGACCACCCCGTCGGGCAGGGCCTCAAGCTTGGCCTGATAGGCCTCCTTCAGACTGACCCTGACCAGACTCCACAGGCGGAAGTCCGATTGCAGCCGCAGGTCCGGTTGCCTTTCCAGAGCGGCGACATTCGCGTCCAGCATGGCCAGGTCCGACCGCATGAAATCGCCATCGTCCAGAACCGCCCGCTCCGGGGCCCGCCGCAGCACCTGCGGCTGACTGGCCTCGAACCATTCCGCCACCGGATTATAGACACCCCGCCAGCCCAGGCGCGGTCCTTCCGCCGGATCCGCCTCGGTCTCGGCCGTCATCGTCGGGTTCGAGCCCCAGTCGGCCAGTTCGCGGACGCCGTCCTTCGTGACCACACGGGTCAGCCCCACCGGCGGGGGCGGCGCGCCGGCGCGCATGGCCAGCAGCTCCGCCTCGGGCAGCACCGCGAACTTGAGCACCTCGGTCTCATCCCCCTCATGGGTCAGCATGCACAGGTCGTCGCGGCCCTGGGTCCCGAACAGACGCAGCTGCAGTTCGCTGGCGATCTGCTTGAGTTCCTCGCCGTCGAGGCGTTCGGCATTGGGATCGACCAGAACATAGGCCCCGGGTGCCACCTGGCCAAACCGCCTCGGGGGCGGCCAACGGGCCTCGATATAGAGCGCCGCCGTGCGATCGATCTTGCCGGGTGTGACACCTTGAACGGACGTCTCGCGCGCGCCGTGTTCAATACAAATTCTTATGCAGGCCATTCCGATCATTCGAAAATAAAGACCGGACTCGATTACCAATGCGTTAGGCGCACCCTCAAACGGTGTTTACCTGGCCTGTTCGGTGAACTGCGCCGTGCGAGTATACTCAAGAGCCGCCAGAGACAGTAACTCAACTCTGGATAATCATTCGGAGAGACGACTTCTGTGTTCTGGCGGGCTAGCTGAAGGTTTCCGTCAGGCGGAAGTCCAGGCGCTGCTTGACGCCGGGCCAGTCCGCGTCGGTGATCGAGAAGACCGCCGAGTCCCGAACATGGCCGGTCCAGGTGATCTTGTGGTTGCGCAGGACGCCGTCCTTGTCGGCACCCAGCTTCTCGACCGCCGCCTGGCTGCGGGCATTGCGGACATCGACCATGAACTCCACCCGGATGGCACCGGCATCAAAGGCGTGGGCCAGAAGCAGGCGCTTGGACTCCGGATTGACCGGTCCCGATCGGGCGTCGGGATGCAGGAAGGTCGAGCCGATCTCGAGGCCCCGGTGGAGCTTGCGGATATTGAGATAGCTGGAGGTTCCAACCCCCCTGCCGTCGGACAGCCGGCGGATGGCAAAGCCGATCCGTTCGCCGCGCTGGGTCTCGCCCTGCAGAGCGCCCCACCAGTCTTCGAAGCCCTCGCCGCAGCCATTGGTCGACATGATTTCCCAGCTCTCGGGATCGCAGTCGATGGCACCACGCAGTTCGTCACGCAGCGCCGGGGTGATGGGTTCCAGCCGCACATAGCGGCCTTCCAGGGGGCGAATCTCGATCATCATGGGGCCCAGTCTTCCCGTGCTGCTCCGCAGGCCGCAAGTCTGCTTGCCGTCCGCGTCAGCGGGATGCTACAACCACTTCAAACAAGCGTTTGAAGATAGGGATTGGGAAGCGCCATGGATTTCGACATCTCCCCCAAGCAGCGGCAGTTCCTTGATCGCGTCACCGCGTTCATGGACGAGCATATCTATCCGGCGATCCCGGCCTATGAGGCCGAGATGAACGTCCTCGGCGCCGAGCGCTGGAAGGTGGTTCAGGTCGTCGAGGAACTGAAGGCCAAGGCCAAGGCCGCCGGCCTGTGGAACTTCTTCATGCCGCCGCACAGCGGCCAGACCCACGTGGACGACACCTTCCAGTTCGAGGGCATCCAGCTCACCAATCTGGAATACAGCCTGATCGCCGAACAGCTGGGCAAGGTCGGCTTCGCCTCGGAAGTCTTCAACTGTTCCGCGCCCGACACCGGCAATATGGAAGTGCTGATGCGCTACGGCACATTGGCCCAGAAGGAGCGCTGGCTGCGCCCGCTGATGAACGGCGAGATCCGTTCGGCCTTCCTGATGACCGAGCCGGATGTGGCATCCTCGGACGCCACCAATATCGAAACCCGCATCGAACGTGACGGCGATCACTATGTGATCAACGGCCGCAAGTGGTGGTCCTCGGGCGTGGGCGATCCGCGCTGCAAGGTCGCCATCGTCATGGGCAAGACCGACCCCGACAACGCCAGCCGCCACGCCCAGCAGAGCCAGGTCCTGGTGCCGCTCGACGCCCCCGGCATCGAGATCGTCCGCATGCTGCCGGTGTTCGGCTATGACGACGCCCCGCACGGCCACGCCGAAGTCATCCTCAAGAACGTCCGCGTTCCGATCGAGGACGCCCTGCTGCTCGGCGAAGGCCGCGGCTTTGAAATCGCCCAGGGCCGTCTGGGCCCCGGCCGGATCCACCACTGCATGCGCACCATCGGCACGGCGGAAGTCGCGCTCGAGAAAATGTGCAAGCGCCTGATGAGCCGCAAGGCCTTCGGCAAGTACGTCTCCGACCACTCGGTGTGGGAAGAGCGCGTCGCCGATGCCCGCATCGACATCGAGATGTGCCGTCTGCTGTGCCTGAAGGCCGCCGACATGATGGACAAGGCCGGCAACAAGTCGGCCCGTCTGGAAATCGCCATGATCAAGGTCGCGGCCCCGCGCCTCGCCCTGAAGATCATCGACGACGCCATCCAGGCTCACGGCGGCGGCGGCGTGACCACCGACTTCGGCCTCGCCAAGGCCTATTCCGGCATCCGCACCCTGCGCCTGGCCGACGGTCCGGACGAAGTGCACCAGCGCACCATCGCCCGCATGGAATACGGCAAGTACGGCGACCTGGTCTTCAAGCAGAAGGCCGAGAAGGAAGCCGCCCTGCACGTGCCGGGCATCCGCTGATCCTCAAGGGTGGAGCGCTGGTCGCTCCACCCTTTTGACTTGCGTGCATAGACCAAACACGGCAACCTTTCCGGGCAATGACCTGGAGGGCTCGTCATGCCGCAGTACTCGCCGTCACGCGTCTCTGCCGAACTGGCCTTCTCCACGCCCCTGGCGCGCGGCAGCAAGAATGCCCGGGTCAAGCGCGTGCAGGAATGGCTGACCCTGCAGGGCTTCGCCCTGGCCATCGACTCTGACTTCGGCGGAGCGACCTTCACCCAGGTCCAGGCCTTTCAGGCCAGGGCCGGTCTTCCGACGACCGGCATTGTCGACACCGCAACCTACGCCGCCCTGACGGCACCGCTGAGCCGGGCGATCGACTATGCGCCGGCTGCAGGCCAGGCGCTTTCCCCACTGGTCGCGCACTATGCCGCCCTGCATGTGACCCAGCACCCCCGCGAAGCCGGCGGCGACAATCTGGGTCCCTGGGTGCGGGCCTATCTCGGCTGGGACGGCGCAGGGGCACGCTGGTGCGCGGGCTTTGCCTGTTTTGCCCTTGAGCAGGCCGCCGCCGCCGTCGGCAAGCCGCCGCCCATCAAGTCCTCGGCCAGTTGCGACACCCTGGCTGATCGCGCCAAGACGATCGGCAAGTTCATTTCGGGGGCCAGGATCGCCAGCGGCCAGGTGGCGAAATCAGCCATCACGCCCGGCAGCTTCTTTCTGGTCCGGGCCAGCCCCACCGACTGGGTGCATGTGGGGGTGGTCAAGTCTGCCAGCGCGGACGCCTTCACCACCTATGAAGGCAACACCAACGACGAGGGCTCATCCAACGGCTTCGAGGCGGTGGAGCGGGTTCGCGGCTACAAGGACAAGGACTTCATCATCTGGTGAAGGCCTCGAAGCGGGTCCCGCAAGAAGCGGGCTGACACGGCAGGCCCTGCCGTCGATGATCCGATCATGACCTCGCCCTCCGCCCTGCATCTGGACCGCCAGCCCTCGCCGATCGGCGAGCTGCTGCTGGTTTCCGATGAGGCCGGAATCCTCCGCGCCCTGGACTTTCACGATCATGAGCCGCGCCTCCAGCGGCTGCTCGGGCGGCACTATGGCGACCGGGTGCTGGAGGTTGGCGTCGCGCCAAGGGCGGTGCGCCAGGCCCTCGCCGACTATTTCGATGGCGACTTCCCGGCCCTGAACACGATCCCCTGGGCCACCGCCGGCGGTGCCTTCCAGAAGGCGGTCTGGCGCGCCCTGACCGAGATCCCGGCCGGCCAGACCCAGACCTATGGGGCCCTGGCGGCGCGGATCGGTCGGCCCAGTGCGGTGCGCGCCGTCGGTGCCGCCAACGGGGCCAATCCGCTGTCCATCCTCGTCCCATGCCATCGCCTGATCGGCGCGAACGGGGCCCTGACCGGCTATGCCGGAGGCCTGGACCGCAAGGCCTGGCTGCTGCGGCACGAAGGGGTAGCGCTCTAGGCGATCATCCCGCCGCGCAGAACCAGCCGGCCGGCATTGAAGAACGGCAGGCTCAGGGTCAGGCCGATCAGCAGCTCGAAGGCCAGGTTGCCGGCTTCGGCCCGGAGGGAGAGCCTGTCGAGGCGGATCGAGACCAGCCGCCCGAACGCCGAACCGAACCAGGCCAGGGCCAGGGCGAAGGCCATGGCAGCGCCCACCGAGGCCTGGTAGCCGAGATAGAGCGCGGTTCCGGCATGGGCCAGGATCAGCAGGCCGCCGAACGCCCGGGCCTGGGTCAGGCGAGAGGCCGGCATCGCCTCGGCATCGTTCGCGCCGGGCGCGGGGCCGGGACGCGCCAGGGTTCTGCCGCCGAAGGCCCCGCCGATCACACAGGCGATGATGGCCATCAATAACGACAGGGCGTAGCTCGACATGCGCAAAGCGCTCCTTGGGGTCGGATCAGACCGGCGTGTGGCAAACGGCCTCGAGGTTGAACCCGTCAGGATCGACAACGAACGCGCCATGGTAGTCTGGATGAGAATGTGGGCGAAGTCCGGGCGCTCGATTATCAGGTCCACCGGCCGCCAGGGCCTGGACGTAGAAGGCCGGCGAATGGGCGCGATCGTTCACGCCAAAGCCCAGATGATCGAACATTTCAGGCCTCCGCTTGACCGTCATCGCAAAAAGTTCGCCGGGCCCGTCCTTGACTCCAGGGGGTCGCAGACCTAACTCAAGCACCGCGTTGGCACTCAAGGGAACCGACTGCTAACAGCAGCGCTTCCCACGCCAGCGACCCCTTTACCGATAACCGTCCCGACGGAGAACAACCATGAAATTTCGTCCCCTGGGCGACCGCGTCCTCGTGAAGCGCGTCGAAGAAGAAACCAAGACCAAGGGCGGGATCATCATCCCCGACACCGCCAAGGAAAAGCCGCAGGAAGGCGAAGTCGTCGCCGTCGGCCCCGGTGCCCGTAACGACAAGGGCGACGTCGTCGCTCTCGACGTGAAGGCCGGCGATCGCATCCTGTTCGGCAAGTGGTCGGGCACGGAAGTGAAGGTCGATGGTCAAGACCTGCTGATCATGAAGGAAAGCGACGTTCTGGGCGTGGTCGAGGCCTAAGCCCTCCTCCGCCTGAACGACTTTCCACTCCCAAGTTTCTCTTTTTGAAGGGCTCTGAAAATGGCCGCTAAAGACGTTTATTTCTCCTCGGACGCGCGCGACAAGATGCTGCGCGGCGTCAACATCCTCGCCAATGCGGTGAAGGTGACCCTCGGCCCCAAGGGTCGTAACGTCGTGATCGAAAAGTCCTTCGGCGCTCCGCGCTCGACCAAGGACGGCGTCTCGGTCGCCAAGGAAATCGAACTGGCTGACCGCTTCGAGAACCTCGGCGCGCAGATGATCCGCGAAGTCGCTTCGAAGACCAACGACAAGGCCGGCGACGGCACCACCACCGCCACCGTTCTGGCCCAGGCCATCGTCCAGGAAGGCCTCAAGTCGGTTGCTGCCGGCATGAACCCGATGGACCTGAAGCGCGGCATCGACAAGGCCGTCACCATCGTCGTCGACGAAATCAAGAAGTCGTCGAAGAAGGTCACGACCAACGCTGAAATCGCTCAGGTCGGCACCATCTCGGCCAATGGCGACAAGGAAGTTGGCGACATGATCGCCAAGGCCATGGACAAGGTCGGCAACGAAGGCGTCATCACCGTCGAAGAAGCCAAGACCGCCGAGACCGAACTCGACGTCGTCGAAGGCATGCAGTTCGACCGCGGCTACCTGTCGCCCTACTTCATCACCAACCCCGACAAGATGGAAGTTCAGCTCGAAGAGCCGCTCATCCTGCTGTTCGAAAAGAAGCTCTCCTCGCTGCAGCCGCTGCTGCCGGTGCTGGAAGCCGTCGTCCAGTCGGGCCGTCCCCTGCTGATCATCGCCGAAGACGTCGAGGGCGAAGCCCTGGCGACCCTGGTCGTCAACAAGCTGCGCGGTGGCCTGCGCGTCGCCGCCGTCAAGGCTCCGGGCTTCGGCGATCGCCGCAAGGCCATGCTGGAAGACCTGGCCATCCTGACCGGCGCTCAAGTCGTGTCGGAAGACCTGGGCATCAAGCTCGAGAACGTGTCGCTCGACATGCTCGGCAAGGCCAAGAAGGTCTCGATCACCAAGGACGACACCACCATCGTCGACGGTATCGGTGAGAAGGACGCGATCGAAGCCCGTATCGCCCAGATCAAGCGCCAGATCGAAGACACCACCTCGGACTACGACAAGGAAAAGCTGCAAGAGCGTCTGGCCAAGCTGGCCGGCGGCGTTGCGGTCATCCGCGTCGGCGGTTCGACCGAAGTCGAAGTGAAGGAAAAGAAGGACCGCGTCGACGACGCCCTCAACGCGACCCGCGCGGCCGCCGATGAAGGCATCGTCCCGGGCGGCGGCACGGCTCTGCTGAAGGCCTCCAAGGCCCTCGACGGCCTGACCGGCGACAACGCCGACCAGACCGCCGGCATCGCCATCGTCCGTCGCGCCCTGCAGGCTCCGATCCGCCAGATCGCCGAAAACGCCGGCGTCGAAGGCTCGATCGTGGTCGGCAAGGTCCTGGAAAGCACCAGCGCCTCGTTCGGCTTCAACGCCCAGACCGAGCAGTATGTCGACCTGGTCGTCGACGGCGTCATCGACCCGGCCAAGGTTGTCCGCACGGCTCTGCAAGACGCCGCTTCGGTCGCCGGCCTGCTGATCACCACCGAAGCCGCCATCGTCGAAGCCCCCAAGAAGGCCTCGGCAGCCGGTGGCCCTCCCGGCGGCGGCATGGGCGGCATGGGCGACATGGACTTCTAAGGCGTCCGGTCAGCCTTCGCTGAACCAACAAGAGAAGGGCGGAACCGCAAGGTTCCGCCCTTTTTCTTTGGTCGCGACGCACCACGCTCACAGACCTCCGGCGCGCGGAAAGGTCGCGGATCAAAGCCGCGCAAACGGCGTTAACCTCCGGGCAAGATCTCAAGGCATGGAGGCGCCAATGGCGTTCGTGCGTTTACAGTCTTCACAACACCGTCGCCGGCTGCCCCGCCCGAAGGTCGTCGTTCTGGGCCTGTCGATCTGGCTGGCCCTGGGCCTGATCAGCCAGGCAGGGTTCCGGCTGATCGGCTAGCCCCCTTTCGGACACCGCCGCGCGAGGCTACACCCGGCGGATGTTCCGCCAGCGCCCCGATGCCGATCTGATCGTTCAAGGCTGGGTCATCGGCGTGATGGTCGAGGTCGCGGGCAAGCCCTATCCGGTCCGGCACTATTTCGGGGTCGGCAAGGCCGATCGCGCCCAGGCCGAATGGGCGGCCGTGGACCTGGCCCTGAATGCCGGGGCCGTGGCGTCCAGTCCGTTCCGGGGCACCGAACCCGTCGAGGCCCTGCGCGAGATCGTCGCCTTTCGCATGGTCGAACTGGGCCTCAAGCCCGGGGAAACCCGCGCCCTGGGCGACAGGTTCCCGCGTCGCTGGCTGCCGGTCCAGACCGAGTTCTGATCCCTGAACGGCAGGGCTTGGCGGGCCGGGCGGTTTTCGTCATGCTGCTTCCAAACAAGCGTTTGAGCGCAGAGTGGGGAAACCATGTCCAAGTCCATGTTGGCCGCGATCGGCCTGACCGCCGGCCTGCTTCTGGTGAGCAGCGCCTGCGCCCAGACCCAGGCCGCGCCAACCGCCAATGACTATGGCAAGAGCGAAAACTGGCTGTGCCTGCCCGGCCGGGACGATGCCTGCGCCACCGACCAGAGCACCACCATCGTGGCCGCCGACGGCAAGGCCGCACAGGAGACCTTCGCCGCCGCCACCCAGGCCCCGGTCGACTGCTTCTATGTCTATCCGACCGTCTCGACCGACCCGGGCGGCAATAGCGACATGACGATCGACGCTGCCGAACGCTCGGTGGTCGGGCAGCAGCTCACCCGGTTCGGCACCCAGTGCCGGATCTTTGCGCCGATGTATCGCCAGGTCACCCTGGCGGCCCTGCGCAAAGTGATGATGGGCGGCCAGGCCGGCGATGCGGCCCTGGCCTATGGCGACGTGCGCGACGCCTGGAACCACTATCTGGCGCACGAGAACAAGGGCCGGGGCGTGGTCCTGATCGGCCACAGCCAGGGGTCGCGGATGCTGCTGCAACTGCTGAAGGAGGAGATCGACGGCAAGCCGGTCCAGAAACAGGTCGTCTCGGCCCTGACCCTGGGCATGAACACCCCGGTCGATGCGACGGGCCGCTACGGGACCCTCCCCCTTTGCACCTCCGCCAGCCAGACCGGCTGTATCGTCACCTATGTCTCGTTCCGCGCCTCAAGCCCGCCGCCGGCCAGCAGCCGCTTTGGCCGGACCGACCCGCAGGGTCTGCGCGCCGGCTGCGTGAATCCCGCTGCCCTTCTGGCCGGCAAGGCCTCGACCGAGGCGACACCGCTCAGCGCCTATTTCAGCGCCAAGGGGATGGGGTCTACGGCCGCCACGCCCAAGCCCTGGGCCAAGGGCCTGGCGGTGACCACGTCGTTCGTAGCGACACCGGGCCTGGTGTCAGGCCGCTGCGTCAGCGAGGGCGAGTTCAGCTATCTGTCGGTGGCGGTGAACGCTGATCCGGCTGATCCGCGCGTCGATGACATCACCGGCGACATCCTGGTCTTCGGACAGCCGCTCAAGGACTGGGGGCTGCACCTGATCGACGTCAATCTGGCCATGGGCGACCTGGTGGCCCTGGTCGGCGAACAGTCCAGGGCCTATGCGGCAAAATAGGCAGTCGACCGGGGGTGCCCGCGGGCGGCCCCCGGTCCATATGGTCTATCGGGCTGGACCCTTAAACAGAACGCCGCCCAGCAGCAGCACCAGGACAAATCCGATCAGGAACAGGAAGAACAGGATCTTGGCGACGCCGGCGGCGGCCCCCGCGATCCCGGTAAAACCCAGGGCCCCGGCAATCAGGGCGACAATGGCGAGTATGATGGCCCATTTCAGCATGGCGCGTTTCCTTCAGCAGGAAGCCGGTGGAGCTTCTGACGAAACAACCCGCCAGAGCGCACGGCGTTCCTTGTTTTCGCGGTCCGGCCCCGGTAACCGATAGTCATGGCGTCCAAGCCCGAAAGCCCGACCGAACCCTTCAAGCGCGCCCTGGCGCACGCCGCGCGCTCGCTTGCCGAAACGCCCGATCTCGAAGTGGTGTTCTCGGGAGACGGGCCGATGCTGATGGGCAAGCGGGCAGTCCTGCCCCATCCCCCGCGCGACCTGAACAGCAAGGAGGCCGCGCGCATCCGGGGCCTGGCCGACCAGATGGCCCTGAGGCTGGCCCACCATGACGCCCTCGCCCATGCCCGGGCCCGTCCGTCCTCGCCGGACGGTCAGGCGGCCTTTGAATCGATCGAGCAGGCCCGCCTTGAGGCCATTGGCGCCAATGCCCTCGGCGGCGTGCGCGGCAATCTGACTGCGGCCCTGGAAGCCCGGCTCGAAAAGCAGGGCCTGACCCGCAATGTGGCCATGGACCGCCAATCGGCACCGATGGCCGAGATCCTGGGCCTGATGGTCCGCGAGCGCCTGACCGGCGACGCGCCGCCCGAAGGGGCCAGGGCCCTGGTCGACATCCTGCGCGCCGACATCGAGATGAAGGCCGGAAAGGACCTCGATCGCCTGGCCGCCGCCATCGATGACCAGGCCGCCTTCGCCCGCGTGACCCGCGAGATCCTGCGCGACCTCGACCTCGGCGAGGAAATGTCGGACGCCACCGAAAGCTCTGACGAGGACGACGGCGAGCAGGACCAGCAGGACCAGACGACCGACGAGGATCAGGGCGAAGGCGAGGGCGAGCAGTCAGAGGGCTCTTCGCCTGAGGAAACCGACACCTCCGACCGCGAGTCCGAGGCCGGAGACGAAGACCTCGTTCAATCCGAACAGGACGGCGAGCCCGAGGAGAGCGACGAGAGCCCGGAGATGGGCGACGGCGCCAAGCCCGCACGGCCCGACAGCGGCCCCGCCCAGCCCGGCGAGCCGGCCTACAAGATCTTCACCAACAGCCACGACGAAATCGTCCCGGCCGAAGAGCTCTGCGACGCCGAGGAGCTGACCCGTCTGCGGGCCTATCTCGACCAGCAGCTCAGCGCCCTCTCCAGCGTCGTGTCACGCCTGGCCAACAAGCTGCAGCGTCGGCTTCTGGCCCAGCAGAACCGCGCCTGGACCTTTGATCTTGAGGAAGGGATGCTCGATGTCGCCCGCCTGACCCGGGTGATCATCGATCCGACCGCCCCCCTCTCCTTCAAGCAGGAGGAAGACCAGGAGTTCCGCGATACGGTCGTCACCCTGCTGATCGACAATTCCGGCTCGATGCGCGGCCGGCCGATCATGGTCGCGGCCGTCTGCGCCGATATCCTGGCCCGCACGCTCGAGCGCTGCGGGGTCAAGACCGAGGTCTTGGGCTTCACCACCCGGGCCTGGAAGGGCGGCACCAGTCGCGACGAATGGATCAAGGCCGGCAAGCCCCCAGCCCCGGGCCGACTGAACGACCTGCGCCACATCATCTACAAGGCCGCCGACTCGCCCTGGCGGCGGGCGCGCAAGAACCTCGGCCTGATGATGCGCGAGGGCCTGCTGAAGGAAAACATCGACGGCGAGGCCCTTATGTGGGCCCACCAGCGGCTGATCGGCCGGCCCGAAGCCCGCCGAATTCTGATGGTGATCTCCGACGGCGCGCCGGTGGACGACAGCACCCTCAGCGTCAATTCGGGTCACTATCTGGAGCGCCACCTGCGCCAGGTCATCGCCGAGATCGAGGGAAAGAGCCCGGTTGAGCTGATCGCCATCGGCATCGGCCATGACGTCACGCGCTACTACCGGCGGGCTGTCACCATCGTCGATGTTGAACAGCTGGGCGGGGTGCTGGTGGAGCAGTTGGCGGCCCTGTTCGATGAAGAGCCCCGGGCCGTCAAGAGGGCCCGCGGCCTTCTGGCCCCGCTGCAGACGGTGCAGCCCTCAGCGCCAAAGGCGGCGCGCAAGGTTCCTGCGTGAACGGGCTGCGTCTCGGCCTGGTGCTGGCGCTGACCGCCGGCATGCTGACCCATTGCGGCCGCAAGCCGCCACCGCCCCTGCCGGTCGCACCGGTCAAGGCGGGGCCCGAAATCGCGCTGCAGACCCGTCCTGTGCCCCTGGATGCCTCCGACCCGACCCGGACGACGCTGGAGGGTTTTGTCTTCGCCGGCGGCCTCGAGATCACTAGTGCCGAGACCTCGCGGCTGCATGGCCTATCGGACCTGGCCATAGCGGCCGATGGCGGCCTGGTCGCGGTGACCGATGACGGCGACCTGTTCCAGGCCCGCCTGGTGCTTGATGCCGGCGGGCGGCTGGTCGGCCTGACCGACGGCAAGCTGGAGGGGCTGAAGGGCCCTGACGGCCAGGCCCTGCAAGGCAAGGATCGCGGCGATGCGGAGGGTCTGGCCATGCTGGCCAATGGCGATCGCCTGGTCAGTTTCGAACGCGATCACCGCGTCTGGCTCTATCCCGCCGCCGGCGGACCGCCGCGCCCGGCCCCCAAGCCCGCGACCGTCTTCCCCTATAATGAAGGCATGGAGGCCCTGGCCGCCTATCCGGCCGCAGGTCCCGACGCCTATCTGGTCGGTGGCGAGGAGGGCGAGACCTGGCTTTGCAGGGTGTCGGCCGCCTGCCAGGCCCTGGCCCCGCAGCAGGGACCCGATTTCACCTGGGGCCTGACGGCCATGACCGCCTTCAACGGTCCGGCCATCGTCACCTTCCATCGCGGTTTCGACCCCATCCGGGGCTGGCGCGGCATTCTGCGGTTCGTGGCCGATCCGCTGACGCCGGCGGCGAAACAGATCCAGATCGCCAGCCTGCATCTGGACGGCACCACGACTCGCGACAATTACGAGGGGGTGGCGCTGGGCACCTCACCATCTGGGGCCACGCGGATCTACCTGATTTCAGACGACGGCGGCCTGCCAAACCAGCGCACCCTGCTGTTGGCCTTTGACTGGACACCGCCTCCGGCCCCGCCACCCCTGCCCAAGAAGACGCCCAAAAGGCCGGTCCGCAAGCGCTAGGACACCCGCCTCCGCGCAGGGATTGAGCAACGTCAAAAAGTTTGGGTGCGGCGCAACATTATCGTTGATAACTCAATCCGACGGAACTATGTTTTCTATCGACGGCCAAGCAGGCAAGAACCGGAAGGACCGTCAGAGGAACGCGTCGGGAGGAGGTTGAACCCAACCCCCTTTCGTGGACTGACACAATGATCCGCTCGATCGCCCTGGCCGTTTCGGCCATCGCCCTCACCGTTGCTGCCCCCGTTTCGGCCGCTGAACTCCGCGTCAAGGTTTCCGGCAAGTCGGCCGAACAGGTCCGTGCCGACATCGTCAAGGCCGCCTCGACGGTCTGCTGGCAGGAAGTCCGTGGCGAAGCCATGGCCGGCTATCTCTATCCCGCCTGCATCCGCGCCTCGGTCTCCGACGCGGTCACCAAGATCAACAGCCCGGCCCTGACCGCCTACAACACGGCCAACCCGGCCGCCGGCGCTGTGGTTTCGCGCTAAGCCAAACCTGCCTACTCAGTCGCGTACCAAACCCGCTGCGGCCCTGCCGCAGCGGGTTTTGCCTGTCCTGGGCCCAGTGGAGCATCTCCATATTTTACCCGGACAATATTGACTCGTATTTCATCCGGGTAAATATGGCGGCTTTCCGGAGCGCGTCATGTCCCTGCCCTACAATAGCCCCGCCGCCCTAAGGGCCCTGAACCACGTCTTCGCCGGGGCCGAGCCCGACGCGATCACACCGCTGACGGGGGGCCTGTCCGGGGCCGGTGTCTTTCGGGCAGAGCATCGCGGCAGATCCTGCCTGCTGCGGATCCAGCCTACCCGGGATGCCATACGCGACCCCGCCCGCACCCATGCCTGCATGCGGATCGCCGCCGGGGCCGGAGTAGCCCCCCGCGTCCTGTTCACAAGTGACGAAGACGGGGTGTCGGTTACCGACTTCATCCTGCCCGGGCCATCCGCAGGGCCGCCGAACGAAACGGCCCCTGGCACGGTGGCTCAGCTGGCCGGTCTCTTGTCCTCCTTGCATGCCGCGCCCGCCTTCCCGCCCCTGATCGGCTATCTGGATGCGCTGGAAGGCCTTGCGGACCAGGTCCTCTCGTCCTCCCTGCCGACCCAAGCGGTCGACGCTGCGATCCGCCAGACCCTGGGTGATCTGTCGCGAGCCTATCGCCCCCTTCCGACCGACGCGGTCTCCAGCCACAACGACGTCAATCCCCGCAACATCGTCCATGACGGTGTGCGACCCTGGCTGGTGGACTGGGAGGCAGCCTTCCTGGCCGATCGCTATGTCGACCTTTCGGCGGTGGCCAATGTCTTCGCGCCAAGCCCCGAGACTGAGACGGCGTTCCTGACGGCCTATTTCGGACGCAAGCCGACCGGAGCCGAGACGGCCCGCCTGTTTCTGGCCCGCCAGATCAGCCACCTGTTCCATGCCCTGGCCTTCCTGGCCGGCGCTGCTGCCGAGCGGGCCGGCCGGACACTCGATGCGTCCATCCGCAATGACAGGACCCTGGAACAGATGCACGCGGACCTGGGCAAGGGCGCTCCGCTTCTGGATCTCTGGGAAGGACGGGTGGCCTATGGCCTGGCCCACCTCCGGCAGGCTCAGGACGCCGTCAGAGGCCCGGACTTTGCGATCGCCGCACGTCGGGCCCTGGAAGGTTGAGCCCAGCCCCAGACACGAAAAAGCCCGCGAAGCACAAGCTTCGCGGGCTTTTTACAATGTCGATCAGGATGGTCGCTTAGGCGGCGACGGCCGTGGCAGCAGCCTTGGCCTTGGCCTTGACCTGAGCCTTGATCTTCAGGGCGCGCGGCGACAGCTGCTCGTCCTTGGCGCCCAGCAGGAACACGTCCAGGCCGCCCTTGAAGTCCAGGGTGCGCAGGGCAGCATTGCTGATGCGCAGCTTGAAGGTCTGACCCAGCGAGTCGGACGCCAGGGTGGCGGGCGACAGGGCCGGCAGGAAGCGGCGCTTGGTCTTGATGTTCGAGTGGCTCACATTGTGGCCGACCATCGGACCGATACCGGTGAGTTCGCAGCGGCGCGACATGGGACTACCTTGGCTGGGCGAAGCCAGAGGCTTCGGATACATGAATTTCGGGGCGCGGTGGGCGAGCCGCCACGCGAGAGCGGGCGATATAGGCGAAGGCCGCCAGTCGAGTCAAGGTGGCAAGCCCGGTTCCGCCCCATCGCCTGATGAAGGCCGCCCGTATTCGGCCTTCAAGACAGGTTCATCTGCGTCCTTATATAGAGAGCCCCATGATGGAGCACCCGTTCATGCGTCTGATCGCCCTCGCCCTGACCACTGCGGGCCTCGCCCTGGCCGCCGGCACCAGCCACGCCACCCAGCCGGCGCCGGCCACGATTCTGCCCGGGCACTGGGAGTACAGCTACAAGATCGGCCCCATCCCGGCCGGCGATGAGTCGCGCTGTCTGAAGCAGGCCGACGTCGAGCAGTTCGCCAAGGGCATCTGCACCCGCAAATACACCTGCGACTACACCACCCGGGTGGTGAAGGACGGCAAGATCCAGCTCAAGGGAGCCTGGACCGACAAGAAGGGTCGCGTGGCCCCGGTCACCGCCAAGGGCGGCTACACGGCCGAGAGCTTCAAGCTCGACGTGAAGATGAAGACCATTAACGGCATCCCGCTGGCCGGGGTGATGGATGCCCGTCGCGTCGCAGCCACCTGTCCGGCGGGTATCAAGTAGCCCTCCGGCAGAGACCGCTTGTGGTTAATCCGAATTAAGATACAATAGCTTGTAGGGAACAAAGACTGAATCGGCCGACGTCGCTGATTCGGTCATGATTCGTTTCGCGCCTGTTCGCCCATTTGGCCGGCAGCGTTAACCTGGCCCGCCCCCGATCGATTCTACCGGCCAATCTGGCCGCCGCGGGGCGGGGCGACCGAGAACTCCAGATCAAACAGGGTGGGGGCAGAGCTGGTCCGCGCCCGCTCGATGGTCAGCAGTTGCGCCTTGGTCGTCGCACCGCCCTCGGCGCTGAACCCTCCCATGCGCCCGGCGGCCGCCAACACCCGATGGCAGGGCACGACCAGCGGCCAGGGGTTTTCGCCGAGCGCCCGGCCCACGGCCCGGGCGGCACCCGGTTCGCTCATGGCGCGGGCGATCTCGCCATAGGTCGAGGTCTCGCCGGGCGCTATGGCCCGGGCGATTTCATAGACGCGCCAGTTGAAGTCCGAAACGCCACCGCGATCGAGGGCAATATCGGTCAGGTCATCGCGTCCACCGGCCAGCAGGTCCCGCACCCGTCCGGTGATCCGGTCGATGGCGGCGGGCACCGGCGTTTCCACCGCCTCCGGGAAGCGCTTGCGCAGGCGGGCCCAGGCTGCGCCCGGCGTCGCCTCGGGCAACTGCACGCCAATCAGCCCGGAATCGCTCCAGGCGATGCCACAGCGGCCGATTACGGTGTCAAAAAGTGCGAAAGCCTGCCCCTTCATGCGCCCGACCATAGCAGGCCTGTTGCGGGTTTCGAGCGGTGCCGTAACCTGACCGCCTCATCGTCCGGGAGTTCCCGCCTTGCGCCTGACCACCCTCGCCGTCCTGCTGGCCGCCAGCAGCCTCTCGACCGCCACGGCCGGGGACCTGCTGATCCACGGCGGTCCGATCCATACCGGTGTCGAGACCGCGCCACAGGCCGAGGCGGTCCTGATCCGCGACAGCCGGATCCTGTTCGTCGGCAGCCTGGCCTCCGCCCGCGCCAGGGCGGCCAAGGACGTCCGGGATTTCGACCTCAAGGGGGCCGCCGCCTTTCCGGGCTTTGTCGACGCCCATGCCCACCTGATCGGCATCGGCCTGCGGGAGCTGACCCTCAATCTCGACCAGACGGGATCCGTCGAGGACCTGGTCAAGGCAGTCGGGGCCTATGCCGCCGCCCATCCGGAGGGGCCGATCTATGGCCGGGGCTGGATCGAGACCCACTGGCCCGAAAAGCGCTTTCCCAACCGGGCGGATCTCGACCGGGCCGCGCCGGGCCGGGTGATCGTGCTGGAACGCTCCGACGGCCACGCCTCGGTGGCCAGTTCTGCCGCCCTGGAAAAGGCCGGCATTGGCAAGGACACGACCGCCCCCGCCGGCGGCCAGATCCTCAAGGGCACCGACGGCCTGCCCAGCGGCATGCTGATCGACCATGCCCAGTCGCTGGTCGCCGGGGTCATTCCGCCGCCGTCCGAGGCCCTCAAGCGCGAGGCCCTGGAAAAGGCCGGGACCCTCTATGCCGCCCGCGGATGGACCGGGCTTGGCAATATGAGCGTCGAGGCCCCGGACCTGGCCCTGATGACCGCCCTGGCCGCCGAGAAACGGTTCCACCTGCGGGTCGACAACTATATGGACCCCAGTGGGGCTGCAGAGGTGCTGGCCAGGGGGCCGTTCGAGGACGCCACCGGCCTGATCCGTACCCGGGGCATCAAGCTCTATATGGACGGTGCCCTGGGCTCACGCGGCGCGGCCCTGCTCGAGCCCTATAGCGACGCCGAGGGTCTGGGCCTGCAACTGACCGAGCGCGACAAGGGCCTGGCCCTGATGAAGCAGGCACGCAAGGTCAAGGCCCAGGTGGCCATGCATGCCATCGGCGATCGCGGCAACCGGCTGGTTCTGGACTGGTTCGGCGAAACCCTGGGCGGCGACACTACCGCCCGCTGGCGGATCGAACATGCCCAGATCGTCGCCGATCCCGACCTGCCGCGCTTTTCGAAGATGGGGGTCATTGCCTCGATGCAACCCAGCCACGCCATCGGCGACCTGTTCTTCGCCCCCGCCCGACTGGGCAAGGCGCGTCTGCATGAGGGCTATCGCTGGAACGACATGCTGCAGAGCGGGGCCGTCGTGGCGGCCGGGTCCGACGCGCCGGTCGAGGTCGGCGATCCCCGCATCGAATTCTATGCCGCCGTGCACCGCCACAGCCTGACCGGCTTCGCCAATGCCGACTGGCACCTGGAGGAGGCCGTCAGCCGCGCCCAGGCCCTGAAAATGCTGACCTGGGCCCCGGCCTATGCCGCCTTCGCCGAGAAGGATCGCGGCACGCTGGAAGCCGGCAAGAAGGCCGATGTCAGCGTGTTCTCCAAGGACCTGATGACCGTCGCGCCCGCCGAGATCCTCACCTCGGACCCCATGCTGACCGTTGTCGACGGCGTGGTGGTGTTCGAGCGGGGCCGGTAGATCCGGCTCCGTCAGCTGGTGGCGGCAGCCTTGGCGGCGGACTCGTCCAGACCGTCAAGCTCGCCCGACTCTCGGGCCTTCTTGCCATAGAAGGCCTCGAACAGCGGGCTGGCCATGACCGTCGTGACGATGGCCATCAGCACCATCATCGAGAACAGGGTCGGGCCGATAATGCCCTTCTGCAGGCCGATATTGATGATGATCAGCTCCATCAGCCCGCGCGAGTTCATCAGGGCGCCGATGCCCAGGGCGGTGCGGTTGTCTTCGCCGGCCAGGCGCGCGGCGGCGTAGCAGGCCACGCCCTTGGCGAGGATGGAGGCCACGAGAATGCCCAGGGCGATCAGCAGCAGCTGCAGCGAATTGACCATGTCCATCCGGGTGTTGAGGCCCGAATAGGTGAAGAACATCGGCAGCAGCAGGACCACCGCCAGCGGCTCGACCTTCTTCTTCAGCTCCTCGACGAACAGGCCGCGCGGCATCACCGCGCCCAGCATGAAGCCGCCGAAGATCGCGTGAATGCCTGCGGCGTCCATCAGGAAGGCCGAGAAGCAGAACAGCATCAGGGTGACGGCCAGGACGAAGGGACTCATCTGCCCTTCGCGCTCGACCATGCGTCCAAGCGGCGCCAGCAGGCGTCGGCCGAACAGGCCCAGGAACAGGACGTAGGCCAGGCCGCCGCCGATCGCCAGAACCGCCACGCCGGGGCCGCCGCCGAAGGTCGCCAGCACTACCGCCAGCACGCACCACGACACGGCGTCGTCAAAGGCCCCGGCCGTCAGCGACAGGGTCCCGAGCGAGGTCTTGGCAAGGCCACGCTCATTGATGATGCGGGCCAGCATCGGGAAGGCGGTCAGGGCGATGCAGGCCCCCATGAACAGGGTGGCGTTGGCCTGCGAGATGCCGGCGGCGAACAGGCCCGGAACCTTCAGCAGGAACGGCGTGATCGCCACGGCGATCAGGAACGGCGCGATGATGCCCGCCAGGGAAACACTGACCGCACTCCTGGCCTTGGCCCTGAAGTGATCAGCGGAAAACGTGGTGCCGACCAGGAACATGTAAAGGCCGACGCCCAGCTGGGCACCGACATAGAGCACATTGCGGGTCTCCTTGGGGAACAGCGTGCCCTGGAAGGCCGGGAACAACAGGCCCAGCAGGGACGGACCCAGCACCACGCCGGCGATCATCTCGCCCACCACCTGGGGCTGGCCCAGCAGCTTCTTTCCCAGCCAGCCAAAGACGCGGCAGGCCAGAAGGATTACGGCCAGCTGCAGGAAGAAGTGCACGCTGAAATCGGTCGGCGTGTAGCTGTGGGCAGAAGCCGGCAGGGCCGGTCCATTGGCCGACAGGGCCTTTCGGGCAACCTCAAGGGTGCTGGCGATGATATCCGTCACGAGAGTTTCCCTGCCCATCGCCCGCCGAAACTCAATCCCCAGCGCGGTCGACGCGCTTTGAGACCGTAGATGCCCAGCGCTGTCAATTCCCGCTCAGCCTCCACGCGACGCGCTGTCGCCGGGCCGGCGCACAGCAGTGCTTGCCTCCCTCTGATTCCGGCCCCATGTCTTGAATCATGAGCGACCGTTCGACCGGCCTGGCGCCGTCCAAGCTGACGGCGGTCCTGGGCCCGACCAATACCGGCAAGACTCACCTGGCCGTCGAGCGGATGCTGGGCCATGCCTCGGGCATGATCGGCCTGCCGCTGCGCCTGCTGGCCCGCGAGATCTATGACCGGGTCGTCAAGCTGCGCGGCAAGGCCAGCGTGGCCCTGATCACCGGTGAGGAAAAGATCGTCCCGCTCCGGGCCGCCTATTTCGTCTGCACGGTCGAGGCCATGCCCCTGGCCCGTGAGGTCGAGTTTCTGGCCATAGACGAGATCCAGCTGTGCGCGGATCCCGAGCGCGGCCACATCTTCACCCACCGCCTTCTGCACGCCCGGGGCAAGTTCGAGACCATGCTGCTGGGGGCAGGGACCATGGCCCCGCTGGTGCGCCGCCTGTTGCCGGACGCCGAGATCGTCTCGCGCGAGCGGTTCTCCAACCTGTCCTATGCCGGGTCGAAGAAGCTGACCCGCCTGCCCCGGCGCAGTGCCGTCGTGGCCTTCTCCACCGACGCGGTCTACGGCATTGCCGAACTTATCCGCCGGCAGCGCGGCGGCGCGGCCGTGGTCATGGGCTCGCTCAGCCCCCGCACCCGCAACGCCCAGGTTGCCCTCTATCAGAGCGGCGAAGTCGACTTTCTCGTGGCGACCGACGCCATCGGCATGGGCCTGAACATGGATGTCGACCATGTGGCCTTCGCCGGCCTGCGCAAGTTCGACGGGGTGCGGACCCGCTGGCTGCATGCGCAGGAGGTGGGCCAGATCGCAGGCCGGGCCGGACGCTATACCCGCGACGGCACCTTCGGCGTCACCAGCGACTGCGAGGAGATGGACGAGGATCTGGTCGAGAGCGTGGTCAATCACCAGTTCGAACCGATCATCGCCGCCGAATGGCGCAATGCGCGGCTGGACTTCGGCTCCTTGCCGCTGCTGCTGAAGTCCCTGGGCCAGGGTCCGGGGCGGGCCGGCCTGACCCTGTCGAACGAGGCCCTGGACGAGCGCACCCTGCGCAAGCTGTCACAGCAGGACGAGGTTATCGCCCGCTGCAAGGCCGACCGTTCCGCCCTTCTGCGCCTGTGGGACGTGTGCCAGACGCCGGACTTCCGCAAGACGACCGACGATGACCACCAGCGCATGGTCAGGACCCTGTTCGACGACCTGACCACGGGCCGCAAGCGCCTGCCGGAAGACTGGATCAATGCCCAGTTCAAGGCGCTGGACCGCACCGATGGCGAGATCGACAGCCTGGCCGGCCGCCTCTCGGGCGTGCGGACCCTGTCCTACATCGCCAACCGGCCGGACTGGCTGGCCAATCCCGCCCACTGGCAGGGGGTGACCCGTCAGCTGGAGGACCGGATCAGCGACACCCTGCACGAAAAGCTGATGGCCCGCTTCATCGACCGGCGGACCAGCGTGCTGATGCGCCAGCTGGGCGAGCGCGAGGTGATGCTGGCCGGGGTGAGCCCCGACGGCGCGGTCACCGTCGAAGGCCATGTCGTCGGACATCTCGCCGGCGTCACCTTCACGCCGGAGAAGGGGGCCAGTGCGCTGGAGGAAAAGGCCCTGCGCAATGCGGCCGTGCGGGCGGTCGGTCCCGAGATCGCCCGCCGGCTGGGGGCCCTGACCGGCGAGGCGGACGATGCCTTCGCCCTCAATCCGGACGGCGCAATCCTCTGGCGGGGCGAGATCGCCGGCGTGGTGCGGCCCGGCCTGCCGCTGCTGTCGCCCCGGGCGCGCCTGCTGGGCGAGCTGGGTCCGGCCGCCGTGCGCGAAAGGGCCGAACGGCGGCTGGACGCCTTCCTGGCGGCCGAAGTCGACCTCAAGCTGGCCGGCCTGCGCAAGCTGGAGCGCGCCCTGGCCGGCAGCGACCTGAAAGGCCTGCCGCGCGGCCTGGCCCACCGTCTGCTGGAAGCCGGCGGGGTGCTCGACAAGCGCCCCCTCGACCCGGAGCTGAAGGCCCTAAGCCAGGCCGAACGGCGGGCCCTGAAGGCCCTGGGGGTCCGGATCGGAGCCTTCAGCCTGTTCCTGCCGGCCGTGATCCGGCCCGAGGCCATGGCCTGTGCCCGGGCCCTGACGCCCGGCGGCTGGCGCGGCGACCTGGGCAGGCTGGCCCCCTTGCCGAAACCCGAGCCTTCCGCACGCGACCTTGCCGCCAGCGGCCTGCGCCAGGTCAGCGGCTTCAGCGTTCCGGTCGAGATGCTGGAGCGGCTGGACGACCTGCTGCGCGCCGAACAGAAGCCCGGTGGCGTGGTGCTCAGTGAGGCGGCCCTGGACACTCTGGACTGGACGACGGCCCAGGGCACGGCCGTGCTGCGGGCCCTCGACTATACGCCGGCCCTCAGGCCCAAGTCAGACGCGCCCATCGTCTGGAAGCGGCGCGGGCCCCAGAGACTGGACCCCAAGCCGGTCGCCCCGCGCCCCGACTCGCCATTTGCCGCCCTGGCCCGGCTGACCGAACCCCCGCCCCGCCGCAAGAAGCCCCGTCGCCGGAAGGCGGCACCCCGGACCCTCGCCTCGTGAGCGAAGCGGCCGACGAGCCCTGCCGCGCCGATCTCTGGCTGTGGCATGCGCGGTTCTTCAAGACCCGCTCCCTGGCGGCGCGCTTTATCGAAGACGGGCGCATTCGCCTGACGCGCGGCGGGGTGGAGAGTCGGGTGGACAAGCCGGCGCGAACCCTGAAGCCTGGCGATCTGCTGGTCTTCGCGATCGGCGGCCGGCTCGTCTCGGTGCGGATCCTGGCCTCGGGCGAGCGGCGGGGCCCCGCGTCGGAGGCGCGGTCGCTCTATGAGGTCATCGACGGCTCGGCAGATTGAGGGAAGCGCCGGATGGATCAGGGACCACCGTGACGTCCGCTGCCGCGGCCAGATGGATCACGAGGGCGGCCTGCCCCTTTGAGACAGGGGCCGCGCTGCCGCGCCCTAGGACTTGAACCCGGCCAGGAAGCCCGGCACCTCATCGGCCGGCATGGGGCGGCCGAAATGATAGCCCTGCACCTGGTCGCAGCCATAGGCGATCAGCTTCTCCAGCTGGGCCTCATCCTCGACCCCTTCGGCGACGACCTTCATCCCCATCGACGAGCCCAGGGTAATGACCGCCTTGACGATGGCCTCATCCTCGGCGTTCTGAACGAAGGACTTGTCGATCTTCAGCCGGTCGATCGGGAACTGCCGCAGATTGGCCAGGCTGGCATAGCCGGTGCCGAAATCGTCGAGGGCGATCATCACCCCGGCGTCATGCAGACGGCGCACGGTGTCGCTGACCAGATCCGAACCCCAGCCCATATAGACGTTCTCGGTCACCTCGATGGTCAGGCGATCGCAGGGCACGTTCCAGCGGGCGAGGCGCTCCTGGATCTCTTCGGCCAGACGCCCGCTGCGGAACTGGGCCGCCGAGATATTGACGGCCACCCGTCCAAACGCCACACCGGCCTCGATCCAGTCCCGCATCTGACGGAGGGCGCTCTCGAAGGCCACATCGCCCAGCTTCAGCGACAGGTCCTGATCCTCAAAGGCCGGCATGAAGCGGGCGGGTGCCAGGATCCCCTGCTCCGGATGAGCCCACCGCATCAGGGCCTCAAAGCCGGCGACGCCGCCTTCCCGCACATCCACGACCGGCTGATAGAACAGCACGAATTCACCGGCGGCTATGCCGGCCCGGACATCGCGCAGCAGCTCGATTCTCTGCTCCAGTTCCGAGCGCATGGAGGGCTGGAACATGACGCTGCGATTGCGGCCCGCATCCTTGGCCCGATAGAGGGCGATGTCGGCGTTCTTGACCATGTGCGAGGGATCAGCGTCGGGGTCGCCGTGCAGAGCCGCGCCGATGCTGGCACTGCAGGTAAAGCTGCGCCCGCCATGCTCGATGGGGCGGCGCAACAGTTTCTGCAGGGTCTGGATCGGCCGCAGCATGTCCGCTTCGCAGTTGAGCCCCCTGAGGATCACCGCAAACTCGTCGCCCCCCAGCCTGGCCACGGTATCCTGGGCGCGGAAGGCGCGACGCAGCATTTCGGCCAGCCGCTTGAGCAGAGCGTCGCCGGCGTCATGACCGAGTGTGTCGTTGATGTCCTTGAAGTGGTCGACGTCGATCATGATCAGACCGAACATCTCGCCCAGCCGCTCCGACGCGCTGACCGCCTCCTGGAACTTGTGCTGGAACAGGGCCCGGTTCGGCAGATCGGTCAGAGGATCCTTGAAGGCCAGGGTCTCGACCGCCTCGGTCTGGCGGCGACGGTCGGTGATGTCCTTGAACAGATTGACCAGCCGTTCCGGGCGGCCGTTCGGGTCGATCAGCAGCTTGCTGGCCGAGCGCACCCAGGTCTCGACTCCGTCATCGCGATTGAGTCGAAACTCGTAGACGCCGGTCTCGCCCGGCTTGCGTGCCGCCACCTGGGCCGCCACCCGGTCGCGGTCGGCCTGGTGGATGATCTCCAGCGGTTCGTTCTCAAAGCGACACCACTTTTCCAGGTCGTGCGTGGCCCCTGAAAACACCACTTCCCGCGTGTTCAGATCGAATTCGCGGACCAGCAGGCCATCGAGTTCCAGCGCCATGCGCAGACGCTGCTGGTCACGCTCGGCCCGCAGAATGGCCTCGGCATAGCCGGTCACATCGCGGGCCGTGACCATCACGGCATAGGGGTCTTCGCCCTCGTCGCGGCAGGCGCTGAACTCGGTGCGCCAGACCCTCTGTACGCCGTCAGTGTCGAGGTTCGGCAGATAACGCGAGAAAGCCTTACCGGACTGGGCGCACTTCATCAGCGCCAGAATATCCTCGGCCGAAACCAGGGCGCGACGGCCGTCGCCGCCAAGGCCCAGGTCCGGGGCCAGGCCCTGGGTCACCCATTCGCGGCTGACCGCGAGCAGGCGCAGGTCCCTGTCCAGAAGAGCCGCAGCGAACGGCAACTGGAGCACAAACTGCGAAAAGGCGGCGGCGCGTGCGTCGGTGAGACGCGCCAGTCCGGCCTCGGACTTTGGCAAACGCCTGACCTCCACGGTCGACTTTGTCATAGTGTCGGATTCTCGACGTTGTTTTTCTTGAGCGTTTCCTCACTCGAAGACTGTTGCTATTTTGGATAAGAAATCGTGACCGTCGAGATGACCGGTCGTCGCGGTCCTACTGGGCAGCGATAAAGGGTGACCGGCGGCGGAACCATCGGCCGGCCCAAAGCTATCTCTGACGGCGGGGCGAGAAATCCTGCGGTGCCGCGCAAGCAAGCCGCATTGACAAGCGGCCCCGCGCCTTCGAAAACGCCCGCGCCGAACGCCGTCAGCCCCAATCGAGTTCTCGATGACCTACATCGTCACAGACGCCTGTATCAAATGTAAGTACATGGACTGTGTCGAGGTGTGTCCGGTCGACTGCTTCTATGAGGGCGAGAACTTTCTGGCCATCAATCCGGACGAATGCATCGATTGCGGCGTCTGCGAACCAGAGTGCCCGGTCGACGCGATCAAGCCCGACACCGAGGACGAGCCCGACGGCAAGTGGCTGCGCATCAACTCCGACTACGCCAAGGTCTGGCCCAACATCACGGTTAAGGGCGAGCCGCCCGCCGACCGCGACGACTTTGAGCGCGAGACCGGCAAGTTCGAGAAATACTTCAGCGAAAAGCCCGGCAAGGGTTCCTGATCGGCCCCCTAACGGGTTCAAGTCCGGCCGCAAGCCTTTCATGAGGCTGAATTTTATGATATTGTCTGCGCCAACGTGACGGTCGCGGCTTTTTGCGGCTGTCCGTTTTTTGTCGAAGAGCCGTTCAACCGGCGCGCCCGATCGAAGGCGAAGGGTGTCTTAGAGGTTAATTCCAAATCCTGTCCCGGCTTGGCTCCCGCGCCCCGTTCGCGGTCGCTGGGCTGTCTCTAATGGACCGATCTGGAATGACGGTGTTCCGGGCCCCCTGGGCTCGCATTGATGAGGACGAACATGAGCAAGAGCGGTCTGGAATTCTCGGTTGGCGATCACGTCGTCTATCCCGCGCATGGCGTGGGCAGCATCCAGGGTGTTGAGACCCAGGAAGTGGCCGGGATGTCGCTCGAAGTCTACATCATCACCTTCGACCACGAGAAAATGACCCTCCGCGTCCCGACCAAGAAGGCCAAGACCGCCGGTCTGCGCCCCCTGGCCGAAGGCAATGTGGTCTCCCAGGCCCTGACCACGCTCAAGGGCCGGGCCCGCGTCAAGCGCACCATGTGGTCGCGCCGCGCCCAGGAATACGAAGCCAAGATCAATTCGGGCGACCTGATCTCGATCGCCGAGGTCGTCCGCGACCTGCACCGCGCCGAGAATCAGCCGGAACAGTCCTATTCGGAGCGCCAGCTGTATGAGTCGGCCCTGGACCGCATGGCCCGTGAAGTTGCCGCCATCGAGCGCATCGATCGCGAAGCCGCCATCGGCATCCTGACCAAGTCGCTGGTCAAGGCCGCCGCAGCCGCTTAAGGCGCGGTCTCAACTGCCCCAAATACCGATGCCTCTCGCCTCACGGCGGGGGGCATTTTCTTTTTGGGGCGGGAGGCTCGCGCGTCAGGGGCCTGCCGTCGGCGCGTGGTCCCAGTCGGGTTCGGCACCAATCTTGCCTCCGAACGGGAACATGCCGGCCACGGGCCCGCGCATCGACAATTGAGCGAGGCGGCAAGGCCCGCTATTTTGCGACCAAATCCGGGGACGTCGATTTGAACCTGAAGCTGGCCTTGTTTGTTATCGTGATCCTGGTGGCCGCCATCGCCTGGACGTTTGCTGCGCCCTATGTCGCCCATTGGCGGGCACGGCGGGCTGCGGCGCGGCGACGCCAGTTGCAAGGCCGACGCCCCTAGGCCCCGCTGAGCCAGGCCTCACAGGCCTCAAGACCGGTGATTTTGAACGCATCGGCGACCGCCAGACCCGCCTTGAGCGCCGACTTGCGAGATTACATTTCGTTTACGTCCGTAATCGTCGATTGACCCAATCGATTACGGATGTAATCGATGGAGCCAACACGGAGAGGCTCCATGCGGATCAGCACGGCAGAAAGTCAGGTCATGAAGGCGCTGTGGGCGAAGAGCCCGCTCAGCGCCGAGGATATTATCGCCGCCCTGCCGGCAGACCAGGACTGGGCCGACGCCACGGTGAAGACCCTGCTCAACCGACTGCTGAAGAAGGACGCGATCGCCGCTGAACGCGACGGCCGCCGCTTCCTCTACCGCCCCCTGGTCGCCCAGGGCGACTATGTGCATTCCGAGAGCCAGGGCCTGCTGGATCGCCTGTTCGATGGCCGCCTGGCTCCGCTGGTCGCCCATTTCTCGCAGCGCGAGAAGCTCAGCGACCAGGACATTGCTGACCTTCGCCGCCTGCTGGAGGGCCTCGACGATGGCCGATGACATTCTCGCCCTGCTGTTGCGGGCCAACCTGGCCATCGCCGCCGCCATACTGCTGGTACTGATCCTGGGCCGTCCGGTGCGGGCGATGTTTGGAGCCCGTGCCGCCTATGGCCTGTGGCTCGTCGTGCCCCTGGCCACCCTGGCGGTCCTCGTGCCGGCCCGGACCGTCACGGTGCGCCTGCCAGCAGCTTCACCGCCGACCGCAGCGGCGGTCGCCGTCACGATGCCGCCTGCCGATGCAACCTCGATCGCAGCCCCGCAGACCAAGGCCCAGGACTCCGGCCAGGGGCTCCCCCTGCAAGAGGGTCTCGTCCTCACCTGGGGCCTGATCGCCCTGCTGGCCATCGGCCTCCAGGCCGAGCGCCAGCGCCGTTTTCTCAAGTCCCTGGGCCGACTGCGCGGCGCGGACGGCCTGTTCCATGCCGAACATGCCGGGGTCGGGCCGGCCGTGATCGGTGCCCTGTCGCCTCGCGTGGTTGTGCCTGCGGATTTCGCACGGCGCTTCAATCCAGAAGAACAGGCTCTGATCCTGGCCCATGAGCGGACCCACCTGTCGATGGGCGATGCCCAGATCAATGCCCTGACCACCGCGATCCAGTGCCTGTTCTGGTTCAATCCCCTGGTCCATTTCGCGGCCCAGCGCCTGCGCATCGACCAGGAGATCGCCTGCGATGCCGCTGTCCTGACCCGTTTTCCGGTCGCCCGCCGCACCTATGGCGAGGCGATGCTGAAGACCCAGCTGGCCCCGCAGGCCCCGCCGCTCGGCTGCCATTGGCCGGCCTCCGCCAACCTCCAACTCAAGGAAAGATTTCTCATGCTCAATCAACATCGCGTGGGCCAGGTCCGCCGACGCCTTGGTGCCGCCTCGGTCGCCGCACTGGCCCTGAGCGCCAGTGTCGGGGCCTGGGCCGCCCAGCCCGTCCGTGCCGTGCCCGAAACGCCGGAGCAGGCCGCCCGCGCCATCGCCCGTCACCTGGGCCAGCCGCTCTTCGCCGCCGTTCGTGAAGGCGATGTAGAAGGCGTGCGCGCCCTGCTGGCCGCCGGTGCCAATCCCGACGCCCTGATTGAAGGCGACGGCACGCCCCTGATCGAGGCCGCCCGCCAGGGACGCATCGACATCGTCGAGATCCTGCTGGCCAAGGGTGCCAATCCCGACCTCGCTGCCCGCGGCGACGGCAACCCGCTGATCATGGCCGCCGGTCGTGGACGTCTAGACATCGTCAAGCTCCTGGTGACCCGCGGCGCGAACGTGGAGTCCTTTGTCCCCGGCGACGAGACCCCGCTGATCAACGCCGCCCAGTCGGGCAGCCTCGAGACCGTGCGCTATCTCGTCGAGCGCGGTGCCGATGTGAACCGGTCGGTCACCGCCAATCCCGGCGAAACCCGGTCTGCACTCAGCCAGGCCATCAAGCGCAACCACCTCGCCGTCATTCAGTACCTCAAGGCCAAGGGCGCCCGCGCCTAGGCCTGTCTCGCAACGGGTCGGCGGCCAGATCGTCTGCACGACCCACCCAGCCCTGCCCCACCAGACAATCAGACAGGAAACACGATGGCTTTCATCGACGCCCGAACCTTGCCTGACGCCAGCCGGATCGATGCTGATCTGATCATCGTCGGTGGCGGCATGGCTGGCATTACCCTGGCCCGCGAACTCGCGGGCGGCCCGATCAGGGTCGCCCTGCTGGAGAGCGGCGGCCGCGAGATCGAGATGGAGAGCCAGGCGCTCTACACGGGCACTGCCACGATCCGTGGGCCTGGAAACGCCGATCGTCCCTTCAACGACTATCCGGTCCAGTCCCGGATCCGGGCCCTGGGGGGATCAGGCCATGTCTGGGGCGGCAAGTGCGCGCCGCTCGATCCCGCGGACTTAGCCAAGCGCGACTGGGCCCCCTGGAGCGGCTGGCCGATGACCCGCGAGCAGCTGCAACCGTTCTATGACCGGGCCTGCGACCTGCTGGGCATCCCGCATTTCGGGACCGACACCCCCGTTCTGCAGGACCCGGCCCGCCGGCCACTCGACCTGGATCCTCAGGACGGCTTCTTTCCGGCCCCCCGCTATTTCTCGAACATTTCGGGCGGAGCCGACAAGGCAGCCTTTGACGCCTTCCGCACCGGCTTCGCAGACGCCTCCAACATCACGGTCTATCTCTATGCCAACGTCACCCAGGTGCGGCTGGCGGCCAGGGGCGACCGGGTCGAGGGCCTGGATGTGGCCTGTCTTGACGGCAAGCGACACACCGCCAAGGCCCGGACCTATGTGCTGGCGACCGGTGGCATCGAGAATGTCCGTCTGATGCTGGCCTCCAACCGGGTCCGCCGCGAGGGCGTCGGCAATCGCCATGACCTTGTCGGCCGCTTCTTTCAGGGCCACGTCACCTATTCCATGGACGGCGACGCCGAGACCGAGGGCTCGGCCGTCAATATCGCCCGGTCCGATTCCCTGGCGCTCTATGTTCCGCCCGGGCGCGCCCAGGCCCATTGCGTGATCGGTAGCGGTCTGAGCGGACAGACCCGCATGAAGGCCGGCAACTTTACCCTGACCCTGTACAATGGCGGTCCGCCGGGTTCGGGAACGCCGACCCAGGCCGAAACCCGGGCCATCCGCCAGGTCGCCACCCGGATGGATCGCGGCCAGGCTGAAGGCCAACTTCTGGGCTGCTTCGCCATGACCGAGCATTTCCCCAATCCCGAGAGCCGCATCACCCTCGATCCGGTCAAGGTCGACGCCCTGGGCATGCCGCAGATCAGGCTGGACTGGACCTATTCCGAGGCCGACTGGACCAGCTTCGAGCGCTCCACCGCCGGCATGGGTGATACCCTGGGCGCGTCCGGCCAGGGCCGGCTCTGCTGGCCAATTCAGAGACAGGACTATGTCGCCATATCCAGTGCGTCACGCCACCATATGGGCACGACCCGGATGCATGCCGATCCCCGTCAGGGCGTGGTCGATGCCGATTGCCGGGTCCACGACACGACCAATCTCTATGTGACCGGCAGTTCCGTGTTCCCGACCTCGGGCATCGCCAACCCGACCCTGACCCTTCTGGCCCTGACCCTGCGCCTGGCCGACCACCTGAAGCTCGAAATGGGAGCCACCCGATGACCCCTGCCCGTCCCCAGGGCCTGGCCCGCCGCGATCTTCTCGCCAGCCTTCTGGTCCTGACGGCGGGCACCGCCCTGCCGTCCCTGGCCCGGGCCACAGAGCCCCTCCCCGGATTTGAAGACATGGATCGCGACGCCGTCGTGCGTGTCGGCAAGGCCTGGCTGGAGCAGAACCCCGGAACCGACGCCAAGGCCCTGGCGATGCGGCTCTTTCCGGGCGGTCGCAACGGCGACGTCCTGACCGACCTCCGCCGGCGTGCAGCCGCCGATTTTCGTCAGGGCGCGGTGTTCAACCACCGGGGCTGGCGTCTGTCACAGACCGAAGGCGCGCTGTTCGGCCTCCTGGCCCTGAAGGCCGAGGGCTGACCCTCGGCGCTCACCTGGCATGGCCGGCGGTTCGCGGGTCAAGGCTCTGCAGATAGGCCTTCAGCTGGGCGACCTGATCGTCGTCCAGGGCCACCATCGGCATCCGCGGATGGCGTTCCGGCGTGCCCTCTTCGGGCATGCGACGGGGCGTCAGCATGCCCTCGGTCAGGATCTGGTCGAGACCGCCGCGCGGATAGCGCAGGTAAAGACTGGCAAAGGGCGGGGCGTCCGCCAGAGGGCTTTTCCCTGCGCCTACGGCATGGCAACCACCGCAGTGACGCTGGGCAAGGCCCTGGCCGCCGGATATCGGGAGCGTGGCGGCGGCAGGCTGGGCAAGGGCCGCAGGACCCGACAAAGCCAGCAACAAGCCCGCAGCCAGACTGGCTCCTCTGACCTTGGCAGCCTTCAGGATCAGGTTCATTTTCTTCGCTCCCGACGGGGGGTTAGACTCCTTGTTAGCGCCGCAGCTCAATGGGAGCAGTTGGGGCCAATACTTAGGCCTCTAGTGCGCCGCCATCGCCCGCTCGACAGCCTCGACCAGGACGGAGCCCGGCATGGGCTTCTCAATCACCCGGCTAAAGCCCGCCGTCTCGGCCGCATCCAGCAGTTCCGTCGTCGGAAAGGCCGTGATCATCAGGGCCTCGCCGTCCCAGCCCAGCGCCCGCAGGCGCTTCAGGATCAGAACGCCATCGATGTCGGGCATGCGGTAGTCGGCCACCAGGCAGACAGCCCCCAAAGCCGTCGGGTCCGCCAGCAGGGCAAGACCCGAAGCATAGGCTCGGACCTCGAATCCGCGACCGTGTAGCAACAGTTGCAGCGAGCGGCGGACGCCGGCGTCGTCCTCAACCAGCAGCAGCCGCGCGCGGTCTTCAAGTTTGGAAAGCGCTTGCGTCATGTTCCGGCCAGAGTTCGCGACCCAAGCGGGTCACGGACCGGTTCATGCCACACCCGGAAAAGCGGGTCCCTACGTAGAGGTCCTTAGGCTTCTTCCTTCAGTCCGGCGGCGAAGGCGATCCGCAGCGCTTCGGACAGGGTCTTGACCTGCAGCTTGGCCATCAGATTGGCCCTGTGGACCTCGACCGTGCGGGGCGAGATATCGAGGTCAAAGGCGATGGTCTTGTTGGGAAGACCCTTGGCCATGCCCCGCAGGACGTCCTGCTCCCGAGCGGTCAGGGCGGCTATGGCAATGGCGGCGTCGCTGGCCCGAGCCGCCCGGGCATCGGCGTCATCCAGACGCTCAAAGGCGGCTGTTATGGCGCTCAGCAAAACGGTCTTTTCGAACGGCTTCTCGATGAAGTCGACCGCGCCGCCCTTCATGGCCCGCACGGCCAGGGTGACATCGCCATGGCCGGTCAGCACGACCACCGGCATGGCGATACCGCGTTCGGCCATGACCTTCTGGACCTCCAGGCCATCCATGCCCGGCATCCGCACGTCGAGCAGAACACAGCCGGGCTCGGCATCGCGGGCCCCCTGCAGGAAGGCGTCGCCCGACGCATAGGTCGAAACGGCATAGCCCGAGGTCTTCAGCATGAACCCCGCCGAGCGACGGATCGCCTCTTCGTCATCGACGATATGGATCATCCGCCTAGGAGTCATGAAAGGCCTCCTTCTCGACCTTGACCAGGGTGAAGTGAAACTGCGAGCCGCCGCCTGGACGCGGCTCGTGCCAGATTCGGCCGCCATTGGCTTCGACGATCGTGCGGCAGATCGACAGACCCAGCCCCATGCCCTCGACCTTGGTACTGACAAAGGCCGTAAACAGCTGGCTGGCAATGGCCGGCGAGACTCCCGGGCCGTTATCGGCAATCGTGACCCTCACCAGGTCGTCACCCTGATCCTGGGTGCTCAGCCACAGGCGGGGCTGGTCGGTTCCGGCCATGGCCTCGACTGCATTGCGGGCCAGATTGATCACCACCTGCTGAATCTGAACCCGGTCGATCAGAACCGGCGTCGCGGCAGGGTCAAGGGCGAACACCGGATCCAGGCCCTGATCCCGGGCCCCCATCAGCCCCAGCGCAGCGGCCTCGTGGATCACGGCCGGAAGATCCTCAACGGTTTTCTCGACCTCACCCCGGGCGACGAAGGCCCGCAGGCGCCGGACAATATTGCCGGCCCGCATCGCCTCACCGGCCGCGTCGCCCAGGGCCTCACGGATCATCGGCAGGTCGTCGGGATCTGGCTCCAGAAGGAGATCGCGGACGGCCTCGACATAGTTGGCGACCGCGGTGATCGGCTGGTTGAGCTCATGGGCCAGGGTCGAGGCCATGGTTCCCATGCCGCTGACCCGGGCGATATGGATCAGTTCGGCCTGCAGTTCCTCAAGCCGGGCCTGGGTCCGCTGGCGCTCGGTCAGGTCGCGGACAAAGCCGGTGAAGACCCTGGGTCCATGGCTCGTTGCCTCCCCAACCCACAGCTCCATAGGAAAGGTGGAGCCGTCCTTGCGCCGGCCCACGACGATGCGTCCCTTGCCGATCACCTTGCGCTCGCCCGTGGACAGGTAGCGCTCGATATAGCCGTCGTGACGCTCCTGGTCCGGCGACGGCATCAGGCAGCGCACGTTCTCGCCGACCATCTCGGCTTCCTGAAAGCCGAACAACCGCTCGGCGGCCGCGCTGAACGACAGGATCTTGCCACGGTCGTCGATGACGATCATGGCGTCGGGGACTGTCGAGAGGATCGACCTCAGATGCTCGGCTCCGGCGTCAAGGGCACGCTCGCTCGCCCTTTGATCGGTGACGTCGCGAAGCACCTTGCCGAAGCCCCGCAAGACGCCGTCCCGGTCATGCAACGCGGTCAGGGAGACGTGGGCCAGGAACTCCGACCCGTCCTTGCGCAGGAACCAGCCGTCTTCCTCGACCTTGCCCTCGGCCTGCACCCGGGCGAGATCGGCCTGCGGCTTGCCGGCCTGACGGGCGTCCTGGGGATAAAAGATCGAGACGGACTGACCGATGACCTCAGCCTCGCTCCAGCCCATCAGTCTCTGACCGCCCGCATTCCAGATCAGCACGCGCCCCTCCGGGTCGAGCATCGAAATGGCGTATTCGGTGGCCCCATCGATCAGCAGGCTCAGCTCGCTGGCCACGACTTCGGCCTGCCGCTCGCGGAGGGCTTCACGGCCCTGGCTGGACACGGTTCCGCGCCGCAGCCGCCCCACCCGCGCGCCCACCAGGGTCACGCCCAAGGCTGCCAACAGGAAGAACAGGGCCTGAACCAGGACCAGGGTCGGGTCAGAGGCCTGCGGGGTCTTGCCCAAAAAGGCCAGGCCCGTCAGCAGACCGAGTCCTGTAGCGGCCAGGCCCGCGCCGACGCAGCCAAACGCCGCTGCAGCCACGACCGGCGCGATGAAGGGCAGAAAGGCCGCATGGTTTCCCAGCCACGGGGCCGCCAGCCAACGGACCGCCACCGCCAAGCCGAAAATCGCCAGCGTCAGGCCGTAACTCTTGATCTGGTCCTGCTGCAGCCCCGAACCGGAGGCCATTGGCTGTTCACCCTTTTCCGTCTTCAGGCGTTTGGGTCTGCAAGGCTCGATCACCGAGCCCGACCATGCCTCCGCACACCCTAGGTTACAAACCGCTTTGGCGGCCCGGATCAAGGCCCGTTGGGGACTTTACGGATGGCGCCCACGCCTCCGTAACGCTTGGTTCTGGCACGATCCCCGTCCCTGGCGGGCTGAACATTTGAGGTCGCCATGTCACCCCCCATCCTGTCCGCCCTGCTCGCCCCGGCCTCGGTCGCGGTGATCGGCGGCTCTGACCGCCAGGGCTCCGTCGGTGAGGTCGTGGTCGAAAACATCCTGGCAGGTGGATTTGCCGGCACCGTCTTCCTGATCAATCCCCGCCCCCTCTCCGTACCAGGCACGACCTGGGTGGCGCAGATCGCCGATCTGCCTCAGCCCCCCGACCTGGCCATTGTGGTGGTGCCCGCCGCCGCCGCGCCAGGGGCGATCGCCGAGCTGGGAGCCGCCGGTGTCCGGGTCGCCGTGATCCTGTCGGCGGGCCTGACCGAGGCCAATGGCCTGCGCCAGGCGGTGCTGGATGCCGCCAGGCCCCATGGCCTCCGCCTCGTCGGTCCCAACGGCCTGGGGCTCCTGGCCCCCCATGCCCGCCTCAACGCCTCCTTCGCCCGCGGCACGCCCCTGGCCGGGGGCCTGGCCCTGATCTCCCAGAGCGGGGCCCTGATCAGTGGCCTGGTCGACTGGGCCACGACCCGGCAGCTGGGCTTTTCCGGGATCGTCTCGGTCGGCGACATGGCCGATATCGATCTCGCCGACCTGATAGACCTGTTCGCCGCCGATCCCCGGACCGATGCCATCCTGCTCTATATCGAGGGCGTCACACGCGGGGCCCGGTTCATGGCCGCCGCCCAGGCCGCGGCGCGCCTCAAGCCGGTCATTGCCCTGAAGGCCGGACGCAACCCCGCCAGCGGTAGGGCCGTCCGCTCCCATACCGGGGCCCTGGCCGGGGCCTATGACGTGCATGCCTGCGCCTTCGAGCGAGCGGGAATCGTGCAGGTCGAAAGCCTCACCGACCTGTTCGATGCCGCCGCCGTCCTGCGGGGGGGACCCGAGCTCCAGGGCGAGCTCCAGGGCGAGCGCCTGGCGATCGTCACCAATGGCGGCGGAGCCGGCATTTTGGCGCTCGATGCCATGACAGCCGGCACCGGTGTCCTGGCCGACCTGTCGCCCCAGACTCTGGAGCAGCTGAGTTCCGCCCTGCCCGCAGGATGGTCACATGGCAATCCGGTGGACCTGATCGGCGACGCGCCGGTCGAGCGCTATCGTGCCGCCCTGGATGCGGTCCTGGCCGATGACGGGGTCGATGCCGTGCTGGTGATGAACTGCCCCACCGCCCTGCTTGACCCCCGCGATATCGCCCAGGGCGTAGCGGCCGCTGTCGTGGCCGCGCGAGGGCGCGGGATCCTCAAGCCGGTCATCGCCTGCTGGCTGGGGGACACCAACCAGGACATAGCCGGCCCGATTCTCAGTGCCGCCGGCATTGCGATGTTCGGGGCACCGGACACGGCGATCCGGGGCTTTGGCCATCTGATCGCCGCCCACAAGGCGGCCGCCCGGTTGTCTGCCCCCCCTGCCGCGTCCGAGCCGCGCCAGGACCGGCCCTCCGCGGCCCGGGCCCTGATTGCCACGGCCCGGGCCGAAGGCCGCAGCCTGCTCAACGAGATCGAGGCCAAGGCCCTGCTGGACGCCTTTGGCGTCAGCACGGTCCCGACCCGACTGGCGGCCACCCCTGCGGAGGTCAGCGCCGTCTGCGCCGGTCTGGCACCGCCCTATGCCGTCAAGATCGTCTCGCCCCAGATCGTTCACAAGTCCGACGTCGGGGGCGTGGTCCTGAATCTTCCGGATGCCCAGGCGGCCGTCGAAGCTGCCGAGGCCATCGCGGCCCGCGTGGCGACGGCCTGTCCCGGCGCGGTGATCACCGGCTTTGCCGTCCAGACCATGGTTGCGCCGGGCCGGGCCCATGAAGTGATCGTCGGTCTGGCACCGGACCCCACCTTTGGTCCGGTCCTGATGGTCGGGGCCGGCGGCAAGGCCGTCGAGGTCATCCGGGACCACGCCCTGGGTCTGCCGCCCCTCAACGGCGCAGCGGCCCTGGCCATGCTGGCGCGGACCCGGATTTCGCGCCTCCTGGCCGGTTATCGCGACGAGCCCGCGGCCGATATCGCCGGGATCGTTGCCACTCTGGAGGCGCTTTCGGCCATAGCCACAGAGCTCCCGGAGGTCCTGGAACTGGACATCAACCCCCTTCGGGTTGATGCCCATGGGGTCATGGCCCTGGACGCGCGGGTCGTGATCAGCCTGGATCCGGCACCGGCTTCTCGCCTGGTCCTGCCCGCCTGACCAGGGTCTCATTCCAACTACGTAAACATCCCAATGTGAGAGGGATCGCCCTTCACCTATCCCTGAAGTCCACTGCTCAGGGAGACGTGCGATGTCCATGCCAGCATTCTTGCGAGACCGCGCAGAGGCCGCCGCGCCAGTGGCCCAGATGATCCCGACGGACGAAGTGTTCTCGGCCATCGGTGTCAGCATGAGCTTCTCGGCCGGCGAGGAAATCTACGCCCAGGACGACGAAAGCGACATGGTCTACCAGGTCCAGCGCGGTGCCGTCCGGGCCTCGCGCCTGCTGGGTGACGGTCGCCGCCAGATCGCGGGCTTCTACTATGCCGGTGACCTGTTTGGCCTGGAAGCGGGCCCAACCCATCGCGCCTCGGCCGAAGCCCTGTGCGACAGCAAGATCCTGGTCACCAAGCGCTCGTCCCTTAAGCACTATGGCGAGGCGGGCGAGCGTCTCGAACGCCTGATCTGGCGCGCCACCGGCCAGGAACTGGGTCGCGCCCAGGACCACATGATGCTGCTGGCCCGCAAGAGCGCCTATGAGCGGGTGGCAGGCTTCCTGGCCGACGTGGCCAAGCGTCAGGGCTCGGCCTGGAACGAACTGGCCATGAGCCGGCAGGATATTGCCGATCACCTGGGCCTGACGATCGAGACCGTGTCGCGCATGGTCACCCAGCTTCAGGCCGACGGCCTCGTCGCCCTCGAAGGGTGCCGACGGTTCCGGGTCGCCGCGCCGGTGCGTCTGGCCGACCTGGTCGCGGCCTGACCCGAGGGCCAGTCGACCTCCAGTGAGGGCCGGTCGCATCGCCCCGGCCGACCATCCGCTGCCGGAGCCCCCCTGCCATGAAACACGCCATCATCCTCGCTCACCCAAGGTCCGGCAGTTTCTGCGCGACCCTGGCCAAAACCTGCGCGGACCATCTGCGCGCCGGCGGCCATGAGGTGGTGGTGCGGGATCTCTATGCCCTGGACTTCGATCCGCGCCTGAAGGCCGAGGAACTGCCGATGGCGAACGGGGCCCGGCCGGCCGCCGACATCGTCATGGAACGCGAGCTGGTGGCGGACGTCGACGGCTTCATCTTCGTCTATCCGTTCTGGTTCAATGCGCCGCCGGCCATTCTGAAGGGCTATGTCGACCGGGTGTTCAGCATGGGCTTTGGCTATGCCCCGGGCCTCGGCGGCACCGAGTCCCTGCTGGACGGCAAGACCCTGCTCAGCTTTTCCACCTCGGGCGCACCGGAAGACTGGGTGAAGGACACCGGAGCCCTGAAGGCCCTGATGACGGTCTTCGATTTGCACCTGGCGGGCGTCTGCGGCCTGCGGGTCCTCGACCACTGCCACTTCGGGTCCATCGTCTCCAACATGACCGACGAGTCGCGCGACGAGCTGCTCGATCGCATGCGCTCCAGCCTGGACGACCTGTTCGCCCCCGCAGGGGGCTAGGCCGCTAGGCCGCGACCGCCGCTTTCACCCGCCGGCGCCGCCAGTCGTCGAAGCGAACCTTGCCCAGCCAGAACAGCATGATCGGCAACGGCGCCAGGGCGAGGACGTAGAGCAGAGCCGAGTCCTGCACGGCCTTGGGAAACACCTGCTGCTGGCCGAGGAAGAACGACCCCGAGGCAATGAACAGCGAAAAGCACATCCGCCACAGGTGACGCGCAATCCGCGAGACCCTGGACAGCTGCTTGCGCACGAGCACATGCAATTCACCCGCGGCGGCGAAGGCCCCGGCAACCGTAAACAGGAAGAAGGCCGGCGGCGGCGAGCCGTCCACCGTGCCGGTCGGGCTGGCCGCGCCCATCTGCATGAAGGTCACGCCGGCGGCGGTGATGGCGAGGGCGACAATCAGCCCGATCACCTCCGGCGCGCCCGCCTTCACATCCCGCTGTCGGGCCGCCATCGTTCCGCTGATCAGAAGGTACAGCGCCATAATGCCGGCCACGACGTTGGGGCGCTGTCCGGTCTGAAGGAACGGCGCGACACCTGCGCCGATGGCATAGGCGGTGAACATCGCCAGAAAGAACACCGTTCCGGCCTTGCGGTGGACGCTCTGGCCCTTGCGCGAGGCCAGGGCGACGACCCCGGTGATCATGCCGATCGCGCCGCCGGCGATGTGGGCCCACAGCAGGGCATTGGCCCCCAGATGCATCCAGGCCGGATCGCCGGCCCGGGCCTCCAGATTTTCCGCCAGGGCGATCGAAGGCATCAGCGCGACAGCGGCGGCGACAGCAACGGCAAACAGGACGGGTGAGACGGGCAGAGTCCGGGGTGTCATGGCCCCCTTACTTGTCGATATGGGCGGCGGGCGCCATGATCGAACCGACCGCCCGCATGATCGTTTGTAACACCAAGGGCCGCGCCGATGCCGAATCTGACCACGTCCGCAGGAGTCGCCGCCGGCCTGATCGCATTCGCTGTCCAGAGGGGCGCTGATCGCGCCACGCTTCTGGCCCGGGCCGGCCTGACCCTTGCCGACCTGGCAGACCACGACAGCCGCCTGCCCTTCGAGTCCTATATGGCCCTGATGCGCGCAGCCCAGGACCTCTGCAAGGACCCGGCCCTGGCCCTGCATTTCGGCGAGGCCGTCGACCTGGCGGAGATCTCGATCGTCGGGCTGATCATGAACGCCTCGGCCACCATGGGTGACGCCTTCGCCCAGATGCAGCGCTTCGGTCGACTGTCACTGGAGACCGAGGGGCTCAGCGACGGGCCGCGCTTCACCCTGACCGTGCGCGATGGCCAGCTGTGGATGGTCGATACGCGGGCCGATCCCAACGCCTTCCCGGAACTGACCGAAGGGGCCTTCGTCCGGCTGGTCTGCGGCCCGCGCCGCTTCCTGCCCGAGCCGCACGTGCTGGAGGTGCAGTTCACCCATCCGGCCCCGGCCTGGCGCGCCGAGCACGACCGCATTTTCCAGTGCCCGGTGACCTTCTCCAGCAACTGGAACGCCATGAGGCTCGACCCGCGCATCGCGACCTGGCCCGTGGCACAGCAACCGCGTTACGTCTTCGGCGTCCTGACCCGGCGGGCCGACGACCTGCTGCAGGAACTCGAGGACAAGAAGACCGTCCGCGGCCAGGTCGAGGCCATGCTGCTGCCGCTGCTGCACACCGGGGAGGTCGGTTCCGACACCGTTGCCCGCGCTCTGGGCTTCAGCCGCCAGACCCTGTTCCGCAAGCTCAGAACCGAGGACGCCACCTTCAAGCAGGTGCTGGACGCGCTTCGCCACCGCATGGCGCTGCGCTACCTCGCCGGCGCAAAGGCCTCGGTCAACGAGACCGCCTACCTCGTCGGCTTCTCCGAACCGGCGGCCTTCTCTCGGGCCTTCAAACGCTGGACCGGCCAGAGCCCGCGCGAGGTCCAGCTGGCCAGATAGGTTGCTCCCGGCGATCTCCTGCCCTCCGGCCAGGCCCCTTTGAAGGACGCCCAGCCTGACGGCCAAACCCCGTCGCCGGCGCGAAAAGCTCGGCCACGACCAGGTTGCGATGTCGGGAGAAAATGGCGCGCCCGGAACGATTCGAACGTCCGACCCTCAGATTCGTAGTCTGATGCTCTATCCAGCTGAGCTACGGGCGCGCATTGCCTTTCGGCGAGGCGGGGGAGATAGCCCGTTCACTCCGGGGACGCAAGCCCGGTCTGCGGGTAATCGCGAAAAGATTTCAGCGACCCGCGCTCGGCCGGCAGGCACCCGTCGCCCGGCGCGAAGCGGGCTGGCGGTTTCGGCCCCCTGAAGCGTCATACGGACGTGACAGCGCCATGGGTTTGATGTCCATGGACACCTCGCCGTCGCGGCCTGACCGCCGCCGTTTCCTGGTTGGAACCCGATCCTATGCGTCGCCTCATCCTGATCTCCCTGCTCGCCCTGTCCGCCTGCGCCGGCCTGGCCGACGCCCAGGTCACGACCCGGGCCAAGCCCGCCGCAGCGGCCGCTGCAGGGTCTCAAACCGCGCCGCGCGGCTTTGTCGCCGCTGCCAACCCCCTGGCGGTCGAGGCGGGCCTGAAGGTGCTGCGCGAGGGCGGCAGTGCCGTGGATGCTGCCGTAGCGGTCCAGGCTGTGCTGAGCCTGGTCGAGCCGCAGAGCTCGGGGATCGGCGGCGGTGCCTTCATGACCTATTTCGAGGCGCGCACCGGCAAGGTCACCGCCTATGACGGGCGCGAGACGGCCCCCAGCGGCGCCGCCCCTGACATGTTCCTGGGCCCGGAAGGCAAGCCCCTGCCGTTCCAGGTCGCCGTGGTCTCCGGCCGGGCAACCGGCGTCCCGGGTGCCGTGGCCATGCTGGCCCAGGCCCAGAAGGATCATGGCGCGGCCAAGTGGAGCACCCTGTTCAAGGAGGCCGAGCGACTGGCGACCGACGGCTTTGTGGTCAGCCCCCGCCTGGCCGGCATGGTCAACAGCAGCCGGGTGCCCCAGAACGCCACGCCGGACGTGACCGCCTATTTCACCAAGCCCGACGGCCAGCGCTACCAGGCCGGCGATCTGCTGAAGAACCCGGCCTATGCGGCCACGGTCCGGCGGCTGGCGGCCGAGGGTCCCAGCGCCCTCTATGAAGGACCGATCGCCCAGGCCATCGTCGACAAGGTCCAGGCCGGCACCCTGCCGGGCAGCATCACCCTCAGCGATCTCAAGACCTATCGCCCCCGCTCGGCGGCGGCCCTGTGCCGGCCCTGGAAGGTCTATACGGTCTGCGTGCCCAATCCCTCGTCGAGTGGCCTGGCCGTGGTCCAGGCCCTGATGATGCTGGAACACACCGATATCGGCACGCGCGGCCCCAAGGATCCGGCCGCCTGGGCCCTGCTGGCCGAGGCCGAGCGGGTCATGTACGCCGACCGCGACCGCTATGTGGCCGATCCGGCCTTCGTCAAGGTGCCGGTCGAGGGCCTGCTGGACCCGGCCTATGTCGCCGAGCGCGCCAAGCTGATCAAGGACGTGGCCGGCCCCGCGCCGAAGTTCGGCCTGCCGAAAGGCGCGCCCGTCGTCGGCCCCGACGCTACCCGGGAGCCTGCCGGCACCACCCATTTCGTGATCATGGATCCGGCCGGCAATGTGGTCTCCATGACCACCACGGTCGAGAGCATCTTCGGCTCGGGCCGGATGGTCGGCGGCTTCTTCCTCAACAACCAGATGACCGACTTCAGCTTCTCGCCGACCGACCGGGACGGTGCGCCGGCGGCCAATGCGGTGGCGGCCGGCAAGCGTCCGCGCTCGTCCATGTCGCCGCTGATCGTGCTGGACGACAAGGGCAAGTTCCTGGCGGCCGTGGGCTCGCCCGGCGGCAATGCCATCCTGTCCTATAATCTGAAGGCCATGGTCGGGGTCTTCTATTGGGGCCTCTCCATGCAGGAGGCGATCAACCTGCCCAACCTGGTGTCGCGCGGCGAAAACTTCTCCGGCGAGGCCAACCTGTTCGGTCCCGAGATGGTCGCTGCCCTCAATGCCCGCGGCGTGACAGTCAAGATCGGCCAGAACGAGACCTCCGGCCTGCACGGCCTGATCGTGCGTCCCGGCGGGGTCCTGGAGGGCGGTGCCGATCCCCGTCGCGAAGGCGTGGCCAAGGGCCTGTAGAGACGACCGGCACGGCTCCGCCGCTTCACGCGGCGGGCCCGCTGAAGGGTTGGGAAGGGTTGCGGAGCGTCCGGGCCTCGCCCGGATGAGGGTTTGAATATGTACCGTTTCGACGAAGACGAACGCTCCGCGTGACCGTTATCCCTCTGGCCGGGGCGCGCGGGTCTGGTTCAACCCTTCACCCCACCCGGGCCTTGTCCTCCTCGCGACGGACTTGAGCCTCTGGCTGCAGCCACGCCGATTCCGGAGGGACCCGGAGCGAACCTTCGGACGGGCGGAGGTCCTGGCAGACCCCCGATGGGCAGGTTTACGTCCCCTGCCCTCACTTTAAGCACTCCGGCACGGACATTCGTCCGACCGGTGGCCCCGCTCGATCACCCCTGACAGCCGCCTCAGTCGCCGGCCGGACGCCCTTCCCGTGCTGTCAGGTGAGACTGATTATGCGGGCGGATTCAGCGCGGAGGATTGGCGCGATCTGACTTTTTGCAGGGCATTGATTGGACTTGGGTTTGTTTGGGAAACGCCGGAGATAGATCGGGTTCAATCCCCGCACTTGCCCCCTACGGGCTGCTGCGCAGCCGTCTTCCCCCGGAGGGGGAAGATGAAGGTCGCGCTGATCTCATCTTCCCCCCGCAGGGGGGAGGACGACCTGCGTAGCAGGTCAGGAGGGGGCCTGCGGCGTCGGCCGGGAAACCTCGCCCGGCACCGCGACCACCGCCGCAGCCTCGGCCACCGGCTCGGGCACGCCCGCCAGGCTGAGATCGAACACCGAGCCCCCCGGCCCCGTCTCGACCAGCACGAGGTCACCACCATGGCCCTGGGCCAGTTCGCGGGCGATGGCCAGGCCGAGGCCGGTGCCGCCGCGCCGCACCGAGCCGACGAAGGGCTGGAACAGGTTGGCCTGGGCCCGTTGCGGCACGCCGGGGCCGTCGTCGGAGAGGCGCAGGATGCTGATCCCGTCGCCGCGATGCAGTTCGACGAACACCCGGCCCTTGCGGCCACGATCGGGCGCGCCCTCGATGGCTTCACGGGCATTGCGCAACAGATTGGTCAGGATGCGGTGCAGCTGGTCCGGATCGGCCAGGACCTGCTCGCGCGGGTCGATCACGGTCTCCAGGGCCACACCGCCCGGGGCGAGGCCGGAATCCTCGGCAGCGCTGTCGAGCGCGGCGCGCAGGGGCGTGGGCCGGACCACCGGCGCAGGCTCCTTGGACTTGCCATAGGTCATGACGTCGGTGGCCAGGGTGATGGCCCGGTCAAGGGCCCGTTCCAGGCGCGGCAGGGCCTGGGCCACCTTGGGATCGCCCAGGGCGGCCAGGCGGTCCGAAGCCATCTGGGCACTGGTCAGCATGTTGCGCAGGTCGTGATTGATCTTGGCCACCGCCTCGCCCAGGGCCGCCAGTCGGGCCTTGGAGGCCAGGGCGGTCAGCAGGTCGGTCTGCATGCGGTCGAGCTCGAGCTCGGCGCGGCCGATCTCGTCGCGGCGCTTGGAGACTACGATACGGGCCTCGGGATCGGCCGGGTCGGCGCGAAACTGCTCCATGGCGCGGGTGATGCGCTGCATGGGCCGCACCAGGAAGATGTTCAGGAACAGATAGACGAAGAAGCCGGCCAGGCCGGCGACGAAGATCGTCACCCCGGCAAGCCGCCAGAAATAGGCGATCAATTGGGCCTTCAGCGGGGCGTCGGGCAGGACCACCTCGACGAACTCGGCCTTGCGGAAGCGCGGCTCGGCCATCACCCGGACCATGCTGCCGGGCGGGCTGGTCAGGGTGAAGAAGGGGGCGGCCAGCCAGGAGCCGGGGTTCTGACGCCGCAGGTCGACCAGATAGGGCGTCTGCATCGGGACCTTGGGCGGCAGGACCAGCCGGCGGGCCCCGTCGACCTGGACGGCCACCGTGACGGCCCCGGCCTGGTCGAACAGCTGGCCGGCGACCGAGTCGCTGACCCGCAGATCGGGATCGTTCTCGGCGATGGTCGAGGCCAGTTCCCCGGCCCGCACCCGATCCAGCAGCCACTGCTCCTCATAGGCCGCCAGGGTAGGCGGCAGGATCATCAGACCGGCGACAGTGACGACAAAGGCGGTGAACAGCAGCAGGCGCGCCGACAGGCCGCGCGGCCACGGGAAGCGTCGCGCGGCGGGCGGGGTCGGGATTTCCGTCGGCGAGACCGTCTCGGTCATGAATCTGAGTTACTTCACGTCGGGCGCGGGGGCAACGCGCCCGCGTCGCCAATGGCGCCACAGCGGCGGCAGAAAGGCCAGCACCCCCATGGCGATTATCGGCAGATAGATCCTCGGCGACAGCAGGGTTTCCAGCGAAACCGTGTGACCCTGGGCAAAGACGTGGCCGAGACCCGCACCGATCCCGGCATAGACGAAGGAACTGGGCACCATGCCGAGGAAGGAGGCGGCCAGAAAGGTCCGCAAAGGCACCCCCATCAGACCCGCCGCGACATTGACCAGCAGCAGCGGAAAGGCCGGGATCAGGCGCAGGGTCAGCAGGTAGGAAAAGGCGTTGTCGCGAAATCCGTCCTCGATCTTCAGCAGCAGGGGGTTCTTCCAGCGCCGCAGGAAGTCGGCAAAGGCCGTGCGCGAGACCAGGAACACCACCGTCGAGCCGCCCGTGGCCCCGGTGACGGCGGCCGCCCCGCCCAGTATGGGACCGAACAGGAAGCCGCCGGTCAGAGACAGGATCAGGGCGCCGGGCAGGGAGATCGACACGGTCGCCACATAGAGGGTGACATAGCTCGCGACGCTGAGGACCGGATGTTCGCGGACGAGGGCCTGCAGGCCCTGGGCCTGGGCCCGGAGATCTTCCAGCGAGATATGCCCTGCCAGACCACTGGCCACCGCCCAGATGAACAGGGCGACCAGGGCCACGACCGGGCCGAACTGTCGGAGCAGCTGCAGTCCCCTGTCGGTCGTCATCCGGCGCCGACCGCATCCTCGACAGAGGCAAAGCCGTCGGCGCGCAGGCGCGCGGCCAGGTCGTGCTTGATGCGAACCACCAGGCCCGGCCCACCATAGACCAGGGCCGAATAGAGCTGCACCGCCCGGGCCCCGGCCCGGATCTTGGCATAGGCTCCGGCCCCGTCCGCAATGCCGCCGGCCCCGATCAGGGCGGTTCGGCCTGCGGCGGCGGCATGGAAGCGTTTCAGAACCGCCGTGGAGGGCTCCAGCAGCGGCGCACCCGACAGACCGCCGGTCTCGCCCCTGTCCGCCGACCTCAGGCTGTCGGGCCGGGCGATGGTGGTGTTGCTGACGATGATGCCGTCCAGGCCGCTGGCCACGACCGTCTCGACAATGGCCTCGACCTCGCCGTCCTCGAGATCGGGGGCAACCTTCAGGAAGATCGGATAGTCGCGGCCCGACGCGGTCTTCAGCGACAGGCGCGTCTCGGCCAGCCGTCCCAGCAGCTCTTCCAGAGCGGCCCTGGTCTGCAGGGCCCGCAGGCCCGGCGTATTGGGCGAGGAGATATTGGCGGTGAAATAGTCCGACAGGCCCCACAGCCGGGTCAGGCCGGTGACATAGTCCTGGATCCGGTCGGTGGCGTCCTTGTTGGCCCCGATATTGGCTCCGACAAAGCCCCGACGGCCCTGGCGTCGAGCCAGACGGCCGGCGAAGGCCTCGAGGCCCTCATTGTTGAAGCCCATGCGGTTGATCACCGCCTGGTCCTGCGTCAGGCGAAACAGGCGCGGGCGCGGATTGCCGGCCTGGGGCAGGGGCGTGACCGTCCCGGCCTCCACGAAGCCGAAGCCGGCGGCCAGCATGGCGTCGGGCACCTCGGCGTTCTTGTCGAAACCGGCCGCCAGACCCACGCAGCTGGACAGGGTCATGCCGGCCAGGGTGATCGACAGGCTCAGATCATCGGGCCCGCTGTCGCGCGGACCAAGGCCGGCCTTCAGGCCCATGATGGCCAGGCCATGGGCGTCTTCCGGGTCGAAGGCGTGCAGGGCCCGGGCGGCGAGGTCGTGCAGGCTCATGCGGACAGATCGCCCAGCTGGGGCACGCCGGCCGCGTCGAGCGCCAGGGCGCGCTCGCTGATGACCTCACCGACGAGCAGGGGCCGGAAGAGATGCGGAAACAGCGCCCCGCCGCGCGAGGCCTCCCATTTCAGGGCCTCGCCCAGGGCCTCGGCCTCGACGCCGAGCAGGACGAGATCGGCCTGGCCGACGAAATAGCGGGCCGCCGTCTCCTGGGCCTGATCGGCCCCCGACAGGTGGATGAAGCCGTCGGCGAGATCGACAGCCGAACCCTGAAACTCGCCCAGAGCCTGGGCGGCCTCCCACTCGGCGCGGGAGAGGATCTTGTAGATCAGGGTCATTCGCCGCCTGTTCCGCCATGTTCGGCCACGTAGAAGAGATGTTCCAGCACCGGCGGGCCACCGGAGCCGAACGCGAAGACCGCCGTGGTGGCGGTGGGAAAGCGGCCGCGGATCCGGTTCAGAGCGACCGGTTCGGCCCCGCCCTGGAGCACGAGACGCAGGGCCAGTTCATGCAGGCCCGGATTGTGGCCGATGACCATCACCACCCCGGCCGAATCGCCCTCGTCCTCCAGGGCGGCCATGACCTCATCGGGCTCGGCGTGATAGAGGTCGCGGCGGAACTCGACCCGGGCCTGGGGAAAGGCGGCCGAGACGGCGGCGAAGGTTTCGCGGGTCCGCCGGGCGCTGGAAACCAGCACCAGATCAGGGCTCGCCCCCTGGCGGGCCAGCAGCTGGCCGATCAGGGTCGCGTCCTCGCGCCCCTTCGGGGTCAAGCCACGCTCGAAGTCGCCGCCGGTCGCGGCCTGCCGTTCGGCCTGGCCGTGGCGCATGAGGATCAGACGGTCCATGCGCCCTCCATAGCCTCAGCCGGGGCCCGCCGGAAGCGGGCGGTTGACACCTTCTTCGCCAAGCGGTCCAAGGCGGTCATGGCTGACCTGGATTTGGCCCCGTCCGCGCTCACCGATGGCGGAACCTGGCGGTTCCCGACCAGCGAACCCCTGCGCCTTGATTCGGGGGGCGTCATCGAAGGTCTGGAGGTCGCCTACCAGACCTATGGCCGCCTCAATGCCGATCGCTCCAACGCCGTCCTGGTCTGCCACGCCCTGACCGGCGACCAGCATGTGGCCTCGCCGCATCCCGTGACGGGCAAGCCCGGCTGGTGGCTGCGTCTGGTGGGTCCCGGCAAACCGCTGGATCCCGAGCGGCACTTCATCATCTGCAGCAATGTCATCGGCGGCTGCATGGGCTCGACCGGCCCGGCCTCGATCAATCCGGCCACCGGCAAGCCCTGGGCCCTGTCCTTCCCGGTCATCACCATCGCCGACATGGTCCGCGCCCAGGCGATGCTGGTCTCGGCCCTCGAGGTCGAGACCCTGTTTGCCGTGGTCGGTGGCTCGATGGGCGGCATGCAGGTGCAGCAATGGGCCGTCGACTACCCCGAACGGCTGGCCAGCGCCGTGATCATCGCCTCCGCATCGCGGCACTCGGCCCAGAACATCGCCTTCCACGAGGTCGGCCGCCAGGCGATCATGGCCGATCCCGACTGGCGCGGCGGGGCCTATGCCGACCACGGCACACGACCGGAAAAGGGCCTGGCCGTGGCCCGGATGGCCGCCCACATCACCTATCTGTCCGAGCCGGCCCTGCAGCGGAAGTTCGGCCGCGAGCTGCAGCGCGACGGCCTGTCCTGGGGCTTTGACGCCGACTTCCAGGTCGAGAGTTATCTGCGCCACCAGGGAGCCAGCTTCGTCGACCGCTTCGACGCCAACAGCTATCTCTACATCACCCGGGCCATGGACTATTTCGACATTGCCGCCAGCCATGGCGGGGTGCTGGCCAGCGCCTTCACCCGGGCCCGGCACATGCGGTTCTGCGTGCTCAGCTTCACCAGTGACTGGCTCTATCCGACCACCGAGAACCGTCACATCGTCCGGGCCCTGACAGCCGCCGGCTGCCGGGTGGCCTTTGTCGAGATCGAGAGCGACAAGGGTCATGACGCCTTCCTGCTGGACGAGCCGGTGATGGACGCGGCCCTGACCGGCTTCCTGGGCTCGGTCGAGCGCGAGCGGGGCCTGGCATGAGCGTGGTGCGCGAAGACTTCCGCGAGATCCTGCGTCTCGTCCGCCCCGGATCGCGGGTGCTTGATGTCGGCTGCGGCGAGGGAGCCCTGCTGGATCTGCTGGCCCAGGAAAAGCAGGTCGACGGTCGCGGGCTGGAAATCAGCGCCGGGGGCGTGGCCGCCTGCATGGCCCGAGGCCTGTCGGTGGTGCAGGGCGACGCCGACCAGGACCTCGACCACTTCCCGGACAAGACCTTCGACTATGCGATCCTGTCCCAGACCCTGCAGGCCACCCGCCAGCCCCGCCACGTGCTGGCCGAGCTGCTGCGCATCGCCGACCGGGCCATCGTCTCCTTCCCCAATTTCGGCCACTGGCGGGTGCGCTGGTCGCTGCTGAGCCGCGGCCGGATGCCTGAGACCAAGGCCCTGCCCATGCCCTGGTGGTCGACACCCAATATCCACCTGTGCACCCTGGTCGACTTCCTGGCCCTGACCGACGACCTGCAGGTGCGGGTCGACGCCAGCGCCGCCTTTACCGGCCGGGGTCCGGCCCGGCCGATCGATCCGGCCAGTCCCCTCGAGAACTGGCGGGCCGAGACCTGCCTGTTCATGCTGAGCCGGGTCGGGTCCGAGGCAGGCCAAGCGACCGAACGGGAACCAAAGACGGTTTCGGGCGATCTCTTCGACGGATGACGCTTCGCCTCATGACCTACAACGTCCACCGCTGTGTGGGCGTCGACCGCGCCCTCGATGTCGAGCGCGTGGCCGAGGTCATCGCCGCGGAGACGCCCGATGTCGTCGCCTTGCAGGAGCTGGACGTGCTGCGCCGGCGGACGGGCACCATCGATCAGGCCCATCGCCTCGCTGAACTGCTGAGGATGAAGGTCCATTTCCACCCGGCCATGGCCGTGGAAGAGGAGCTGTACGGCGATGCCATCCTGACCGCCCTGCCCGAGCGCCGGATCAAGGCGGCGGGCCTGCCGCTCTATCGCCGGGTGCCGGGCCTGGAACCTCGCGGGGCCCTGTGGGTCGAGGTCATGGTCGGTGACATCCCCGTCCAGATCATCAACACCCATCTGGGCCTGATCCCGCAGGAACAGAAGCGTCAGGCCGCCGCCCTGCTGGGCGAGGCGTGGATGGCCTCGGACGCCTGGACGGCGCCGGGGGTGCTGCTGGGCGACTTCAATGCCACGCCCTATTCGGCCACCTACCGGATGCTGCGCGCTGCCCTGCGCGACGCCCAGACACCGGACAGCGCCTGGCCACGGCCCGCCACGGCGACCTTTCCGTCCCGCTTTCCGTTCATGCGCATCGATCATGTCTTCCTGACCAAGGGCCTGGAGACTGTCGCGGTCCGGTCGCCCTATGACGCCAGGGCGCGCCTGGCCTCCGATCACCTGCCTCTGGTGGTCGATCTGAAGATCACGGCCGCAGAGGGTCCGGCCGATGCGGCGGGGGCTGGTTCAGGCGAACCCGGTCCCGCCTGAGCCGCTCGCGACGTCCCCAGGGCCGCCAGGCGTCCCGGGGCGAAAGGGCGTCGCCCAGGTTCCAGTCGGCGATGAACTGCTGCAGGCCGGTCAGCCGGCGGACCGGCACCGGCCGAAGCCGTCGCGGCTGGTCTGATCTGACATCGAGGGCCTCGATGGCCGCCGCTAGACTGCCCTCAGCGGCAAGCGCCGCCTGGACTTCGCTCGACGACCGGCCGAGGAAATGACCGATCAGCCGGGCCAGGAAGGCCGAGATCACGGCCCGCTGCGTGGCGTCGCGCCCCTCGAAGGCCAGATCGCATTCGGTGTCGAGGGCAATCGAGCGATTATTGAGATTGGCCGACCCGACCCGCAGCATCGTGTCGTCCAGGATCGCCACCTTCGAATGGACAATGATCGGGTGCCCTCCGGGGGTGTGGGCACTGAAGGCTGAAAAGCGATTGTGGATATCAACCGATCGCAGACGATTGATCGCCACAGACCGGGCGCTGTCCATGGTGATCCGGTCAAAATAGCTCGGGCTTCGCGCCGGCCCCACGATGACCACCTCCGGGCCGTCGGGCTCGGCGAGGCGCTCGGCCAGGGCATCCACGATGATCGGCGAGGTCAGGTACTGGTTTTCCAGATAGATCAAACGCCGGGCCGAGCGGATGCCGGAAAGGTGCAGGAGCAGGCTTTCCGAGACTTCCGGCCGGCCTTTCCAGGCCGCCTCGGTCCGGCTGACCGCCACCGGGACCTGGCACAGATCCGGCACGAGGCCCGGCGGCCAGGGGGCATCCGCGGGGCGCTCGGGCAAGCTGAGCGCCTCGCCTGTGGCCTTGTGCCAGCGGTCAATGAACAGTTCGCCGAGGCCCTGGGCGGCCTGACCATCGACCAGCATCGCCACCTCGTGCCGGGCCGGATAGCGACGCCCGGTCGGCAGTCTGCGGCGGGGGTCATTGTCGCGATGCTCGCAGGTGTCCCAGCGATCCACCCCGATGTCGCCGCCGCTCACCAGGGCGGTGGCCCCATCGATGACGACGACCTTCTGGTGATGGCAGGCCGAGGCCGGCAGGGTGCTGTCGAGCCGGTACTTGACCCGTGACCCGGCGAAGAAGGCCAGGCCGCGCTGCGGCCCGAACAGCTGGGCGGCGGCGATCGGGAACGGCATGGCCCAGGTCAGTATCCGCACATCCAGGGCCGGATTGAGCGCCGCCTGCCGGCGCAGGATCAGGCCGATGCGATCGGCCTGCTCCGGATCACCGCTGCGTCGAACCCGGTCGGGATCCAGCCGCGTCAACGGATCGAACACCCAGGCCAGAATCCAGATCGAGCGCCGGGCCGCCAGCAGCAGGGGCTTCAGCGCGTCAAAGGTCTCGTCATTGTCGACCAGGAGGGACAGACGATCGGCCGGCGCAATGCGCCAGCAGTTGTAACCTGACTGGAAGGCCGACGCCCGCTCGCCCATGACGCTCCTATCCGGGTGAGTCTCGTCAACGCGCAGGCGGACCTAAGGCTCCGCCCTCAAGCCCCCGCCACGCACGATCCCGGCCACGCGGCTAGCCGGCGATCGCTGCCGCATCGCGTTCGCCGGTGCGGATGCGCAGCGCCTGTTCGAGATCCATGACGAACACCTTGCCGTCACCGATCTTGCCGGTATTGGCCGTCCGTTGCAGCGCCTCGACCACCGGCTCGACCACGTCGGTCGGTACAGCGATCTCGAGCTTGACCTTGGGCAGCAGCTTCACCTCGTACTCAGCGCCGCGATAGACCTCGGTCTTGCCCTTTTGCCGGCCGTAGCCGCGCACCTCGGTCACCGTCAGACCCGATGCACCGGCCTCGGTGACAGCCTCCAGAACGGCGTCGAGGCGGCTCGGCTTGATGATGGCGACGATCATTTTCATGGCGCGGCTCCCGCAGCGAACAGTGATTACGAACCTAAGCTAGGCTCCGAACGCGGCGCCTCCAAGGGCGATCCGTCCAGAAGGGTCGCCGGTGCCTTCCGAACAGGCACCTTGCGGGCCGATGCCGGCCCTGCCGGGCTCGGTGACAGGACGCCCGGCGAGAAGACGCGAACCCGGGCGCGGTGTCCGCGGGGCTTGACGGCAAAGGTCTGTTTGACCGCTTCCATCAGGATCAGGCCGGCGAACCGGGGCCACAGACGGGCTCCGACCTGTTCAAAGCCCTCCGCCCATCCGGCGGTCATGGCGATGGGGGGCGCATAGAGCGCGCGGGTCCAGCCGGCGGGTTCCAGGTCGGCGTCACGAATCAGCCGCTCCAGCTGGCTGCGGCTGAAGGGGCGGCCGTGGCCAAAGGGGGTGCTCTCGGCACCGGCCCAGAACCCGTCGCGCGACGCCACCGCCACGATCAGGCGCCCGGTCGGGGCCATGACCCGGCCGATCTCGGCCAGAACCGCCGCCGGATCCTCGGCTTCTTCCAGGGCGTGCACCGCCAGGACCCGATCGAACATGGCATTGGGCAGGGGCAGAGCGGTTTCCTCGACCAGGCAGGCCTGGTTGCGACCGCCGGAAGGCCAGACCTCGACCCCCTGGGTGGCCGGCATGGCGGCGACAACGCGCCGGGCGCTGGGGCGGGCCGCATCCAGAAAGGGGGTGGCATAGCCCAGACCCAGGACATCGAGCCCGCGCGCATCGCCCCAGGCCTCAGCGACCTTGCGCGACAGCATGACACGCGCCGCGCGCCCCAGCGGGGTGGCGTAGAAGGCTCTGAGATCGAGCACGTCGCGACGCATTGAGTCTCCGGGGCGGCCAGTCCATCTATGTAGGTGGTGGCGAGCCTCACGTCACCGCCTCACGCCAGTACAAGGCTGTCCATGACGCTGACCGTCCACCAGTTCGCCTGCCTGTCCGACAACTACGGCTTCCTCGTGCGCGACGACGCCACCGGCAAGGCCGCCGTCATCGACACCCCGGACGCCGACGCCATCCTCGCCGAACTGTCCCGCCTGGGCTGGACCCTGGACCTGGTGCTCAACACCCACTGGCATCCCGACCATGCGGGCGGCAATGCGGCGATCAAGGCGGCGACCGGTGCCACCATCGTGGGCCCGGCCGAGGTCACCCGCATCGCGCCCCTGGATCGCACGGTGGGCGATGGCGATGTCGTCGACCTGGGCGAGACCCGCTTCACGATGATCGACACCGGCGGCCATACCCTGGGCCATGTCGCCTATCATGATGCCGCGGACGCTATCGCCTTTGTCGGCGACACCCTGTTTGCCCTGGGCTGCGGACGGCTTTTCGAAGGCACGGCCGAACAGATGTGGACCTCGCTGGCACGGCTGACGGCCCTGCCCGACGCCACCACCGTCTATTGCGCCCACGAGTATACGGCCTCGAATGCGCGCTTTGCCCTGTCGGTCGACGATGATCCCGGCCTCAGGGCCCGTGCCGAGCAGATCTTCGCGGCCCGGGAACGGGGCGAACCCACCGTCCCGACCGCCATCGGTCTCGAGAAGGCGACCAATCCCTTCCTGCGAGCGCCCTTGCTGCGGCCGGACCTGGCACCGGCCGAAGCCTTTGCTGCGATCCGTGCCGCCAAGGACGGCTTCAAGGGATGACCCACACCAACCCTCCCCTCGGCATTTCCGGCGATCTGGGGGCCCGGGAAATCATCCGCCTGCTCGAGCTGCAACCTCACCCCGAGGGCGGCTGGTATCGTCAGACCTTTGAAGACGCCTCGGTGGATGGGGCACGGCCGGCCTCGACGGCGATCTACTATCTTCTCGAAGCCGAGCAGATGTCGGCCTGGCATCGCGTCGATGCGGTCGAGGTCTGGCACTATCACGCCGGCGCGCCGCTGGCCCTGACGCTGTCGCCGCCGGACGGCGTCGGCGCGACGGCCCACAGGCTCGGGCCGGATCTCCGTTCGGGGTGCCGCCCCCAGGTCATCGTCCCGACCCTTTGGTGGCAGACGGCCGTCAGCCTGGGGGCCTGGACCCTGGTCGGCTGCACCGTGGCGCCGGGATTCCGCTTCGCGGGCTTCGAGCTGGCTCCGCCGGATTGGCGACCCGTGCTGCGCTAAGGCGAACCGAACAGCCCTCTCCGCCGGCGAAACAGGGCGTGACGATTTGTCGCAGTCGTCGTGCAAACCTTTTCACGGCGACAGGAATCGGTCCCCTGTAACAAGGTTCGCTTAAGAGTTGGGTGGGGCGGTTACAACCATGACGGACGAGTACCATGACGCGCGCGCGGCCGTGCGCAGCGCCACGGACTACATTCTGCGTTGGGTCGAGATCGCCAATGAGGCCCACGGCGTCGATATCATCTATTCTCTGGTCTACACGACGCTCTGGGCGGGCAACGTCTCCCACCTGCGCGGCCGGGTCTATGCCGAGATCGATGACGTCCCGCCGGATGAAGAACGCCGCCCGATCACCATCCGCCAGGTGGCCGATTCTCTGGGCCTGCCCTACGAGACCGTGCGCCGCAGGGTCGTCGAAATGCTCAAACGGGGTGTGGCCAAGAAAGTCGGCCGCGAGGGCTTCATCGTACCGGGCGAGGCGCTGGCGCGACCCGAGATGGTCTCAAGCCTGAAGCGGTCGCACTCCAGTTTGTTGCGCTTCCTGAAGGAATTGAAAGCGCTTGGCATAGAGGCCACCTGAACCCGACGACGGGGTCAGGCTGTCCGGCCCGGCGGACCTGGATCAGCGAAGAACCACCTTGACGATGCGCTTCGAGGACGGCCGCCCGCCCACGCCCTGGCCGGGCGCATAGGTCACGACCAGCGCGCCGTTCTTAAGGCTGGCACCGGGCTTGTCGCCCTCGGCCAGAACCACCCGGGTAATACTGGCCAGGGTCGCGCGATCACCCTTGCGGGCCAGTCGCTCGAAGGCCTCGGCCGTGATCGTCGCGGACTCTGCGATCAGGACCGAGGTTTCCGGCCGGGCATCCTGCAAGGTCTCGAACGGCATCTGCCGCTGGGCAGCACGGCTGGCGCGGAGACTGGCCTGGCCCATGCGCTGATAAAGGGCGATCGGCGAGATGGCCGCCGGAGGCTGGATCGAGGGGGCCTTGCCGGCCAGGGCCGCGGCGGCCCCGTTGGGGCTCTCGTCCGTGAACAGGATCATGCCGCCGAGCTTGGTCGCCCGCAGCATGGGCTCGCCCATCTCGTTGCGATAGAGCACGTCGCCGCGCGAGGCCGGCTGGGGCGACAGCACCCAGACCTCGGCGCTGTTGTCGAACTTCAGCAGGGGCAGGGGCGCGGCGCGATCCAGCACGAAGGCATTGCCGGACTCGGAGACATAGCGGGCGACGGGCGGCGGCGGCGGACGGCGGGAGGTGGAAAAGCCGCGATGGCCCAGCAGGGCGTCCCGCAACGATTGGGGGCTTTGCTGCGCGGCAGCGGGCGCGGCGATCGCGAGCATGGCGACGATCACGAGGGCCCGCTTGGCCCTCCAGCCGTCCATCTCGACAATCGAACTCTTCATGAACCCGTTATGCCCGCCGACTAGGGCGAATCTTGGACGCGACACAGGTCTCGCCGTCAGGGATCCACCGTCGCCCGAAGTTGAAGGTTTCACGACGAAACGACCCGGCTCGTCAACCGTCGCAACAACGGCCCGGACGCCTGGGCGCCGGGCCGTTGCAAACATGTCAGTCCGGACGACCTTTAGGCCGCCATGTATTGCCCGCCGTTGAGGGTCAGGGTGGCCCCGGTCACGAAGCCTGCCCGCTCGCCCGCCAGGAAGGAGACCATGTCGGCGATCTCCTCACCCTTGCCCAGGCGACCCACCGGAATGCCGGCAATGATCTGGGCCAGGACGTTTTCCGGCACTGCCGCGACCATTTCGGTGTCGATGTAGCCGGGGCAGATCACATTGACCGTGACGCCCTTCTTGGCGTTCTCGAGCGCCAGGGCCTTGGTGAAGCCGATGAGACCGGCCTTGGCGGCCGAATAGTTGGTCTGGCCCATCTGGCCCTTCTGGCCGTTGATCGAGCTGATATTGATGATCCGGCCCCAGTTGCGCTCGCGCATGCCCTCGATGACGGGCCGGGTCATGTTGAAGGCCGAGTCCATATTGACCCGGATCACTTCGGACCACTGCTCGTAGGACATCTTGTGCAGCATGCCGTCACGGGTGATGCCGGCATTGTTGATCAGAACATCGATCGGGCCCAGTTCGGCCTCGACCTTCTTGACGGCGGCGGCGCAGTCGTCGAACGAGCCGACATTGCCCTTGACCACCATGACGCCGAGATCCTTGGCGCAGGCGGCGGCGGCTTCCTCGTTGCCGGAATATCCGGCCGCGACCTTCATGCCATCGGCCACGAGACGCTCGCAGATCGCGCGACCGATCCCCCGGGTGCCGCCGGTCACGAATGCTACTCTGGTCATGTGTCTCTCCCGATTTTTCTTATGGTTCGCGTGATCCCCGCGCCGGAGCAAGCGTCCGGCGCGGGGATCTGGCAAAAACCTGACTCAAATCGCCTCGACGCACATGGCCACGCCCATGCCGCCGCCGATGCAGAGGGTCGCCAGACCCTTTTTGGCACCCGAGCGCTTCATTTCATGCAGCAGGGTGGTGAGGATGCGCGCGCCCGAAGCGCCGATCGGGTGACCAATGGCAATGGCACCACCATTGACATTGACCTTGGTGGTGTCGAGGCCCAGCTCCTGGACCACGCACAGCGACTGGGCCGCAAAGGCCTCGTTGGACTCGACGAGATCGAGGTCAGCGACGGTCCAGCCGGCCTTTTCCAGGGCCTTCTGGCTGGCCGGGATCGGACCCGTGCCCATGATCTCGGGTTCGACGCCGGCATTGGCCCAGGAGGCGATGCGGGCCAGCGGGGTCAGGCCGCGGGCCTTGGCCTCGTCGGCGCTCATCAGCACCAGGGCGGCCGCCCCGTCATTGAGGCCCGAAGCATTGGCCGCGGTGACCGAGCCGTCCTTGGTGAAGGCCGGACGCAGGCCGGAGATCGCGTCGATCGTCACGCCGTGACGGATGAATTCGTCCTTGTCGACGATGGTGTCGCCCTTGCGGCCCTTGATCGTCACGGGAACGATCTCGGCGTCGAAGCGGCCGGCCTTCTGGGCGGCCTCGGCCTTGTTCTGGCTGGCGACGGCGAAATTGTCCTGGTCGCTGCGGGTGATCTGCCAGCGTGAGGCGATGTTCTCGGCGGTCTGGCCCATGTGATAGCCGTGGAAGGCATCCCACAGACCGTCCTTGATCATGGTGTCGACGAAGCTCAGGTCGCCCATCTTCTGGCCGCCGCGCAGATGCTGGGCATGGGGTGCCTGGCTCATGCTTTCCTGACCGCCGGCCACGACGATCTTCGCGTCGCCGGTCGCGATCTGCTGGGCCGCCAGGGCCACGGCGCGCAGGCCTGAACCGCAGAGCTGGTTGAGGCTCCAGGCCGGGCTGCCGACCGGAATGCCGGCATTGATCGCAGCCTGACGGGCCGGACCCTGACCGGCACCGGCCTGCAGCACCTGGCCGAGGATCACCTCGTCGATATCGGCCGGCGTCAGGCCGGCACGCTCGACGGCGGCCTGGATGGCGATCTTGCCAAGCTCGGAGGCGGGCAAGCTGGACAGCGCCCCATTGAAAGAGCCGACCGGGGTGCGGGCGGCGGAAACGATGACGATGTCGCTCATGGCGAGGCTCCCGTAACGATCTGACGTGACGCCATCGCGATGCGGCGCCTGCGCCCTTTTGCAGTGCAGCAGCACAATGCACACCGAACCGCGTTCGTCACGGGCACATTTTCACGGCTTGTTGCGGCTTCCAAGTGCTCTGCCACTGGCGCCCTGCCTTTGCATTGGCGATAGTGCGATGCGAAAAGCGGGCGATACCGCTCTCCTAGGGAACGAAATGTCCGAGAACCCTGAAAAAGGCGAAGCGGCTGCCGGCCATGACAAGGCCGCCGGTCAACGCGTGATCATCAAGAAATACGCCAATCGCCGTCTCTACAACACAGCGTCCAGTTCCTACGTCACCCTCGAACACCTGTCGGACATGGTCAAAGAGGGCGTCGACTTCGTGGTCTATGACGCCAAGTCGAATGACGACATCACCCGCTCGGTGCTGACCCAGATCATCTTCGAAGAAGAGAATCGCGGCGGTGGCCAGAACCTTTTGCCGATCCAGTTCCTCCGTCAGCTGATCGGCTTCTATGGCAATTCCATGCAGGCCTTCCTGCCCAGCTATCTGGAAATGTCGCTGGAGAGCTTCACCAAACAGCAGGAGCGGATGCGCACCCAGTTCGCGGGCATCACCCCCGGCCTGACCGCCGCCAAACTGCCGGCGGGCGTCGGTGTCTATGAAGAACAGATCCGCCAGAACATGGCCCTGTTCGACCGGGCGATGAAGATGTTCTCGCCCTTTGCCTATGCCCGCCCCGAAGACGCGGCCGCAGCAGGAGCCGCGGAAACGCCTTCAGCGCCGCCGCCGGCCGCCCCGCAACCGAGCGAAGATTCCCTGGCCGATCTGAAGCGCCAGCTGGAAGTGATGCAGCAGCAGATCGAGAAGCTCGCCACCAAGCCTTAAGCCACTGGCAACCACGCCGGAACAGCCGTTCTTAACGGTAGGGGCTCTAGGGTGTTCACCATGAACGGCCCTATCGACCCCATCCGGCGTTCGAGCCCCTCACGTCGCGCCCTGACCGTGCGGCAGAACCCGAATCAGGACTCTGCCCAGGACGCCGAGCCGGAGGACATGGTCTTCGTGCGCGAGGAGCATCCGATGCCGCCGCCCCGCAAGAGTGGTTTCGCCACCTTTGCCGCCCATCTGATGGGTCAGAGCGGGCAGAAGCGCGGCCTGCGCGGTGGGCAGGAAGTGCTCGACTCGGCGCGATCGACCTATCTCGGGACGGAATATTCCGGCGAGGCCGACCGGCGTCCAGCGACGGGACTCCTGAAGAAGACCCAGATCTAGGGGTCGAGGCGCGCCAGACGCGCCTCCAGAGCGGCGACCCAGGCCTCGAGTCGGGCGATCCTCAAATCACGCGCATCGGCGGGTTCCGGCGGCAGGCGCACGCCGGCCCGGACAGCGGCCTCCGCCATTGTCACGCCTAAAAGTTCAGCAAAAGCAGAGAGTTCCTTATAGGAAAGCTCCCGCTGATCCTTGAAAGCCAGGTCCAGAGCCGCCTCGTCCATATCGGCGATCGCCGCCAACACCGCGCGACCCAGGCCCCGTTCGGCCAGGCGGGCCTCGTACCAGTCCCGATCAAAGAACAGGGCCATCAGGGTCTCGCGACCCATCGCCCGGCTTGGCACCGGTCTTGCTTAACCGTTGGTGAAGTCATCGCCGACGAGAGCTCCCATGCTGACCGCCGCCATCCGCTTTTTCGACATCGCCGTGGTCACCCTGATCTTCACGGCGCTTACCTAGAGTCCCTCGCCGCGGCGAGCCGCCTCGATCTTCGCAATATCGATCCTGCCCATGGTCATCATGGCCTCGAACACCCGCCTGGCGACAGCGGGATCCGGATCCGCCATGGCCTCGGTCAGCTGGCGCGGCGTGATCTGCCAAGAATAGCCCCAGCGGTCCTTGCACCAGCCACAGGCGCTTTCCGTCCCGCCGTGGCCGACCAGGGCGTCCCAGTACCGATCGGTCTCCGCCTGGTCCTGCGTCTCGACCATGAAGGACACCGCTTCATTCGGCGTGAAGCGCGGTCCGCCGTTCAATCCCAGAAAGGCCGAGCCGAGCACGGTGAACTGCACCGTCAGCTCCACACCCTCAGCCCCGTCGGGAAAGTCGCCAGGGGCCGCCATGACCGCGCCCACATGGCTGTCTGGGAAGACACTGGCATAGAATTCGGCGGCCTTGCGGGCCTCGCCATGGTCGAACCACAGGCATTGGGTCAGGCGTGCGGCCATGGTCCTCTCCAACGCCAGGATGGCCCGGAGCGTCCGGGCACCCGCATGACGGCCTCAGTTGTCGCCGAAATCCACGTCGCGACGGGCGGCCACGATGGTGACGATGAACCCGGCCAGCACGTCGAGCAGCACCATCACGGTGATCAGGAAAAAGGTCGAGGTGGCAAAGGCCGGGGCCAGCAGGAACTCGATCAGGCAGCCGATGAACAGCACCAGCGACAGCGAGTGATTGATGATCGCGATCTTGCGGCTGGTCGTCGACTTCAGCAGTTCGACGAACAGCACGACCAGGGAGGCGGCCAGCAGCAGGTCGCTGAGGCTGATGGCCCAGTCGACCCGCGAGGTCATGTGGATGGTGAACAGGGTCTCGGTCGTGCGCGCATGCGCCTCGGCCGACATGAAGGCTCCCGGGAGGGTAAGCGCGATCAGATTATAGATCAGCACTGGCAAGGCCAGCAGTGGCACCGCAGCGAACATGAACAGCCTCTCCCCCCAAGAACTTGCGGCCGTGAGGCTCGCATCCTCTAGGGTTAACCCCATTTTCCCGACCGGAGAAGGCGCTTCAACCCCTGGGGGCCGGGCAAGGCCTAGACTTCGTCCACGCCCTGGGGATTGCGGGCCCGGGTCTGCAGCCACATGACGCCCAGCAGATCACTGACCGAGGCCTTGAGCCGGCCGAAATTGGTGTATTTCGACACCCCGCTTTCGCGGTGGCGATGGTTCACCGGCTCAAACGCCACCTCATAGCCCTCGCGCAGCATCAGGGCCGGGATGTAGCGGTGGATGTGGTCGAAATACGGAAGCCTCAGGAAGGCCTCGCGGCGGAAGGCCTTCAGCCCGCAGCCGGTGTCATTGGCCGTATCCTTCAGCAGGCGCTTGCGGACGCCATTGCCGAACCGGGAGGCGAAGCGCTTGGCGGAGCTGTCCTGGCGCTTGACCCGCTCGCCGCCCACCAGGGCCAGGGTCGCGGGACCCGCCGCCAGGGCGCGGGCCAGACGCGGGGCATCGGCCGGATCGTTCTGGCCGTCGCCGTCGAGGGTGATGATGATCGGCCCGCGGGCCGCCAGAATGCCGCTGCGCACGGCGCGGCTCTGACCGGAATTCTTGCGGTGGCCCAGCACCCGGAGTTGCGGGATCTCGGCCTTCAGCGCCACCAGCAGGTCGCGGGTATTGTCGCGGCTGGCATCGTCGACGAACAGGATTTCGTGGCTCTCCCCCGCGAAGGCGGCCGCGATCTCGCGCGCCAGGGCCGGAGCCGCGCCGCCTTCGTCAAAGACGGGGACGACGATCGAATAGTCTGGAACTTTGGTGGCGGGGGCGGTCATCGCCTTCTAATACCTGAAAACGCCCCACGCGAAAGGATCGTGCTATGCCATGGCGCATGACGCTTGAATCTCGCCTTGATGCGTGGAGCCGCGGTTGGCGCGGGCCCCTGTTCGCCGCCCTGCTGGCGTTTCTGGCCGGCCTGCCCGGCCTTCTGGCCATGCCGCCGCTGGACCGCGACGAGTCGCGCTTCGCCCAGGCCACCGCCCAGATGCTGGAAACCGGCGACATGGTGGTCATCAAGTTCCAGGACCAGCCGCGCTTCAAGAAGCCGGTCGGCATCCACTGGCTGCAGGCCGTGACCGTCTCCCTGGTTTCGGCCCCGGAAGATCGCGGCATCTGGGCCTATCGCATTCCATCCCTGCTGGGGGCCATGCTGGCGGCGGCAGCCTGTGCCTGGGGCGCGGCGGCGCTGTTTGATCCGCGCACGGGCCTGGTGGCCGGCGCGATCCTGGGTTCGACCTTCCTGCTGTCCAGCGAAGCCTTCATCGCCAAGACCGACGCGGCCCTGTGCGGCTTCACCACCCTGGCCATGGCAGCCCTGGCCCGCCTCTATGCGGACAGTCTGGCGGGACGCGTACCCAGCCACTGGACCAAGCTGGCCTTCTGGTCGGGCTTGGCGGTCGCGGCCCTGATCAAGGGTCCGGTCGGACTCCTGACCGTGATCTTCGCGGCCCTGGCGCTCTGGTCCTGGGATCGCAAGGCTCCCTGGCTGCGCACCCTGGGCTGGGGCTGGGGCCTGGTGCTGTTCGCAGCCGTGGTCCTGCCCTGGGCGATGATGATCACCGTGGCGACCGACGGCGCGTTCTGGGGCGTGGCGATCGCCGGCGACCTGGCCCCCAAGATGGTGGGCGGCCAGGAGGGCCATTCGGGACCGTTTGGCTATCACACCCTGCTGGCCCCGCTACTGGTCTATCCGGCGACGCTGTTGCTGCCTGCGGCCCTGGTGCTGGCCTGGACTGGCCGGGGCGAACCGGGCGTCCGCTTTGCCGTCTGCTGGCTGGTACCCACCTGGCTGATGTTCGAGATCCTGCCGACCAAGCTGGCCCACTATACCCTGCCGGCCATGGGCGGCATGGCCCTGCTGCTGGCCGCCGCCGTGCGGGCCCCTTTGGGCGACTGGGTGCGCCGGATCGGGGCGGGCCTGACCCTGTTTGTCTCCCTGCTGCTGGCCGCCGTCGCGGTCTTCGGCATGTCGGCCTTCGGCGAGGGCGCGGACCTGGTCTGGACTGTGCTGACCGTCGTGCTGTTGCTGGCCGCCGGGGCTCTGGGCTCGATCCTGCTGCTACGCCGTCAAGCGGCCCGCGCCCTGGTGCTGTCCGGAGCCCTCGGCATCCTGGCCCATGCCTGTCTGGTCGGTGCTCTGATACCGAACCTGGAACCGCTGTTCCTGTCCAAGGACATCACGGACGCCCTGGACCGCGCCAGGCTGTCGCCCCGGTCCGGCGCGCCCGGTCCCGTGGCCGTGACCGGCTATTCCGAGCCGAGCCTGGTCTTCCTGCTGGGCACCGCGACCGAACTGACCGATGGCACCCGCGCGGCCGAAGCCATCGCCGAGGGCCGCCCGGCCGTGGTCGAGGCGCGCGAGGACAGCGTGTTCCGCAAGGCCCTGACCACGGCCGGCCTGGTGCCCCGCCCCGTGGCCGTGATCGAGGGCCAGAACTATTCCGACGGCGACGAGGAGCGCCTGACGATCTATCGCGGTGAGCCCCAGACGGCGACGGAGACCCGCCCTTGAGCCGCTTCATCGAGATCGTCGAGGTCGGGCCGCGCGACGGCCTGCAGAACGAAAAACTGTCGCTGTCGGTCGAGGAAAAACTCGTCCTGATCCGCCAGCTGGACGCCGCGGGGGCCCGCCGGATGGAAGTGGTCTCCTTCGTCAATCCCAATCGGGTGCCACAGATGGCGGGCGCGGAAGAGATCATGGCCGCCCTGCCCGCCGACCTTGAGCATTCGCGGATCGGCCTGGTGCTGAACATGCGCGGCTGGGAGCGCTGCGTGGCGGCCCAGTGCGACGAAGCCAACGTCGTGGTCTGCGCCTCGGACGGCTTCGGGACCGCCAACCAGGGCTCAACCACGCGTCAGCAGGTCGACGCCCTGGCCGCCATTGTCGAGCGTCAGGCGGTCGAGGGCGGTCCGCCGATCACGGCGACGCTCTCGGTGGCCTTCGGCTGTCCGTTCGATGGCGAGGTCTCGCAGGACCAGGTCGTGGCCATCGTCCGCGAGATCGCCGCCCTGCGCGTGCCCGAAATCGCCATCGCCGACACCATCGGGGTCGCCAATCCCTGGACCGTCCGCAAGCGGATCGAGGCGGTGCGCGCCGCCGCGCCGGACGCCCGCCTGCGCCTGCACTTCCACGACACCCGCAACACCGGCCTGGCCAACGCCTTCGCCAGTGTCGAGGCCGGTGTGGACGTACTGGACGCCTCGGTCGGCGGCCTGGGCGGCTGTCCCTTCGCCCCCAATGCCACGGGCAATATCGGCACCGAGGATCTGGTCTATATGCTGGAGCGGGCCGGCTTCGAGACCGGCTATGATCTTGGGGCCCTGATCGCAATCGGCCGTTCGATCAGCGAGCGTCTGGGCAAGGCACCGGCCTCGTCCCTGGCGCGCGCTGGAGGTTTCCCTGCATGAGCCGTTTTCTTCTGATCGCCGCAGCCGGGCTCGCCCTGGGCGCTTGCGCCGCCACGCCGCCGGTAGAGGCCGCCGCCCGCTGCGACGTCACCGTCAAGTTCGGCAGCTATGGCATGGGCATAGACCGCCCGCTGGCCGACAGGATCGACGCTACGGTGAAGGCAGACGGGGACATCGCTCGCAGCGAGCGCAGGCCCTGGGGGCGCGAAGGAGAATATGACCTCTGCCTGCAGGCCCGGGCCGGTCGCGACGCCAGGGCCCTCTATGCCCGCTATCGTGCCCTGCTCCCGGGCCGGGCCCTGAATGCCCCGACCTCGATCGAGGGTCCGGACGGTCTGAGATACGAGACGATCGCGCCGATGTGACAGCGCTGCGGTCATCCCGGGGAAGGCCGGGAGCCAGGAAGCCAGCCTAGATCGGCCGCCCGGTGATCTTCCACAGCAGCGGACGGCAGACCGACATCAGCATGATGGCCGGGGCCAGGAACACGGCCAGGGCGTAGCGCTGCAGGGTGTCGGCGCGCTTGATGAAGTAGCGGGACAGGCCCACGCCCTTGTGGAACTCGACCTTGACCGGGTGTTCCAGGCTGGTGTGCCCCAGGTGCACGACCTGGGCCTTGGGCTGGAAGATCACCTGGCCACCGGCCTGACGGGCCCGCCAGCAAAGGTCGATGTCCTCGACATGCAGGAAATAGCCCTCATCGAAACCGTCGAGGGTCTCGAAATCGGCGCGGCGCAGGGCAAAACAGGCCCCGGAAATGGTCGGCATCGGCACCGGGGCCCGCGGCAGGGGCTCGGTTTCCCGGTGGATCTCATAGCCGGCCAGCTTGGCGTAGCGCCGGGTCAGATGGCCAAAGCTGAGCAGGGTGGTGATCGGGGTCACCTCGCCCCGTCGACCGCCGCGCTGCTCGGTACCGTCCGTGTTCATCACCCGGGCCCCAACCACGGTCGGAACAGGCTGGCCGCGGAAGGCCGTCACCAGGGCCGCGATGCAGCCTGGTTGCATATTGGCATCGGGATTGATGAAGACGATGTATTCGCCCTTGGCCGTCGTCGCGCCCAGATTGGCTCCGCGCGCAAAGCCGACATTGCCGTGTCCCTGTTGCAGCACGACCCGGGGCTCGGTCAGCCCCAGGGCCCGCAGCATCTCGGCATCACGCGGCGACGAGCCGTTGTCGACAATGACGAACTCATCGACCAGCGGCTCGTCCAGCACGTGCCGGATGCTCTCCAGCAGAGCCCCGCCCGTCCGATACACGACCATCACCACCGAAATATTCGGTCGTGCCGGGCGAGCGCCCGCGGCAAGGGTCGTGAAGGAGGGCAGGATGCTGTTCATCAGGCGAGCGCAGCCTCCTGCACGGAACGCACGATGCCGCGCGCCCGGGCCAGATCGGGCGGAGTCGCTTCGTCGGTCAGCACACGCACGGCCTCGTCGAGCGACAGAATGTTCTGTCCCTCTCCACCCAGGCGACGTAGTGCCACCTGCCCCGTCTCTGCTTCCTTGCGCCCCACCACCGCGATCACCGGAACCTTTGCGAGACTGTGCTCGCGAATCTTGTAGTTGATCTTCTCATTACGCAGATCGACCTCCGCGCGCAGCCCCAAAGACGTCAACCTTTCGACGACCTGACGCGCATAATCGTCAGCGTCTGACGTGATTGTCGTCACCACGACCTGAGTGGGCGCCAGCCAAAGCGGCAGGTGCCCCGCGAAGTTCTCAAGCAAAATCCCTATAAAACGTTCAAACGACCCCAAAATCGCCCTGTGAAGCATCACCGGGCGCTTCTTTGAACCGTCTTCCGAAACGTACTCCGCGTCTAGTCGTTCCGGCAAAACAAAGTCTAATTGCAGGGTTCCGCACTGCCAGACACGCCCAATCGCATCCTTCAGCGAGAACTCAAGCTTGGGCCCATAGAATGCGCCTTCGCCCGGCTGGTCAACCAGGCGCTCGCCAGCGGCCTCTGCGGCCGTGGCCAGAGCGTGCTCGGCCTTGTCCCAAACCTCGTCTGAGCCGGCTCGCAACTCTGGACGCGTCGAGAACTTCACGTCGTGAAGCTGCATGCCGAGGTCGTTATAGACGCTGCGCAACAGTTCGATGAATTTTGCGCTTTCCTCCGTGACCTGTTCTTCCCGGCAGAAGATGTGGGCGTCGTCCTGGGTAAAGGCCCGTACCCGCATAATGCCGTGCATGGCCCCCGAGGGCTCGTAACGGTGGCAGGCCCCGAACTCGGCCATGCGCAGCGGCAGCTCGCGATAGCTCTTCTGGCCGATATTGAAGATCTGGATATGGCCGGGGCAGTTCATCGGCTTGACGGCCAGGACCTCGCCCTCGGCGCTTTCGCACATGAACATGGCGTGGCCGAACTTCTCGGCGTGACCCGACTTTTCCCACAGGCTGCGATCGAGGATCTGGGGGGTCTTGACCTCCTGGTAGCCGGCGGCGTCCAGGCGGCGGCGCATATAGTCCTCCAGCGCCCGATAGAGGGTCCAGCCCTTCGGGTGCCAGAAGATCATGCCCTTGCCCTCTTCCTGCAGGTGGAAGAGGTTCATGATCCGGCCCAGCTTGCGGTGATCGCGCTTCTCGGCCTCTTCGATGCGCAGCAGATAGGCGGCCAGATCGGCTTCGCTGGCCCACGAGGTGCCATAGATGCGCTGCAACTGGGCGTTGTTCTGGTCACCGCGCCAATAGGCGCCGGCCAGCTTGGTCAGCTTGAAAGCCTTGCCGACGGCCTTGGTCGAGGGCAGGTGCGGTCCTCGGCACAGATCCTTCCAGTTTTCGCCCTGGTGATAGACCGTGATCGTGTCGCTGGCCGGCAGATCACGGATGATCTGGGCCTTGTAGGCCTCGCCCAGGGCTTCGAAGTCGGCGATGGCGGCGTCGCGATCGACTTCTTCGCGGCGGATCTTCTCGTCGCGATCGACGATCTGGCGCATGCGCTCTTCGATCTTCGGCAGATCATCGAGGCTGAAAGGCTCATCGCGGGCGAAGTCGTAATAGAATCCGTCTTCGACGTTCGGGCCGATCGTCACCTGGGTGCCGGGAAACAGCTCCTGCACGGCCTGGGCCAGGACGTGGGCCGTGTCGTGACGAATGACCTCGAGGGCGTCGGGTGCCTCGCGGGTCACGATCTCGATCCGGCGCTCGCCGGTCAGCAGGTCCGGCGTCAGCGGCCGGTCAAGGTCCAGCAGCTGGCCGTCCAGCTTGATCAGCAGCGCTTTCTTTTCCAGCGACTTCGAGATGGCGGCGGCCACATCGCGGCCGCTGGAGCCCGCAGGATATTGACGGGCCGAACCGTCGGGGAAAACCAGATCAATCATTCTTCACATGTCCACTTGCGTGGCCCAACGCGCGGCGGAGGCGGGTCGTACCCTGAACCTCCAAACGGATTGCATCGGCAAATCCGTCGCAACGCCAGCCAGGACCCCTTGGCGGGTCCGTGATCCTTGAGCGCCTGTGCCGCATACTCCGAACAACTCGGCATGAAACGGCACTGACGCCCGATGAGAGGCGAGAGCGTCAACTTGTAGGCCCTGAGGCCGAGGTCGACGGTGCGGTCGTATAAGGTCATGCCAGCGCGCAATTGTTTCGAGGGTGGTTATGGCACCCGCGAAAAGCCGCAATCAAGCGGCGCCGGCGCTGCTAGTTCGCCTTTCCGCCACGGCTGTGGCCCGGGAGACAGCCTCAGCCGCCGCCTCAAACGCCAAAAGCGTCGAGGCGTGACGGGCAGGATAGGCCTTGACCGGCTCCAGCACGGCGAGCTCCGAAAACCGGCCCTCAGGAGCAGGGCCGCTGAGCTTCAGCATAGCGCGTAAGGAATCGCGCGCCAACTCGATCTCGGCGAGATCCGCACCGATGATATGGGCCCCGAGGATCGCTGCGCTGGCCTGGCCTAGGGCGCAGGCCGCGACTTCCTGGGCAAACTGGCTGACCTTGCCGTCGACCATGACCACATCGACCACGATTCGGCTGCCGCAGAGCTTGGCAGTCTTCTCCGAAGACGCGTCAGGCGCAGCCAGCCGACCGGCGTACGGAATGTTGGCGACCAGGGTCAGGATCCTGGCGCTGTAGAGCGCGTCGATCATGATGCTGACATGGGGCTCTGCCGGCGCTGCGCCCAGAGCGCCTCGGCATGATCACGCAGGGCCTCGCCCATCTGGGTATAGGCGGCGCGCAGCCTGCGGCGCTCGTCCCGGCTGATCCAGCGCACCAGAAGACCCGTGAACAGCTCGCCATTCGAAAAGGTTGCGTTCTCGGGGCCCATGTTCTCGATCTCGATATAGCGGATCGCGGTGACAAAGCCGCCCAGGCGGGTCGAGCGCCAGTGCAGCTGCTCATAGGGCACCCAGTCCTGGACCACGGGCTGGATCACCCGCACCGGCTCTTGGGGAAGGGCCTGGTGCACGGTCAGCGGCGTACCGATCTTCAACTGTCCCTCGGCCCGGGGGTGGACCGGGTTCCAGGTCTCCCAGGTCGAGAAATCAGAGACCAGGTCCCAGATCAGTTCGGCCGGGGCCTTGATGCCAATGCGGTGTTCGACAGCGCGTTGCATGGCAGGCTCAGTCCTTCATCCGCCAGGTCGCTCCGGCGGGGCCGTCCATGACGACCACGCCCAGGGCATCGAGTTCAGCGCGGATGGCGTCGGCGGCGGTCCAGTCCTTGGCGGCACGCGCCTCGACGCGACGCTTGAGCAGATCCTCGACCTGGGCCTTGAGGTCGTCGGACGCGTCGCCTTCAAACCAGGCGTCCGGGTCGGCCTGCAGGAAGCCCAGCAGGGCACCAGCCTCGATCAGACGGGCCTTGTTGGCGGCGATGGCGACCGTGTCGCCGGCGGTGACCGCCCGCTCGATGGCGCTCGACACCTCGAAGAAGCACGAGATCGCCTGCGGGGTATTGAGATCGTCCTCCAGGGCCGCGAGCACCTCAGCCGGAGCCTCCATCGCCTGGTCCATCGGCACGTCCTTGGCCCGGCGCAGGGCACCGTACAGACGGTCCAGCGCCTTGCGCGACTGCTCCAGCAGCTCCGGCGTCCAGTCCAGCGGCTGGCGATAATGGGCGCTGAGCAGGGCCCAGCGGATCACCTCGCCCGGCGTGGTCTTCAGGAGCTCGTTGGGCAGGATGACATTGCCGAGGCTCTTGGACATCTTCTCCCCGGACATATCCAGGAAGCCGTTGTGCATCCAGTAATTGGCCAGGACCTGGGTGTCATGGGCGCAGCGGCTCTGGGCCACCTCGTTCTCATGGTGCGGGAAGGCCAGGTCGATACCGCCGCCATGGATGTCGATGGTCTGACCCAGGGCCTTGTCGATCATGGCCGAGCATTCGATGTGCCAGCCCGGACGGCCGGCACCCCAGGGGCTGTCCCAGACCGGCTCGTTCTCCTTGGACGGTTTCCACAGCACGAAATCGGCGGCGTGCCGCTTGTAGGGCGCGACCTCGACCCGGGCCCCGGCAATCATCTCGTCCAGCGGCCGGCCCGAAAGCTGGCCATAGTCCGAGAAGGACTGGGTATCGAACAGCACATGTCCCTCGGCCGCATAGGCCGATCCGTTCTCGACCAGCTTGCCGATCATCTTGACAATGGCCCCGATATGCTCGGTGGCCTTGGGCTCAAGGGTCGGACGCAGGGCCAGCAGGCCGTCGGCATCGGCGTGATAGGCGGCCAGATAGCGGTCGGTGATGACCTTGATCGCCACGCCTTCGTCAAAGGCCTTCTTGTTGATCTTGTCGTCGACGTCGGTGACGTTGCGGGCATAGACCACCGCGTCCTCGCCATAGATGTGGCGCAGCATCCGGAACAGCACGTCGAAAACCACCACCGGCCGGAAGTTGCCGATATGGGCGTGATTATAGACCGTCGGGCCGCAGACATACATCGTCACCCGGTTCGGATCGACCGGAACGAAGGCGCGCTTTTCGCGCGTCAGGGTGTCGTGGAGCTTCAAGGTCATGGGAAAAGCGTCTGCCTGACGTAACGGGAGGGTGTTGCAGAGGTTCGGGAGGGTCCCATATAGCTATTGGATACGGCGACGACACGTCATCTTTTCGACGGGCATGGCCGTAGCTGTGAAACGGGTGGCACGCGTCATTCCGGGGCGAAAGGCGCCCCGGCGCAACTCAGCCCGTGGAAAGACCGTTCCACTATGGACGCCATCACCCCCGAAGCCGCCCTGATTGAGCGCTGCTCCTGCGCCGCCGATGACCTCCAGCATGGCCACCCGTCGCGCCCAAGCCGCGATGAGGCCATGGCCGCCGTGCGCACCCTGCTGGCCTGGGCCGGTGACAATCCTGAACGGGAAGGCCTGCTCGACACGCCCCAGCGCGTGGTCGACGCCTATGGCGAGTGGTTCGCCGGCTATGAAGGCGATCCCGCCAAGGAACTCTCACGCACCTTCGAGGACGTGCAGGGCTATGACGACATGGTCATGCTGCGCGGCATCGACGTCCAGAGCCACTGCGAACATCACATGGCCCCGTTCCTCGGCAAGGCCTGGGTGGCCTATATGCCGACCGGCAAGGTGGTAGGCCTCTCCAAGCTGGCCCGTCTGGTCGAGATCTATGCCAAGCGTCTCCAGACCCAGGAGACCATGACCATGCAGGTGGCCGACGCCATCGAGGACCATCTTTCGGCGGCCGGCGTCGCCGTGCTGATCGACGCCGAGCACCAGTGCATGAGCACCCGCGGCGTCCGCCACCACGACGTCTCGACCATCACCACCCAGTTCCGCGGTGTGTTCAAGACCGACAAGGTCCTGCAGCAGCGGTTCATGGACCTGGTGGTGCGGAAGTAGATAGAAAGGATGCTCCCCCTATGGGGGAGCTGTCGCAGAGCGACTGAGGGGGCCTTCACGGCTTATGCGGAGCTGCCCCCTCCGGCCCTGCGGGCCACCTCCCCCGAAAGGGGAGGATCTCACGGCTAAACCGCGCCCCGGATCCCCTCGCGGATCCGGGCCACGCAGGCGTCCACGGGCCGGTGCACCAGCGAGACCAGCACGAAGCTGATCAGCATCAGCAGGTACCAGGCCCCGATCTTCTCGAAACCGACCATCGACCAGCCGTCCTTCTGGCTGGGATAGATCCAGGCATTGGCCGCCGTGCCGAGGTTCTCGGCGAACCAGATGAACAGCGACACCAGCAGCAGGCCGACGATCATCGGCATGCGGCGCGGCGTCTGGTCCGGCGTGAACACGAACCACGAGCGTCCGAACAGCACCGCCGACAGGGCGAACAGGCCAAGCCGGATGTCCGGCCCGTAGTGGTGGGTGAAGAAGTTCAGATAGGCCAGACCCGCCAGGATCCAGGCGCTCCAGAACGGCGGATAGCGGATGAAGGTGATGTCGAACAGTCGCCAGATCCGGGCGATATAGCTGCCGACACAGGCATACATGAAGCCGGTGAACAGCGGCACGCCGCCGATGCGCAGCAGGCTGGGCTCGGGATAGAGCCAAGAGCCGTGGGCGGTCTTGAACACCTCCATCACCGTCCCGACCAGGTGGAAGATGAAAATCACCAGGGCCTCGTCCCAGCGCTCAAGCTTCAGGGCCAATAGCGAGGCCTGGATGGCCAGCGAGGCGATGACCAGAAAATCGTAGCGGGCGAAACCGGCGTCCTTGGGCCAGAACAGGAAGGTGCCGACCAGCAGGGCCAGCATCAGGCCGCCGAACAGACAGGCCCAGGCCTGCTTGAGCCCGAACAGCAGGAACTCATAGGCATGGCCATGCCAGCGCGACCTTAGGGCCCAGGGCCGGGCCAGGACGTCCAGCGCGGCCACCTGGGCCTTGATGCGATCCTTGAGGTTCATCGATTCTCCGGTCCGCAGGCTAGCCCAAGCCCCCGCGACGGCGCCATATGTGCCGCCATGACCACCGCCCCCTTCCCCATCGCCCCCGACAAGCACGCACTGGAACGGGGCGACCAGCTGGCCCCGCGCTTCAATGCCGACGGCCTGGTCGTCGCCGTGGCCCAGCACGCCGACACCGGCGAGATCCTGATGCTGGCCTGGATGAACGACGAGGCGCTCAAGCTCACCGTCGAGACGGGGGTGGCCCACTATTTCAGCCGCTCACGCAATGAACTCTGGAAAAAGGGCGAGACCAGCGGCCAGCTGCAGCTGGTCGAGGAACTGCGGGTCGACTGCGATCAGGACGCCGTGCTGATCAAGGTGCGGCCACAGGGCGATGGCGGCGCCTGCCACGTCGGCTTCCGCTCGTGCTTCTACCGGGTCTGGGAAGACGGCAGGCTGGTCGAACGCGGCTGAGCCCGGCCCAGGTTCCGCAAGCGCAACGCCGCCCAGGGCTCGAACACGCGATGGGCCACGATGGCGGCCAGAAGGGCGATAACCAGCGCCACGCCGCCGATCAGCAGGCCTGGTACGCCCGGCAGGACGCCGCGCGCGATGATCTCGGCCGCCGCCGACAGGATGGGAATATGCAGGGCGTAGAGCGCATAGGAGATCGCGGCCAGGCCATCGAGCAGCGATCGCCCTCGCCCAACCTCCGCCCGCGCCGCCGAACCGACCAGTAGCGGGAAGACAACCAGGGCGGCGACGAGGTCGAACGCGGCACGCCCCGCCTCGGGAACCGGGGCTGACAGGATGGCGCAGACCACCGCCAGATTGACCCAGATCGGCAGGACCGGGATCCGCAGCCTTCCGCTTTCGAGCCGTCGCGCCAGCAGAACCCCGGCGAAGAAGCCGAAGATCACCCGCGGTCCGCCGGCAAACCAGTCGCCCGTGTGCGGCCCCAGCGATCCCGTGCCGAACTGCAAGGCCAGCAGGACATGGGCAATCCCGCCCACGATCGTAAGAATGACCAGTCGCCGGAAGGTCAGCCAGGGTGCCACCACCGCATAGAGCAGGTTCACCGCCAGCTCCCAGAACAGCGACCATTGCGGCCCGTTCAGCGGAAAGACATCCGTCGCGTCGGTGAAGGGAATGAACAGCACCGCCAGGCCGATCAGGATGCCGACCGTCGTCAGATCCATGCCGAACGCCAGCAGCAGGGCCGAGCCGACCGCCATGCCGAGCAGCACCATCGGATAGAGCCGGACCAGGCGTCGTCGCATGAACTTCCGCCCGCCGCCGTCCCTCAGGGCGTCGTCATGGGCGCGGGCCAGAACCAGGCCGCTGATCACGAAGAACAGGTCGACCGCGAGATAGCCGTGGCTCAGCACCGAGGTCGGCAGGACCATGCCGCGGGTGTGGAACAGCAGCACCAGCAGGGCGGCAACGCCGCGCAGGGCGTCCAGGCCAGGCATGCGGTTGCGGCTTGTGGTCATGTGTCCATCGGACCATGGATTGGTTGACAAAGGCCCACCCGTCGCGAGCGCCGCCCATGACCACCCTCCAGGCCCTGCTGGCCTTCGGTTTCGCCGCCCTGCTTCTGACCATCACGCCAGGCCTCGACACGGCTCTGGTGCTGCGCACCGCCGCCAGCGAGGGGCCGCGGCGGGCCTTGGCGGCGGCGCTGGGTATCGGAATCGGCTGCCTGGTCTGGGGCGTAGCGGCCGCCTGTGGCGCAGGTGCCCTGCTGACGGCCTCTGCCCTGGCCTATACGGCCCTGAAATGGGCCGGTGCCGCCTATCTGGTGTGGATCGGCAGCCAGATGCTGATCAGGCCCCGCAGCAGCTTTGAGCCCGGGGTCCTGACCTCGGCCGGCGGCAGCGCCTTCGCGGCCCTGCGGCGCGGCCTGTTGACCAATCTGCTCAATCCCAAGGTCGGTGTCTTCTACATCTCGTTCCTGCCGCAGTTCGTTCCGGCCGGTGCCGACCCGGCCAGCTTCGGTGCCCTGCTGGCGGGGCTGCATGTCATCCTGGGCCTGATCTGGGCCGGGCTGCTGATCGCCGCCACGGTCCCCCTGGCCGGACTTTTGCGCGAGGCCTCGGTGATCCGGGGACTGGACCGGATCACCGGCAGCGTCTTCATCGCCTTCGGCCTGCGCCTGGCCCTGGAGCGGCGCTAGGCTTCGGCCAGGGCCTCGACGCCACCGCCCCCGGTCGGCGTGACCACGAACCGCTTAAGCACCCGCGTCGTATAGGTCGGCGCGAGGATGGTCGAAACGGCGATCATCTCGCTGGTCGCCCGGCCGTGCTCGAGGGTCAGCAGCACGAAGCCCTTGGCCCCTGGATCCGCGAACTTGACCTCGGGGTTGCGCGCCGCAAAGGCCTGTCCCAACGGTATGCCCGGCAGGATGTCGCCATAGCCCGGGGAGGTGATGCCCGTGGTCCCGAACTCGGCCGCGACCCGCTTGCTGCCGCCCTGGTCGAACAGTTCGTTGGCCCAGAAGGAATGGCTGTCGCCCGACAATACGATCGGATGGGCCCCGGCGCTCTTGAACAGGTCATAGAGGCGCTCGCGATCGGCGGGATAACCGTCCCAGGCGTCGAGATTATAGGGCAAGCCCAGGGCCGACAGGGCCACGCCCTGCACCACACGTTCGCGAACAGAGGCCGGCAGCTTGGCCAGTGCCGGCTCGAACCTGTCACCCAGCAGGGTCTTCAGGTTGGGACCGGCGACGCGGGCCATGACGATCTGGTTGCCCAGCACCTGCCAGGCGCTGCCGGCCTTGACCGAGGCCTTGACCTGCCCGGCCAGCCATTGGGCCTGGGCCTCGCCCAGCAGGCGGCGGGCCGGATCCTTCCATTTGGCAGAGAAGGCGGCCACATCGGGCTTGCCGTCCACGATCGGAAGATCGGTGGCATAGCTCAGTTGCTCGGACCGCGCGGTCAGACGCGTCTCGGTCATCAGCAGGGTGGCAACGTCGCCGAACTGGAACCCGCGCCAGCTGGCCTCCGGCAGGGTTCCGGCGCTCGGCTCGCGGATCGGCATCCATTCGTAATAGGCCTTCAGGGCCGCAGCCTTGCGTGCCGCCCAGTCGCCCTCACCCTTGTCGGGGTCATGGTTCTCGGCCCCGCCCTGCCAGCTGTCATTGGCGGTCTCGTGATCGTCCCAGACCACGATCCAGGGTGCGCGGGCATGAGCGGCCTGCAGCATCGGGTCGGACTTGTAGCGCGCGTGACGACGCCGATAGTCGTCGAGGCTGACGATCTCGTGCAGGGGATCAGGCATGCGCTGAGCCGCGACCGGCGAGTTCATGCCGTAGTCCTTGGGCTCGCCGCCATATTCGTAGATGTAGTCGCCCAGGTGCAGCACCGCGTCGACACGCGGCAGTCTGGCAATGGCGTCATAGGCGTTGAAATAGCCGTTCGAATAGAGCGAGCATGAGGCCACGGCCAGGACCACGTCCTTGGTCGGCCCGGCCGGCAGGGTGCGGGTGCGGCCGACCGGCGAGGTCACGCCATGGGCCACAAAACGATACCAGTAGTCGGTGCCCGGCTTCAGGCCCGGGCCATCGAGATCGACCTTGATCGTCCAGTCGGCGCCGGGCCGGGCCGTCAGACCCTTGCGGGTCTGAACCAGGGTCTTGAAGTCCGGGTCCGACGCCACCTGCAGCTCGACCAGGACATCACCGCCGGAGGGCGCCTTGAGCGTGACGCGGGTCCAGAGAATGACCCGGGTCTGGCCGGGATCGCCGCTGGCGACGCCATGCTCGAAGGCCACCGCGCCCTTGTGAGGGGTCAGCGCCTGCGCCGAAACACTGCTTCCAGCCCCGGCGGTGCCACCCAGGCCGAGAAAGGCGAGAGCCTTGCGACGATCGATCTTCATGGGATGTCTTTCCTGGGTCCACGGCACCGTTTGGGCGTCTCGTGCGTTAGCGCCACTGCACAACAGGAAGATGACGCATGCCGAGTGAAGGCCTTCACGTCCCCCGCGAAAAACTTAGCCGCAAGAGCCTCAACCGCCACTACGCCATCACCTCGCTGATCGAGGAATTCGAGGCGGTTGACTGGTACCGTCAGCGTGCTGACGATTGCGACGACGTCGAGCTGAAAAAGATCCTGCTGCACAACGCCCGCGAGGAGCTGGAACACGCCGCCATGCTGCTGGAATGGCTGCGCCGTGACGATCCGGAGACCGACGAACAGCTGCGCAAGTACCTGTTCAAGGACGGCTCGATCGCCGGCCATGAGGCAGAGGCGATCGGGAAATAGGTATCAGGAATCCCGCTCTGCCCGGCCAGGGCCGGGCAGAGCGGATAGACGTTTCTAGCGCTTGATCGACAGCGCCACGCCAACAAAGCGCGGCTCGCCGGCGATGAAGGTGGGGATGCCGAAGGCGTCGCCGGTATTGCCAGCGTCCTTGATATAGTCCTGCTCGAGCAGGTTGGTCGCAAACGCCTCGATCTTGATGGCGCTGTCCTTGCTGGGCTGATAGCCGATGCGCAGGTTCATCAGGCCATAGGCCTTCTGCTTCTCGTCCTGGATGGCATCGCCCGTGGTCTGCAGCACCGCGCGGTCGTTGTTGTTGTCGAAGAACACTTCCGACTGCCAGGTATAGGTCGGGGTGATGGTGAAGCGGCCGATAGGGGCATCGAACGCCACATTGGCACCCAGCGAGAAGCTGTCATCGGGCGACAGGCGGAAGCTGTTGTCCTTGAACAGACCGTTGCCGAAGCGCGCTTCGCTATGGGCGTAGGTGCCGAACACCGTCGCATTGGCCGTCACCTGGAAGGTCGCCTGCCCCTCGAAGCCGGTCGCTGAGGCCTCGCCGGCATTGGTCGTGACGATCTGCCCCGCCGAGTTGCGGATCGAGGTCTGGAAGTTTTCGTAGTCATAGCGATAGACCGCGCCCTCGAGGGTCAGGCGGCGATCCAGCAGGGCGACCTTGGAGCCGATCTCGTAGGAAATGACCTCCTCGGCCGGCACGGCGGTGAAGCGAGCGGGACCACCCGGGACGGCCGGGCCGCCGCCCGACAGAACCTTGGGGCGGCGGCCGGTGGCGACCGAGGCATAGAGGTTGGCGTCAGGGCTAACCGCATAGCGGCCGACGACCCGGTAGGTGATGCCGTTGTCGGTGAAGCTCTTGTACTGGGCCTGACCATTGGTGGTAGGCTGCACGAACAGGCCGCGCGGCGTGGTCGGCGTGCTGCCGCCCAGCACCGAGCCGCCATTGCCCAGGACGACGCCGTAGCCGCTTTCCTTGTCGTCATAGGTGTAGCGCAGGCCGGCCGCCAGCTCGAGCTTGTCGGTCGCCTTCCAGGTCACATCGCCATAGGCGTCATAAGACTTGGTCTTGCCGTAGTTGGTGAAGGTTTCCAGGTGCTGGCTCTTGAGCGGCCCAAAGGACGGGATCGCATTGATGAAGGCCAGACCGGCGACATTGGGCCTGACGAAGCCCGGGATCGCGCCGGCGCGGGCGGCAAAGACCTTTTCGTTGAACAGCAGCGGCACGCGCTGGCTGCCGTCTTCCCAGAAATAGCTGAGCCCGCCGAAGGCGGTGACCGAACCGCCGGCGTCATAGTTCAGACGCAGGTCCTGGCTGGCCGACTTGCCCTGGGCGTCCTCGGCGAAGGTGAACAGCGGCAGCGAGAAGCCGTCAGCGTCAAAGATCTCCTCGCCCGCAAAGCGGCGGAAGGCGGTCGTCGAGGCCAGAGAAAGCGCATCATTGATCTTGTACCGGGCCAGGCCGGTGACACTGAACACGTCGCGCTCGAGGCCCAGCTTCTGGTCGTTCTCGAAGCCGGCCACGGTGGCCAGGGCCGCGCCCGAATTGCGACCCAGATCACCCAGCACCGCGCCCGTGGCCGGGTCGGTCGGCAGATAGGTCAGCGACTTGAACGAGGTCCCCGACGGGCTGTCGGACTGGTAGTTGACCAGCAGGTCGGCGTCGAAACGCTCGGTCGGCCGCCAGTTCAGGGCCACGCGCAGCGCGGTCGTCTGGGTCGAGTTGAAGTCCTCGCCGACCAGCAGGTTCTTCACATAGCCGTCGCGGTGCTTGATCCGGCCGGCGATGCGGATCGACAGGGTGTCAGTGACCGGCGCGTTGAACATGCCCTCGGCCATCAGGTAGCCGAAGTTGCCGCCCTCAAACCGCGCCGAGGCGGCATAGCCGGGCCGCGCCTTGGCCTGGATGATGTTGACCGCGCCGATCAGCGCGCCGCGACCATAGAGGGTCGATTGCGGGCCCTTGGCCACTTCGACGCGCTCCAGGTCGAATAGCTCGACATAGGAACCGCGCGACTTCGAGATCGAGACCCCGTCCTGATAGACTGAAACGCGCGGCTCGTTGGTGGCCTCGCCCGAGTCCGACGTAATGCCGCGCATCACGAAGCCCGGATTGTTGGGCGACTGGTTCTGGACCTCGAAACCCGGAACGAAAAGCGACAGCTCCTCGAACTCCTGAACGCCCAGCATCTCGAGCGTCGAGCCCGAATAGGCGGTCAGCGAGACCGGCACATCCATGGCCTTCTGCTCGCGCTTCTGGGCGGTGACGACAACCTGCTCGACCTGAGCGGCGTCAGCCGGGGCATCGACGTCGGCCGCAACGGCCATGGAGGCGAGGCTGAGCGCCAGAACACTGGTGGCAGACATCAGCAAGGTGGTGTGGATCGCGCGCATCGATTATCCCCTTCGACGACAAGCTGGAACTAAGCTCCCGGCGGATAGGCACCGCCGGTGTCGGACGCGCGACGGGATTGCGACGGAGCGATGAAACACCCTTGAGCCCGCTGGACGACGATACAGACGACATCGAGACCGAGGTTCAGGTGCCACAAACCGAGGCCCGGCTTGAGGTTGCTCTGACGGCGGATGACGCTGGGGAGCGCCTGGACAAGATTCTGGCGGCACGGTTCGAGAGCCTGTCGCGCGCTCGCCTGCAGGCCCTGATCGCCGATGGCCGGCTCAGCCTGGACGGTCGGGCCCTGACCGATGGCTCGCAAAAGGCCCGCCCGGGCCTCTATCAGCTGCAGATCCCCGAGCCGATCGCGGCGGAGCCTTCGCCCGAGGACATCCCGCTGAGCATCCTCTATGAGGACGCCCACCTGATCGTGGTCGACAAGCCGCCCGGGATGGCCGCCCATCCGGCGCCCGGCAACTATACCGGCACCCTGGTCCATGCCCTGCTGCATCACTGCCGGGGCAGCCTGTCAGGCGTCGGCGGGGTGGCCCGTCCGGGCATCGTCCACCGGCTGGACAAGGAGACCTCCGGTGTCATGGTCGCGGCCAAGACCGACGCCGCCCATCAGGGTCTGTCGGCGCTGTTTTCGACCCATGACATCGACCGGCTCTACATCGCCCTGACCCGGGGGGCCCCGCATCCCGACAGGGCCACGATCCAGACCCAACTGGGTCGCTCCCCCCACGACCGCAAGAAGATGGCGATCCTGAAGAGCGGTGGCCGCGAAGCCATTACCCACTATCGTGTCGAGGACGTCTTCGGACCGGCGGACAAGCCCCTGGCGGCGCGGGTCGCCTGCCGGCTGGAAACCGGCCGCACGCACCAGATCCGTGTGCATCTGGCCAGCCGGAGCACCCCGTGCCTGGGCGACCCGGTCTATGGGGCCAGCCAGCCCGCCGCCGCCGTAAAGGTCCTGATCGAGAGCCTCGGCTTTTCCCGTCAGGCCCTGCATGCCGCCGTACTCGGCTTTGTCCACCCGATCACGGGCGAGACCCTGCGGTTCGAAACGCCCCTGCCTGCCGACATGGCCGGTCTCGAAGCAGGCCTGAAAGCTCTTTGAGCCATCGGTCTCTTGCAGCGGCGATATAAACGCGCCCTAATTCGGCTGCTGCGACGGCCCAGTCTGGTGCCCTCTCCGTTGCCCGGAAGGCCCTGATGACCGCGTCCCGTTTGCTTTTCGCCCTGCTGACCGGCCTGGCCGTCTCCGGCCCCAGCCTTGCCCAGACCGTGGCCGGCGATGACCAGGCCGTTGCGACGGCCGCCCACCGGCTGGACGCCAGAGCCGCCGCCCAGGCCGAGACCGCACCGGCCGTGCCGACGCCTCCGGTCCGGGCCCTGACCACCGAAGAACAGATCGCGGCCTTCCTGACCCCTTCGCCCGCCAGGGCAGACCGCGACGGCCAGGAGGCCTTCGCGGACTCCGCAGACGGATCGGTTCGCCGGATCCACGGCAGCGTCGGTGTCTCGGTGGGCACGGGCGGCTATCGCAGCGCCTATGTTGCCGCCCAGATTCCAATCGGCGAGACCTCGACCCTGGGCCTGGCCTATTCCCAGACCGACTATGGCAAGACGGCGGTCTTCTATCCCTATGATGACCGTGGTTATGGACTGGGCGGTTACGATCAGGGCGGCTGGAACGGCCGCCACGTCGGCCTGGGCCAACCCGGATACTGGGGTCGCGGCGGACAAAATCAGTCCCTCGCCGTGTCCCTCGCGGTCGGTGGGGATCGGCAACGGCCGCCCGAGGGCTGCGCCCCGGCCTTCCGGACCGGGGATCAATTCGTCGAACCGCTGTGGGCGACCCGGATGCGCGGCCAGGCCAGTCCCTGCTCCGGCGAGGCGGCTCCCTGACGGCAGACCCTCGCGCCTGAAACCGATCACATTGATGATGGGTCGCGTTCGCTGATGCTTAACGGCTTGCGGTCATGGTGGCGTATCGGGATCTATCAGGCGTTCGCATGCAGCCGGAAATCATCGCTCACCATCATCCCGCCACCGGGACGGTGACCTATCTCGTGATCGACCCGGCCACTTTGCTGTGCGCGATCGTTGACCCTGTTCTGGATTTCGATCCCGAGACCCAGGCCACCGACACCCGTTTCATCGACGCCATCATTGCCCAGATCCGCGAACGCGACATGGGTCCGACCTGGATCCTGGAGACGGGCCTGCATGCCACCCACCTGTCTGCTGCCGGCCATCTGAAATACGAGACGGGGGCCTCGGTCTGTATCGGGGCGGCCGTCATCGAGAGCCTCAAGCGCCTGGCTCCAGCCATGGGGGAACACGGCGTCGATCTGGAGGGCTGGGATTTCGACAAGCTGGCCCAGGACGGCGAAGTCCTGCCGATGGGTGCGCTCGAGATCACCGCCCACGCCGTCTCCGGCCGCCTGCCCGGGGCTGTGGCCTATCAGATCGGCGACATCCTGTTCACCGGCGACGTGGTGCTGGCACCCGAGCTCGGGACGGGCCGCGCCGACCTGCCGGGTGCCGATCTCCAGGCCCTGTTCGCCGATGCCCGCAAGTTCCTGTCCCTGCCCGACGACACCCAGCTGCTGGCTGGCTGGCAATCCAGGGAAGGTGCCGGCACCACCACCGTCGCCCAGCAACGCGCTGAAAACGTGCAGCTACGCGATGGCGTCGACCTGCCGACCTTCGTAGCCGCCCGCCAGGCTGCCGATGCCGTCCTGCCCCCCCTGCCCTATCCCGCCCAGGCGCTGCGGGTCGCCATCCGCTCGGGCAAGCTGCCGCCGGAAGGCGAAGGCGGGCTGCGCTTCCCGCCGACCGATATAAGTTCTTTTTGAAAACGGACTTGCCACAGTCCACGCTGCGCCCCTAGGCTGGATCTTCCAGTCCCCGGGAAGCGCGCCATGTCCGAAGATTTCAGCACCGCACTGACCGAGCGCCAGTCCGGCCACCTGCCGGACCTTCTGGGCCTGGAATGGCTCGAGGCGCGGGCGGGCTATGTGAAGGGTCGCTTCACTGTCGCCCGACACCACATGGCCCCCAACGGCTTCCTGCACGCCGCCAGCGTCATCGCCCTGGCCGACAGCGCCTGCGGCTATGGCTGCGTGGTCTCTTTGCCGCAGGGAGCCACAGGCTTCACCACGATCGAACTGAAGAGCAATTTCCTCGGCACAGTCCTCGAGGGCGGGGTTCTCTGTGAGGCCAGTCTTCTGCACGGCGGCCGCACCACCCAGGTTTGGGACGCCGTCGTCACGGCCGAAGCGACCGGCAAGACCATCGCGCTTTTCCGCTGCACCCAGATGGTTTTGCATCCGCGCGCCTGACGGCGTCAGAAAGCCGCCAACAGGGACTTGCGTAACCGTCACGACCCCGCTAGGTATCGCGCCCTCGACCTCGGGCGGTATAAAAACCCTCGAAAAGGCACCCATGGAGAGGTGGCAGAGTGGTCGAATGTACCGCACTCGAAATGCGGCGTGCCTGGAAGGGCACCGTGGGTTCGAATCCCACCCTCTCCGCCACTTGCCTTTGAAAAAATAGCCGCCTTCGCTGGACCCGACCGATCAGATCGGGCCCAGGGTCAGGCTTGCGAGGCTCTAGGGCGCGACGTCGAAGGCCTTTGGCTGCTCGCCGCGCTGATAGATCTCCCAGGCCCCGACATAGGCAGCCTCGATGTGACGTCGCGACAGGTCGGTGTTGAACAGCGGCGTGGTCGGAACCTGGTCGATGAGCCGCTGGCGAAGCGCTTGTAGCCGATCCGGATCGCGGGCCAGGGCCAGGGCCAGGGCCTCATAGGCTTCCAGACTGTCGGTGATCAGTTCAGGCAGGCCGACGGCCGTCAGAAGGCTGGCGGCGACGCGGGCGGCAAAGCCTTCACCGATGCAGGTGACCAGCGGCAGCCCTGCCCAGAGCGCGTCACTGGCCGTGGTGTGGGCGGTGTAGGGCAAGGTGTCGAGAAAGAGATCTGCCAGCCTATGGCGGGCGAGGTGGTCCTGAAGATCAACCCTCGACGAGAAGACAAGCCGGTCCGAAGGCACCCCACGAGCCTCGGCTTCCGCGCGCAGATTGAGGACCGCATCCTCACGCCCACCGATAAGCCAGAGCACGCTGCCTGGAACGGCCTGGAGCAGCCGCATCCAGACGTCGAACACAGGAGGGCTGATCTTGTAGTGGGCGTTGAAGCTGGCGAACACGAAGCCAGTTTCCGGCAGGCCCTCCTGGTGTCGCGAGACCGTCTCTGCCGCGATAACCTTCCGATCGTCATTGATCTGGTAGGCGTGCGGCAGACGGATGATCTGCTCGCAATAGGCCTCTTCGCGCCCGCGCGGCGCAACGATTGGGTCGGCCAGAATATAGTCGACCAGGCCGTGGCCGACGGTCCCCGGATAGCCGAGATAGTTGATCTGGATCGGAGCCGGTCGGGCCGCAAAGATCGACGGCCGCAGGTGGCCGGTCAGACCGTTGAGATCGATCAGGATGTCCGTCTCGGCCGCCCGGATCCGCTGGGCGATCTCCAGGTCGCTGGCACCGGAGACATCATGGAATTCCGGGAAGGCGGCCTCGATGCGCAGACGATGCACGTCACCAATGCTGGGGGACAGGGCATAGGCCGTAATGTCGAAACGGTCGCGGTCGTGCCGTTCGAACAGCCCGGCGACCAGATGGGCGACGGGATGGTCGCGGAAATCCGATGATACATAGGCGATTCGGATCTTGTCATGGCGATAGACCTCACCGGTCCACAGAGGCTGGACCGGCACCGGAAAGCGTTTTCCGAGATAGGTCTCAGAGCACAGCCTTTGCGCCAGGGGATCATCGCAGCGGGCCAGGACCGCATGGGGATCGTCACTGAAAGTCAGGATGCGCTGCTCAAAGGCGGCCATGGTTTCGGCATGATCGGACCAGTCGCAGATCTTGATCTGTTCGCGATACTTCAGGCTCTCCGCCACGGCGCTGGTCGGTTCCAGCCTCAGCACATTGCGGCAGCTTTCGATGGCCTCCCGGGGCCGTTTCAGGACAGCCAGGAGACCGGCACGATTGGCGTGGGGCGCCGGCAGCTCAGGCCGGATCTCGATGATCCGGTCATAGGCGACCAGGGCTTCATCATTGCGGCCGAGCCGGACCAGCAGATTGCCCCTCGAAATGAGGCCATCGATATCGTCCGGTGCAATCGCGAGCGCCTGATCATGGGCCGCCAGGGCCTGGTCGAGACGGCCCACCCGGGCCAGCAGACCACCCATGGCATTATGGGTGTTGGCCCGGCCCGGATTGTGGGCGATGCAGAATGACCAGAGGCGCATTGCGCTCGAAAGGTCGCCGCGAGCCTGCGCAATCAGGCCAAGATTATGCAGACTGTCCGGCTCATGCGGCATCAGGGCCAGAACAGCCTTGTAATAGGGCACGGCGGCATTGATCTGGCCCAGCCTGTGCAGTCGAACGGCCTCACCATGGTTGGCGGCGGCGTCCGACGGGTCGATAGCAGGCGTGTCGTTCATGGTGTCCCGTTCGTAGCCGTCAGCCCGCCTTGGTCAGGCAGGCCTTACTTGAAATGCTGACAGGCCAGGGCGGATTCAGCCTTGAGCCGCTCCGGGCTCGACGCGCCCAGCCAGACGATATCCACGATTCCCATTGGATAGGGGAAGCTCTAAACTCGCAGTGTGCGCGACCGCAGCCGCCTGACAATCGTTGAAGGCAATCTTCCTGCAGAGGTATTCTTGACCGACGACTTCAGCGCCGAGGACTGGTTGCAGCAGGCTGTCGAGGCCAGCAATGACGGCCGCCACACCGAGGCCCGCACGGCCTTTACCAGGGCCCTGGCGCTCGACCCGGCTCTGGGCGAGGCGCATCTGGGCCTGGGTCTGTCCTATATGGCGACGCGAGACTTTGCCGAGGCTGTCGCACCTTTGCGGGCGGCGGCGGCGACGCCAGACGCACCGGCTCTCTGGCAGGCCTGCCTGGCCCAGGGTCTTTACATGACCGGCGACTTCGCCGGCTGCGCAGAGGCCTTCGAACGGGCTGCGGCCCTTGAACCCCTGGCGACCAATGCCCGCCTGACCCATGCCCGGGCCCGCACTTTCGCGACCATGATCGAAGGCTCCGTCGAGGCAGCCCTGGAACGCTATGCTGCCCTGGCCGGCGAAGGGGCCGAGGACATCGAGGTCATTGCCAGGGAGGCCTTCGCGATCCTGGGGGTGTTCGGCCACGCCGAGGCCGCGGCTGCCCTGGGCGCCTGGCGGCTGGCCCGGCAGCCGGATGACCAGATCCAGGCCTATCTGCTGCAGGCGGTCAGCGGGGCGGCGGTCGATCGGGCCCCGCCCGCCTATGTCGAGGCTCATTTCGACAGTTTCGCCGACAAGTTTGACCATCAGCTGGTCAACCTGCTGAACTATCGCGCGCCCGAACGGATGGCCGAGCTCGTCGCCCGCCATGTCGGGTCGTTCGGCGCGATCCTCGACCTCGGGTGCGGGACCGGGCTCTCCGCCCCGGCCCTGGCCCAGTTCGGGGGCCACCTGACCGGCGTGGACCTGTCCGGTGCCATGCTGGACCACGCCCGGGCCCGGGGCGGCTATGACGCCCTGGTCCAGGGCGAGGCGATCGCGTTTCTGACAGACCATCCGGGCGCTTTCGATCTGATCTTCGCCGCCGACATGGTGATCTATTTCGGCGATCTGTCCGACCTCTTCAGGGCGGCGGCTGGGGCCTTGCGCCCGGGCGGCCTCTTCACCCTCAGCACGGAGTCGGGCACGGGAACCTGGACCCTGCTGAGCTCCGGCCGCTTCGCCCACGCCGATGCCTATGTCGCGCAGGCGGCCGGTGCGGGCTGGACCCTGCTGGACCAGGAGTCCCTCGCCCTGCGCCATGAGGGCACAGCGCCGGTTCAGGGCTCCCTTCACGTCTTTCAAAAGTCCATCTGACCGCATGCCGGCCGATGCGCCTCCTCATCCGCTGATCGCCCAGGCGCGCGACCAGCTCAATCGCGGGCAGGTCGAGGCGGCCCTGGCGGCGGCGCGGAAGCGGCTGGCGGCAGACGGCGATGATGTCGACGCTCTCGAGATCCTGGTCCTGGTCTGCCAGCAACGTGGCGAGGTTCTGGAGGCAAAGCGGCTGCTGGAGCGCATCCTCATCCTGGCCCCCGACCTGGACTGGCCGCGGGACGATCTGGCGATCCTGCTGGCGGGCCTGGGTCGCAAGGCCGAGGCCGAGGCGGTCGTCCGCGACGCCCTGGCCCGCAATCCCGCCAATCCCCAGGCCTGCGCCCTGCTCGGAACCCTGCTGACGGAACGGCGCGATCTGCCCGGCGGCGAGGCCGCGTTCAAACAGGCCCTGGATCTGGTCGGCGATCACCCTCCCACTCAGGTCGCCCTGGCCGCCAACCTGATCGAACAGGGCCGGCTGGAAGCGGCCGAGCCCCTGCTGGCCCGGGCTGACCGTCTGGCCCCCGGCGATGGCCTGACTCTGGCCCACTGGTCGCGGCTGCGCGAGGCCCTCGGCGATCTGGCCGCCAGCCGCACCCTGCTGGATCGGGCTGCGGCGGCCGGGTTCGACGTCACCCTGAGACGCGCGGTTCAGCTGGGTCGCGAGCAGCGCCATGCCGAAGCCCTGGCCGTGATCGAGACCGTACCTGGTCGCAAGGGCGGCGACGCCCTGCTCGAAAGCGGCCGGCTGAAGGAAAGGCTGGGACGCCCCGCCGAAGCCTTTGCCGACTTCGTCGAGGGCAAGGCGCGCCTGGCGGCGCGGGACGGCCTGACCTATGACGGTGCGGCCGTGGCGCGGGAATTCGAGACCCTGGGCCGGCTGGTCGAGACCCTGGGTCCACCGCCCCTGGCGGCCCGCCGCGAAGGCGCGCAGCCGGTCTTCGTCTTCGGCTTCCCGCGCTCGGGCACGACGATGGTCGAGCAGGTGCTGACCAGCCACTCGGCCATAGCCGCAGGCGGCGAACTGCCCTTCGTCAACGAGATGGTCACGGCCCTGGAAAGCCGGTTTGGCGGCCTGCAAGCGCTCTGGACGCCCGGCGTCGCCGAAGCCCTGCGGGACCTCTATCTGGAGCGGGCGGCGGCCTTCGGCCTGAGAGGCCCCGGCAAGCCGCTGTTCACCGACAAGATGCCGCTCAGCGAGGTCTGGACGCCGGTGATCCGCGCCGCCTTCCCGGAGGCCAGACAGGTCCGCATGGTCCGCCATCCCCTGGACACGGCGGTGTCGATGCTGTCGCACAACCTGACCCATGGCGACTCTTGCGGTTATCGGATCACGGACATCGCCCACCACATGCAGGCCGTCCACGCGCTGACCGGACGCTATGCCCGTACCCTGGGCGAAACGGCCCTGACCCTCCGCTATGAGGACCTGGTGGCCGATCAGGAGACCTGGACCCGGAGACTGCTGGCCCATCTGGATCTGGCCTTCGAACCGGCCTGCCTGCGCTTTCACGAAAACCGCCGCTATGCCCCGACGCCGAGCTACGCCCAGGTCAGCGAGCCCCTCAATGACCGCTCCATCGGACGCTGGCGGCTCTACCACCAGGCGCTCGAACCGCAGGCCAGGGCCCTGGCCAAGGTGATCGCCGAGCTCGGTTATACGGACTAGGCGCTGCTGACCGCCCAGTCCGAGAACCGCGCCTCGAAACCCGGGCCAAACGGCGCGCAGGCGGTCAGGCCCAGTTGAACGCTCCTGCCCATGGGCAGGTAGCCCAGTCGCGCGTCGAACAGGGCCTGGCCGGTGCGGCCATAGCCACAGGTCAGGATCGGTCCGCGGCGGGTGACACGCAGCGTGACCGGTCCCGTCCAGCCCTCCAGTCGGGTCACGGAGCCGTCGGACCAGTCGCGGGTGAAGACGCTCGCGGCATGGGGCTGGCCCGACAGCCACTCGATCCCGCTCTTCATCCAGGTCTCGGCATCGACGCGGACCATCAGGCCCGTCTGATCGGCGTCAGCGCCATAGTCGGCTTCAACCGTCACGGTGCTGATGAAATCGCCGACAATCTCGCGGAAGTAGAAATGGCCACTGTCGAGGTTACGCCCTTCGGACAGGGTCTTGCGCCAGAAGTCCGATCCGCTTTCGGCCCTCAGGCTCAGACCCGAACCTGTGGCGGTCCAGACCTTTGGACGGTTCAGCCAGGCGGTCGGCTCAGCGGCCCGGCCCAGGGACGGCGTCAGGGCCGCAGCCCCGGCACCGACCAGCGCAGTCCGGCGGCTGAGGATCACGCGGGCAACTGGCGAATGGCTTCGGCCATCGCGTCGGCTTGGGGCCCCAGCACCACGTGGACGGTCCGTTCACCGATCCGGGCCACGCCCCGCACGCCGAGCTGCCTCAGGGCGGCCTCATCGACGGCCTGGGGGTCGCGCAGCACCAGGCGCAGGCGGCTGGTACAGCTGCCCAGTTCCTCGATATTGCGCACCCCGCCCAGGGCGCTGGCGAGCCCCTCGGCCAGGGCGCGGTCGCCCGCCGGTGCAGGGGTCCCCAGGGCCGGTGCAGGCGCTGTGGCCGCGGACGCTGGGGCGCTGACCGATGCGCTGCCCATGGCCGCCCGGATCTCGCTGGCCACCTGGTCGGCGATCGGCCCGAGCACGACCTGCAGGGCCCGGTCCGAAGGCCGCACGATCCCGCGGGACCCCAGGGCCTTGAGCCGAGGTTCGTCCACGACGCCCGCCCCGGTCACCACCAGCCGCAGCCGGGTCGTGCAGGCGTCGACCGAAACGAGGTTGGCCGCGCCGCCCAGGGCGATCAGGAAGTCCTCGCCCCGTCCGCCGGCTGAGGCGGCGACAGGCACGGCAAGGGCATCATCCGGCTCGCGCCCCGGGGTCTTGAGGTCGAAGCGCACGATCACGAAGCGGAAAACGCCGTAATAGATCGCACCATAGACGAGGCCGACCGGGATCAGCAGCAGGGGCCGCGTCGCCTTGTTGAAGTTCAGGACATAGTCGAACAGACCCGCCGAGAACCCGAAGCCCAGCTTCACGTCCAGCAGGTTCATGATCACCATGGACAGGCCCGTCAGCACCGCGTGAACGGCGTAGAGCACCGGGGCCAGGAACATGAACGAGAACTCGATCGGCTCGGTCACGCCGGTCAGGAATGAGGTCAGGGCCAGCGAGCCCAGCATGCCGCTGACCGCCTTGCGGCGCTCCGGCCGGGCCGTATGGAACATGGCCAGGCAGGCGGCAGGCAAGCCGAACATCATCACCGGGAAGAACCCGCTCATGAAGGCCCCGGCGGTGGGATCGCCGGCGGCAAAGCGGTTGAGGTCTCCGGTCGCGCCATTGAAATCGCCGAGGATGAACCAGACCACATTGTTGAGGATGTGGTGCAGGCCAGTGACGATCAGCAGGCGATTCAGCAGGCCATAGACGAACAGTCCGACATCGCCCGAGGCGATGACCAGACCGCTGAGGCCGTCGACCCCGGCTTCGAGATAGCTCCAGCAGAAGCCGAACAGCAGGGCCAAGCCCACGCCGGCCAGACCTGCGACGATCGGCACAAACCGCCGGCCGCCGAAAAAGGCCAGATATTCCGGCAGCTTGATATTGGAATAGCGATTATAGAGCCCGCCGCTGATCACCCCGGACAGAATACCGACCGGGATCGACAGCTTGCCGATCTCCTTGGCTTTCCAGGCTGCGATGGTGAGATCGCGGGCACTCTCGACGACCGCAGCGGCGACGGCCGGCGGCACGACGATCAGGGCGTCGATCCCCTTGGTGGCGATGACGTAACAGACGACACCGGCCAGGCCTGCGGCACCATGGTTCTCGCGCGCCAGGCCCACAGCGACGCCGATGGCAAAGATCAGCCCGAGGCTGGAGAAGATCGCTCCGCCGGCCGCGCCGAACACATTGGCGATGGCCAGGGACAGACCGCCGGTCATGGCGGCCAGTTCCGGTGCCCCCAGCAGGTCGGGCTGGCCGATGCGAAGGAGCAGGGCCGCCACCGGCAGCACCGCGATGGGAAGCATCAGGGCCCGGCCCAGGGGCTGGAGGACTTCGAGCGGCGATTTCATCGCTTAGACTCCGGCCAGAAAGCGATTGGCGACGTCCCGGACCGCCTCTGGCGAGGTCAGGTCAAGCACCTGGGCGGCCAGGGCCCGGCAGGCCTCAAGGTCGAGGCTGCGCACCAGGGCCTTGACCTCCGGCACAGCGGCGGCCGTGGCCGAGAGCTCGGTAACGCCCAGACCCAGCAGGATCGGGACAGCAGGCAGGTCAGACGCCGCCCCGCCACAGACCCCGACCCAGCGATGATTGCGGGCCGCGCCGGCGCAGGTCTGGGCAATCATCCGCAGGACCGCCGGATGCAGGGCGTCGATGCGGGCGGCCAGCTCGGGATTGCCCCGGTCCATGGCCAGGACGTACTGGGTCAGATCATTGGTGCCGATCGACAGGAAGTCGGCCTCGGCTGCGATCAGATCGGCGGTCACGGCCGCAGCCGGTGTCTCGATCATCACGCCCAGTTCGACCCTGTCCGTGATCCCCAGCTCCCGCTTGGCCTCGTCGAGCACAGCCCGAACCGCACGCAGCTCGTCGAGGCTGGCGATCATCGGGACCATGATCTTGCACTGACCGGCCGGGCGAACCCGCAGAATGGCGCGGATCTGGGTCTTCAGCAGATGCGGCCGCCAGAGGCTGACCCGGACACCGCGCAGGCCCAGGGCCGGATTTTCCTCGGCCGGGATCGGCAGATAGGGCGCGGCCTTGTCGCCGCCGACATCGAGCGTGCGGATGATCAGCGGTTTGCCGTCGAGGGCCGAGGCGATGGCCTGGTACTGGCGGGCCTGTTCGTCCTCGTCGGGCGGCGTGTCGCGCTCGAGGAACAGAAACTCTGTCCGCAACAGGCCGCTGCCTTCGGCCCCATTGGCCGTGGCGGCCAGGGCGTCATTCAGGGAGCCGACATTGCCGTAGACCTCGATGCGCTGACCGTCGCGGGTGACACAGATCTGGTGGGCCGAGGCCTTGGCGCGCGCCTTGCGTTCCTGGCGCTGGGCCAGCCGGGTCTGGGCCGCCTCGAGCGCAGGCGCATCGGGGGCGACACGCAACTGGCCGCTGTCGGCATCCAGGATCAGGGCGGTACCGTCGGCCACCGTCATCACCGCGCCGCCGACCGCGACGAGCGCCGGGATGCCCATGGCCGCCGCCAAGATGGCCACATGCGAGGTGGGCCCGCCCCGGGCCGTGCAGAAGCCGGCGATCAGGTCGGGATCGACGCCCATCAGTTGCGAGGGCAGCAGCTCATCGGCCAGCAGGATCGAGCCGGCGGTCAGGTTCGCCGTGCCTTCTTCTTCCCCGGTCAGGGCCCGCAGGACCTGGCGCTCGAGATCGATGAGGTCGTCGACCCGTTCGGCCAGCCGGCGATCGCCGAGGCCGCGCAGCGCCTCGACATAGCCTCCGACGGCCTTGCGCCAGGCAAAGCCGGCGCTCTTGCCCTGGTCGATCAGGCCGCGCGCTCCGGCCGCGAGTTCCGGATCCTCGAGGAAAGCCAGATGGGCAACCAGGATCGCCTTGCGCGCCTTGTCGCCCTTGGTCGCGGCCGTCTCCAGGCGGCTGCGCACCGTGCCGAGGGCCTCGGTCAGGGCGGTCTGTTCGATCGCGACCCCATCCCCCGCCTCGCGCACGCTGATCTCGGCGGCAGACAGGCGCACGGCCTTGCCGATCGCCAGACCCGGCGCGGCGAGGACGCCCTTGAACACGCCATCGGTCGGCCAGGTTTCAGCTTGAACCTCCGCAACCGGCGCAGGCGATGCCCGCACGGTCGGTGCATCCGCCAGGGGTACGGGTCCGCCTTCGCCCATCCCGCTCTCGATCAAGTCGGCGAGGGCAGCCAGGGCGGCCTCGGCGTCTACACCGCTGGCGACCACGGAGATCTCATCACCGTGACGAATGGCCAGCGACAACAGGCCGACCGGGCTGCGGGCGCTGCCGCGCCGACCGCCGGCGATCAGGGCGGTTTCGGCCTCAAAGCGACGGGCCGTCTCGGCAATCCGGGCGGCGGGTCGGGCGTGTATGCCATGGACCAGGGGCACCCGCAGCGAGCGTTCGATCGTGGCGTTGGCCGTGCTCGCGACCGCAAGGGGAGCGGCAATGGCGCGCAGCTCCATCAGGGTGTCGCCGATCTCAATGGCGTGATCCTGCTCGCGATGAACGATCTGGAATGCGTCAGGATTGGTGATGACGATCGGGGTCATCAGACTACGGACGTTCTGGGCCAGGAAGTCGAGATCGAAGGCGATCAGGGGGTCTCCGGCCTTGACGCTCTGGCCCTCACGCACCTGAACCTCGAATCCCGCCCCCTCCAGTGCGACGGTCTCCAGACCGAGATGCATCAGGATCTCCGCGCCATTGGCGGCGCGCAGGGTCACGGCATGGCGGGCCCGGTGCACGGTCAGCACCACGCCGTCACAGGGCGCGTGCAGGCTCGAACCGGTGGGATCGATCGCTAGGCCGTCGCCCAGCATGCGCTCGGCGAACACCGCATCGGGCGTCTCGTCGAGCGGCGCGATCCAGCCCTTAAGCGGCGCTGAGAGAACGAGGTTGGACACGAAACTTGTACTCTCTCGACAGTCTAGTTGGGCTTGAGCGTGACCCGATCGATCGCAAAGGTCGGATCGACGCTCCGGGCCGTGAACATCAGGCAAAGGTCGTGGCGACCCGGTCGGGCCGGAATCTTGCCGGACACGGTCGACAGGGCTGGTTCCCTGGCGGCCTTGCCGAGCGGGATCGCGGCGATGCGCTCGCCCTCGCAGCCCAGCAGGACTTCCAGTTCACCCTCGGCCGTCGACGGCTTGCGCAGCGGGATCTTGCTCTTTTCCTCGCCGATCTGGAAGTTGAACGGCACCTGGCCGATGCGCGCCGTCAGGGTGGCACCGCGCGACAGGTCCGCCCCTTCCCAGATCCAGCAGGGGTTCATGATGTCGATATGGAAGACGGCCCGGTCGCCCTGAACCGGTGCATCGTCTTCCAGCAGCAGGGTCAGCTTGTCGCTGCAGGCCTTCAGCTGGTGTCCCGTGCGGGTCAGCAGGGTGTCCGGGCTGGCGCTCAGGTCGCGAATGCGCCCCAAGGGACGGCCGTCAACGAAGGTCCGGGCCCTGAGCTTGTCCGTAGCCGCGAGGGCCAGGGGCTTGTCATAAAGGCTGGAAGCCATCGTCGGCTCGGCCCCGCCGACGGCATAGCGAATCTCGCCGATCGCCAGACTGGACGCCAGGGCGACCTCGACCTTGCCGTCTTCGCCCGGCGAGACGGTCGCCTGGGGCTCGAACGGCACGGCGTCATAGGCGACGCCCAGCGTGTCCAGCCGGGCGAACTCGGCCGGCATGCGGCGATTGAAATCCGCCCAGTCCGTCACGGTCTGGGGCGACCAGCCGCGCTCGGCGACGGCCACCAGCCGCGGGAAGATCATGCGCTCAAGCCGCTCGTCGGTGCGCATGTGCTCGGTCCAGGCGTTGGCCTGCAGTCCGATCACATGCTTGCGCTCGTCCTCGGTCATGGCCTTGGGGGCCGGATCGAAGTCGTAGACATCCTTGAGGCTGACGACCCGGCCCCGGCCCGGCGGTTCGTCCGGCGACGGGCTCTGGCGGTTATCGAGGTACATCAGCGGCCAGGGCGACAGCACCGTGTCGTGACCCTGTTTGGCGGCAGCGATCGCGCCGTCCAGGCCGCGCCAGGACATCACGGTCGCATTGGGAGCCAGGCCGCCCTCGAGGATTTCGTCCCAGCCGATCAGGCGACGACCGCGCGCCGAGAGGTGCTTGCCGACCCGCTGGATGAAATAGCTCTGGGCGGCGTGTTCATCGGCCAGACCCAGGGCCTTCATCTGGGCCTGGATCTTCGGGCTGGCCTTCCACTGGGTCTTCACGGCCTCGTCGCCGCCGACATGGATATAGTCGCTGGGGAACAGCTCCATGACCTCGTCGAGCACGTCGTTCAGGAAGGCGAAGGTGTCGTCATCCAGATTGTAGAGCCAGGGAAAGATGCCCCAGTTGTTGCGATCGATGGCCGGCGGGTTGGGATTCACCCCCAGTTTCGGATAGGCGACGATCGGGGCCAGGGCGTGGCCCGGCATCTCGATCTCGGGGACGATGGTCACGTTGCGGGCGGCGGCATAGGCTACGAGGTCCCGCACCTCGTCCTGGGTGTAGAAGCCGCCATAGCGGATGGCCTTGCCGGTAGCGGGATCGCGGCCGGCAGCGCCAGCCGGGGTCCGCCAGGCACCGACCTCGGTCAGTTTAGGGTACTTCTTGATCTCCAGGCGCCAGCCCTGATCATCTGTCAGATGCCAGTGGAAGGTATTGAGCTTGTGGGCCGCCATGGCGTCGATGATGCCCTCCAGGGTCTCGATCGACTGGAAGTGGCGGGCGCTGTCGACCATCAGGCCGCGCCAGCCGAAACGTGGCGCATCCTCGATGCTGACACCCGGCAGATCGGCAGGGCCACGGCCCGCTTCCTGGGTGGCCAGCTGCCAGAGGGTCATGGCACCGTAGAACAGGCCCGCGCGCTTGGCGGCGGTGATGGTCACCCCGGTCGGACCGGCCTGCAGGGCATAGGCTTCGCCTGCGGGGCCGCCCCGAGCCAGGACGATGCCGGCTTCACCGGCGGGCGGAGGTCCCTCGACGATGGCAGGGGTCAGCCCCCGGGCCCGGCCCAGGAGATCGGACAATTGAACGGCGACACCGAGCGCCTCGACGTCGCCTTTGGCGACAAAGATCCGGGTCTTGGCGGTGAGCGCAAAGCTGCCCTCGGCGGTCGCCAGCTTGGCCGGCATGGGCGTCAGGGCCACAGGGCCGGCCAGAGCGGGTACGGCGGCGACAAGCGCGATGGCGGAGACCAGGGCGACGGCGGCGGATCGAGCGAGGGTCATGGGCGGGCTCTCACGGATACAGGCGCGGCAAAAAGGCGGGCGGAGCGACTGCGCGCTCCGCCCAAGCTCCATGCTTGCAGGTCAGGAGGATAAAATCAGCAGAGACGCGAGACTGGCGGGGCATCAGGAGATCCTGAACCATGCTGCCGCCGATGCAATCGCTGCGAGGTAGAAGAACGGGACTTCCGGACCAGAGGGAATCCGGAAGTCCCTTTGGGCCTTAGAACTTGAAGCGGACGCCGGCGTAGAAGGTACGGCCGTTGTCATAGATCGCCCGCGGCACGTCTGGCGTGCCGACGAAGTACTTCAGCTTCTCGTTGGTCAGGTTCTGAGCGTCGAACGTCAGGGCGACGGTCTTGTTCAGGTTGACGCTGACCGAACCATCCAGGGTCGCAAAGTTGTCCTGGAACATGTCGGTGCCACGATCGGTGCCCGACTTGAACTTCGAGCGGTAGCTGTAGGCCAGCCGCGCGCTGAGCAGGTCGTTCTCGAAATAGCCCGTCAGGTTGTAGGTGTGCTTCGAGGACCCATCGATCGGCTTGCCCAGGTCGGTCTTGGCGTCCGAATAGGTATAGTTGCCGATGAAGCCGAAGCCGCCGCCGATCGGCTGCTGCAGGGTCACTTCGAAGCCGCGGTTGGTACCGCCGTCCCCGTTGATCGGACCCGTCATGGTGAAGGTATCACCCTTGCCGGTGCCCAGACGCTGCTGGGTCTGCTGGGTGACGTGGTACTCCTTGTAGGTGCGGCTGGTGATGTAGCTGTCGATGTCCAGCAGGAAGACGCCGACCGACAGTAGGGCCTCCGGCGCATAGTACCATTCAGCGGCGGCGTTGAACTGCCAGGCGCGGAAGGGATCCAGCTCCGGGTTGCCGCCGGCGCTGCCGGTGACAGCCGTGTCGTTCAGGCTGAAGGCACCGGCGAGCTGGGCATAGCCCGGACGCGACATCACCTTGGCGGCCGACAGACGGACGACAACATCATCATCGGCATTCACGACCAGGGTCGCGCTGGGCAGGATGTCCCAGTAGTCGCGATTGACCTTGCGAGCACCGAACGAGCCGAACACGTTGGTGATGGTCGCGGGCGTGACCGAACCGGAATACTGGGTGGTGTCCTGTTCGGTATGGACGGCGCGGACGCCGACATTACCGCGCCAGCGATCGCTGCCGAGCTTGGCCATGGCGTAGACGGCCTGGGTCTTTTCCTGCACCGCGAAGCTGAGCGGCGGATAATAGGCGAACTGACGCCCGCCATTGCCCTTGAGGGCCGCCAGGACCTTGCCGCGGTCGGCCAGGACATAGCCCTGACCCGAGAGACCGATGTCTTCGCCATAGTTGGACGGCGTCGAGGCACCGACCACCGTACCCAGATCCACACCGGACGTGCCGCTGTAGACGCCGTTACCGGACCAGGCATAGGCCGTGTAGTTCACTTCGCGGGTGTGGTCGGTGTAGCGGCCACCGAACAGCAGGGCCTTCAGGACCCCATTGTCGACCGTGTATTCGACATCACCCTTGGCGTAGAACTCCTCGTCGGGGCTCTCGACCTTGCCGCCCCAGGACCAGCTGTAGAAGTTGTTCAGATAGGCAGCCGAACCGACGGCCGGCAGGCCGGGATAGCTGACCTTGGTCACCGGCGCGCCGAGCTCGTAGCTCATGCCGGTTTCCCAGTAGGTTTCCCACGCCTCGGTGTCGTCCGTGGCGCCTTCACCCTTGGTGTAGCCGATATTGCCGCTGATCTTCAGATTGTCGCTGGCGTGATAGACGCCGTCGAGGTTCAGGTCCCACGAGGTCGAGTGGGCGGTACGGAAGATGTCATCCTGCACCATGCCGCGGCTCTTGGTCCCGTTCGGCGAGGTCGCCGCCCAGGTCGCTGCCGACAGGATGCCGTTGCTGATCTTGTAGGAGGTCAGGGCGTTGCCGGCCGAACCAGCCGGACCCGTATTGGCCGAGATCAGATTGCTGACCCAGGCCATGCGGTTCACGTTGGTATTGTCGGCGTCCATCTTGGTGTAGAGGCCCGAAACCGACAGCTCCAGCTTCTCGTTCGGCTCCCACTGGGTGACGAAGTTGGCACCCTTGCGCTTGCGGGTCTGCTGGAAGAAGGCGTTGCCGATCAGGTTCGGGGCCAGGACGGTCTGACCCGTGCCGGCGAAGTTCTGATACTCGGTGTAGCCGAGGATTTCCTGGCCATCGCGGCGGAACTCGCGCTCCTGATAGAAGGCACCGACCAGGGTACCAAAGGTGCCGGCTTCATTCTTCCAGCTGACCATGCCCGATACCTGGGGCGTCCACTTTTCAGCGCGGGTCGCATAGAGGCCCTGGACCGAGGCATTGGCGGTCAGGCTGGGCAGGTCCAGCGGCATGCGGGTGTGCACGTCAACCGTGCCACCGACGCCACCCTCAGGGATGTTCGCCGCCGAGCTCTTGATGATGTCGATGCGGCCAACGACTTCCGAAGGCAGCATGGAATAGTTGAAGCTGCGGCCGCCGCTGGTCTGATCGAGAACGAACCAGTCGCCGGTGGCCATGTTGTGGCCGTTGAGCAGGGTCAGGTTGAGGTTCGGATCGGTGCCGCGAACGCTGACGCGCTCGTTCTCGCCGAAGCCACCCGCCGCGGCCGAGCCGGTGACGACATTGACGCCCGAAACGCGCGACAGCGAGTCAGCGACGTTCTTGTCCGGGAACTTGCCGATGTCCTCGGCGGTAACGACTTCCGACACCAGATCGGAGTTACGCTTCTGCTGGATGGCCTTTTGCAGCGAAGCCCGAATGCCGGTGACGACAACTTCGTCGACCGTATCGGCTTGCTGCGCGAAGGCAGGCATTGCGACCATCACCGCCAGGGCACTGGCGGACGCGGTCAGGATCATTTTGTGAACGCTTCTCATAACTCGGCTTCTCCCCTTTTCGCCGGCCCTAGGCCCGGAGCCGAACTCCAAGCCCAATTTGGTACCAATTATCTGCGGACATCCGCAGATTGCGGTACTTCTCGGGCCTTGGAGCCAGACTGTGACGGATTTCTATCGAATGACAAGTCCAAAAAGAAACCAATTGCAGACCACGTTCTTATTGGTATGAAAATGGTCATATGCTATCGACATCGCCAGGCAACGGCAGCGATTTGCTCAGGGAGGCTGATTTGACAATGTTTTCGGAACGGATCGGCCGACTCGATGCCGGTGGTGCCGAGCACGCGCCGCTCTACAAGCAGCTGCAGCGCGCCCTGCGGGATGCGATTCACAAAAAGATCCTGGCCCCGGATGACGCCCTGCCCGCAGAGCGGGACATGGCCGAGGAGTTCAGCATCTCGCGCATCACAGTGCGCAAGGCACTGGATGGCCTGGTCAGCGAGGGCCTTCTGACCCGCCGCCAGGGGGCCGGCACCTTTGTCGCCGCCCGGGTGGAAAAGAGCTTCTCCAAGCTGTCGTCCTTCACCGAGGACATGATTTCGCGCGGCCGCGTGCCGCGCAGCGAATGGATCAGCAAGAGCGAAGGGTCGGTCACGCCCGAGGAATCCCTGACCCTGGGCCTGTCGCCTGGCACGCCGGTCTACCGCTTCAACCGCATTCGCTACGCCGATGGCGCGCCGATGGCGGTGGAATACACGACGGTCGCCGCCTTCGCCCTGCCCTCCACCGAAACGGTCGGGACCTCGCTCTATGAGGCCCTCGAGAACACCGGCCACCGCCCCGTTCGCGCCCTGCAGCGCCTGCGCGCCGTGCTGTTCAACGCAGAACATGCCGACCTGCTGGGCGTGCCCGTCAAGGACGCCGGCCTGCTGATCGAACGGCGGGGTTTCCTGAAGGACGGCCGGGCGGTGGAAGTCACCCAATCCTACTATCGCGGCGACGCCTATGACTTCGTCGCTGAACTGAACGCCCTGTCCTGAAGGAAGACCCATCTTGGAGGCCACGACCTTGACCCGACCGCAGGCCCCCGTGACCCCGGCGCAACTGACGCCAGAGTCGACCCGCATGTTCCAGGAGGCTGGCCAGGCTTCGCAGGTCGTCGCCGCCCAACTGGCCGCCAATGCCTCCAGGGTCGCGGCGATCGCAGAACGTCTGCGCGCCAATCCGCCCCGCGCCGTGGTGACCTGTGCCCGGGGCAGCTCGGACCACGCCGCCACCTTCGCCAAATATCTGATCGAGACCCGGACCGGCGTCCTGACCTCGTCGGCAGGCCTTTCGGTCAGCTCGGTCTATGCGGCCGCCCAGAACATGGACGGGGTGCTCTATCTGGCCATCTCACAATCGGGAAAGAGTCCCGACCTTCTGGCTTCGGTCCGGGCGGCCAAGGCTGCCGGTGCTTTCACGATCGCCCTGGTCAATGACACCGCCTCACCCCTGGCCGAGATCGTCGATGCGGTCCTGCCCCTGCATGCCGGGCCCGAGCTGAGCGTGGCGGCCACCAAGTCCTACATCGCCGCCCTGTCGGCCATCACCCAGCTGGTGGCGGCCTGGACCGGCGACACCGATATCGCAGAAGGGCTCGCTGCCCTGCCCGCCGGCCTCGCCGGGGCCTGGGCACTGGACTGGTCCGCCGCCGTCGAGCGCCTGACGCCGGCGCGCAATCTCTATGTGCTGGGCCGCGGGGTCGGCTTCGGCATTGCCCAGGAAGCGGCCCTGAAGTTCAAGGAGACCTGCGGGCTGCATGCCGAGGCCTTCAGTGCCGCCGAGGTGCTGCATGGCCCCATGGCGCTTGTGAAGTCCGGCTTCCCGGTTCTGGTCTTCGCCCAGAATGATGAGAGCCGGGGCAGCGTCGACGCCATGGCGGCCAGCCTGGCGGCCCGTGAGGCCGATGTGCTGCTGGTTGGGGCCGGAGACAGCGGCAGCCTGCTGCCGGCCATCGCCGCTCATCCGGTGATCGAACCGATCTTGATGATCCAGAGCTTCTATCGCATGGCCAATGCTCTATCGGTGGCTCGCGGCTATGACCCCGACAGCCCGCCCCATCTCAACAAGGTGACAGAAACCGTCTGATGCTGGCAGTCCTGGTAAATGGCCGCATCCTGACGGACGACGGCGTCGTCGACGGCAAGGGCCTGTTGATCGAGAACGGCAGGATCGCCGCTCTGGTCGATGCCGCCGAGTTGCCCGCCGATGCGTCAGTCCACGACCTGCGGGGTGGATGGCTGGTCCCCGGCTTCATCGACACCCAGGTGAATGGCGGCGGCGGTGTGCTGTTCAATGACGCCCCGACGGCGGAGACCATTGCCGCAATCGGGGCCGCTCACCGTCCCTTCGGCACCACGGGTTTCCTGCCCACCCTGATCAGTGACGACCTTTCCGTCGTGGACCAGGCCATGCGCGCGACCGAAGCCGCCATCGCGGCCGGCGTGCCGGGGGTGCTGGGAATCCATATCGAGGGCCCGTTCCTCAACGCCAAGCGCAAGGGTATCCACGATGCCGGCAAGTTCCGGGTCATCGATGATGCCGCCCTGGCTCTTCTGGGCTCGCTGAAGGCGGGCAAGACCCTGGTGACCCTGGCACCGGAAACCACGACGCCGGACATGGTCCGTCAGCTGACAGATGCCGGGGTCATCGTTGCTGCAGGCCATACCAACGCGGCCTATGGCACCATGCGCAGGGCCCTGGCGGCCGGCCTGACCGGCTTTACCCACCTTTTCAATGCCATGTCGCCCCTGACCAGTCGGGAACCTGGCGTGGTCGGCGCAGCGCTGGAGAGCCAGACAGCCTGGTGCGGCCTGATTGTTGACGGTCGCCACGTGGATCCTGCGGTGCTGCGCATCGCCCTGCGCACCCGGCCGCTGGACCGCTTCATGCTGGTCACGGATGCCATGCCGACCGTGGGCATGATCGACAAGAGCTTCGACCTGCAGGGCCGCCAAATCCATGTTGTCGACGGCGTCTGCGTCGATGCGCATGGCACCTTGGCCGGATCCGACCTCGACATGGCCGGCGCGGTGCGCAACGCCATGGCCATGCTCGGCCTGTCGCTCGGGGACGCCGTGACCATGGCCGCGACCGCTCCGGCAGCCTTCCTGGGCCTGTCGGCCCAGCGCGGCCGCATTGCCGTCGGCCAGGCCGCCGACCTCGTTCTGCTGGATGACGCCCTGCAGGTCCAGGCCACCTGGATCGACGGCCTCGTCGCCTGACCGCCGAAACGAAAAGGGCGCCGGCTTTCGCCGACGCCCTCCCGTCTCCAGCCTGGGCTGAGGACTAGAACTTGTACTTCACGCCCAGATAGTACTGGCGGCCGAAGTGCACATACTCTTCCGAGATCTGACGGACCGAGTCGTCCACCTTGCTGTCAAACTGGTCGGTCAGGTTGATACCTTCCAGGGTGATGGTGAAGTTCTTGAACTCGTAGCTGACCTGGGTGTCGACGTTCAGGGTCTTCTGCTTGATCCGAACGTCGTTGTTGTTGGTCGCCGAAGGGGCAACCTGGATCAGGTACGGGTCACGGTAGGAAGCCGAGACGCGTGCCTTGAAGCCCGCCTTCTCGTAATAGAGCGTGCCGTTATAGGCTTCCGGCGACAGGTTCAGCAGGGGCTGGGTGACCATCACCGCCGGGGTCAGCTGCACCCGGGGAGTGCCGCCGAAGGTCGGGTTGGAGATCACGTACTCGATGTCACTCTTGACGCGCGTGTAGTTCACGATGCCGCCAAAGCCGTCAAACGGTGCCGGCAGGAAGGTGAACGGACGCTGCAGGCTGATCTCGTAACCCTTCAGCTTGCCGCCCTTGGTATTCTGCTGCGAGGTCACCGTGAACAGGGTGTCCGGCGTATTGCCGTTGGTCAGCAGATTGTTGGGAAGACCGGTTTCCGAATAGGGAACCGCGACCGCCGTGGTCTGGATGAAGGACTTGATGTCCTTCTGGAACAGGCCCAGCGAGAACAGGGTTTCCCGATCCGGATACCACTCGAAGCCGAGGTCGAGGTTGTTGGCCAACATCGGGTTCAGGTTCGGGTTGCCACGGGTCAGGGTCTGGGCCGACTGGCTGTTGGCCGTGAAACCCGGGGTCAGGTTCTGCAACTGCGGACGCGTCATGACCTTGGCGGCCGCGAAGCGCACGAAGAAGTTCTCCATCGGCTGGGCCGAAAGGTTCATCGACGGCAGGGTGTTGGTGTAGCTGCGCGACGTGGTCTGGAACGCATCGGTCGGAACCGTTTGCGAGAGCGTACCGACCGGCGTCACGGTGGCCACCGTGGTGCTGCCGGTGTTGTAGTGACCCAGGGCGTTCTGCTCGGTCTTGACCCAGCGCACGCCGATATTGCCGCGGACCGGGATAGAGCCGATGTCGCGGTCGAAGTCGCCCTGCAGGTAGTAGGACGTGTCCTTCTCGGCGATTTCCCGCAGCGCGCCCAGTTGGTTCAGCGTGCTGAGGCGGAAGTCGCCGTTATTGTTGATGCAGTTGCAGTCATAGCCAAGAACGGTCTTCAGCTTGTCGAGGTCCGGCGCAATCCAGGACGTCGGCGTGCCGGCCGGCATGTCGAGGCCGCGACCGAAGCCGGTGATCAGGCGTGAAACGTCAGCCACCGTAACGCCGGCCGGCAGCGGGAATGCCGCTTCAGCGACGAAGCCGGTGCCGCCCGGGATCACGCGCGAGAAGTTGCGCTTTTCCCAGGAGTTGAAGCCGTATTCCTTGAACGTCGCACCAGTACGAACCTTGAGCCAGTCGGCGACCTGATAGTCGAAGTCAAACCGGAAGGTCTTGAAGGTGTTGACCGCCTTGCTGGGACGCATGCGCAGCAGCGACGGATCACCGAGAGCCGAGCTGTTGCTGTACTGGTAGTTGGCCGGGTTGGTCGGATCGAAGCCATAGTTGAACGACGGCAGACGCGGGTCGTTCGAATAGTCGTAGCTGTAGCCGTCGCTGTTATAGCGTTCGAACGAGAAGGTGGTCTGGACCGGGTTGTTCTGGATCGAACGGGCCTGACCATAGGTCACGACCAGCTTGCCCTTGTCACCGATCTTGGTGTCGTAGGTCAGGACGTTCTGGAAGAACTCGGTGTTCAGGTCGTCGTGGCGATACTCCACGCGGGCATCGACGTCATCGAACGTGCCCTTGATCAGGTGACCCTTGGCGTCCGCCGTGAAGTTGACGACGTCGGTTTGGGGCAGGCCCTGGCCACTGCGGCTGAACGAGATGATTTCCAGATAGGTCTCGTCGCGGTCGTTGGTGAAGTCCGCGAACAGGGTATCCAGGGTCAGGGTCGAGTTGTCGGTCGGACGCCATTGCAGCGAACCGGTCACGCCCAGACGCTTCTGATTGTACTCGAGCCGGCCGTAGCGCGGAATCCGCGGGTGCCAGAGGTTGTTGGCGGTACCGGTGGCCGCTGTCACGGTCGGATTGGTACCGCCCGTAACGGTGCCGATCTGGCCGCAGGTCAGGGCCGGGCCACTGACCGGGTTATAGGCCGTGCCCGTGCAGGGGAAGGCGGTCGAGGAATTGAAGCGGACACTGGGGTTTTCCCAGCGGCCGGTCGAGGAGCCTTCTTCAAGCGTACTGCGCTTGGCATAGGCCACCGACAGCAGGGCACCGAACTTGCCGTCGTTCCAAGTGTTGCTGATCAGGAAGGTGTAGCGCGGGTCACTGTTTCGCGACAGGTCGTTCCAGCCGTACTTGGCCCCTGCGCTCATCGTGAACTTGTTGAAGTCGAACGGACGGGCCGCTTGCAGATCGATGATCGCGCCCAGCGAGCCTTCTTCATTGGCCGCCGAGGTCGACTTGCGGACGGTGACGCTGTTGAACAGTTCCGAGGCGAAGATGCTGAAGTCGAACTGACGGCTGCGGTTGGCGCCGCCGGAGCCGTCCTTGCCGCCCGTGGTGGCCAGGGCTTCCAGGCCGTTGAGGCGCACGACGGTGAAGTCGGCGTTCAGACCCCGCACCGTGATGGTGCGGCCTTCGCCGCCGTCACGGTCGATCGAGACACCGGGGATGCGCTGCAGGGATTCTGCCAGGTTCAGGTCGGGGAAGTCGGCGATATCGGTCGCCTTGATGACGTCGACCATGTCGTTTTCGCGGCGCTTCGTGTCGAGCGCATTGGCAAGGCTGGCACGGAAGCCGGTGACGACGATCTCCTCAACCGCGGCATCGTCTGCCTGGGCCGGTGCCGTCTGGGCTGTAGCGGTGCCGGCCAGGGTCATGGCCATGGCCAGGGCACCCATCGAGACGCCAAGCTTCAGGACGTCGAGGCGCCCCGCAGAATTCTTAGACATGTATCCTCCTCCCGTTCGACGGAAACGGCGCTGAACGCCGCCCGGCTTCGAATTGGATCGCGCTTCCTTCCCGCGCGGTCCGTTCTTGGCCGTCTGTGTTTTTGACACCGGTGTCAGACTTGGACGCACAAATGTCCCTGGGGCTGACACCGGTGGCAAAGGGGTAACAAACCGTTGTTCTGGCGACAAGACGAGATTGTCGCGATGGGCTGGAGATGTCGTTTGCGTGGCTTTTGCGACACATCGTTGCAGAACCCGCAGCCCAGCCTGCTGCGCGCGGCGAGGTACAGGAGGCTGAAAGATCGTCCCGCTCGCGTCGTTTCTGATCGCTAGGCAGCCGCGATCGGGACGGTCAGGACCCTAGCGGTGGCTGACCCTATAGAGACCGTCGATCATGGCCTGACGGTCGGCGGCCGGCAGTTCGGCACCGACCGAACGCAGCAGCCGCAGGGCGTCCAGATGCACGTCGATGGCGTTCCAGCGCCAGGCACCGACTTCGGCGCAATGGTCAGCAACGCCGGCGAGCGACACCGCAGCCTGATCCACGCCGGCGTCGGACACGAAAGTGCTGACGTCAATCAGGCGCATGGTCAGCCTGTAGAGGTCCTCGAAGCGTTCGGCCTGCCGGTTGCTGGCCGACGCGCCGAAACGGAGTTCGATTTCCGCCAGGGTTTCGTCCAGGACGACGAGCGAGGCCTCGCGCAGCCCTTCGACCCCCTCCTCGGCGGCGATGATCGCGTCCCTGACCAACATTCCGCCCTTGGTCTTGATCAGCTTGGCGAGACGATTGGTAGGGTGAAACTTGCGAGCGACGGTCATATCTGCACCTTCGCGACCTTCATCAGACTATTGATTTCGTCTTGGGACATGTTGGCTTCCTGGGCGTCACCGACCTCGGCAGGCAGGTCGTCGCGTCGCCGGCCATCCATCCCGATGGGCGGCCCTTCATACTTGAACCGTCGGTCGGGCCCGACGAAGGTCTCGCACTCGATAAAGGCCCGCTCTTCTCGCGCCACCCAGAAGATCCGCTCCAGCAGGACCTTCGGCGTGATCGGCTTGGCCACCGTGAAATTTGCGCCGGCATCGCGGGTGCGGAGGATGTCCGTGGTGCGGGTGTGGCCCGTCACCAGGATGACCGGGACATAGCGATTGGTTTCCTGGGCCTCTCGACGAAGCCAGTTGATGAACTCGATCCCGTCAACGTCCGGCATCTGGACGTCGCTGATGATCAGATCAAAGGTCTTGGTGCCGACAAGGGTCTGGGCTTCCTTGACCGACTCCGCCCGAAACAGCTGCTTGACGCCGAACCCGGACACGACCTGGGAAAGGATATCGAGCGACGGCCCGTTGTCATCGAGCACGAGAACCGTGGCGCGCTCCAGATTGATCCGGGTCGAAGGCTGGAGAACGTCCATGGACGGCTCCTAGAAGAAGTCGAGCTCGCCCGCCTCGACGCCCTGGGCCGCCGGCTCGTCGACAGCGCGAAGACGCACCACCAGATCCGCCAGGCCCAGACCTTCGAGAAGGGGTTCGATCGATATGCTCCATTCGCCGGAGGCATGCTGGCCAATACGCTGCAGCACATCCGAAAGGCCATGTAGTCGCTGGGTCAGCTCGTCCAGGGCCTGAAGCCTGGAGATGCTTTCCAGGGCTGCGCCGCCCTTGGCCAGGTCGCCGGCGATGTGCTCGCAGTCGCGACAGACCGCCGCCGCCGACATCAGCTCGGCCGCAAGGCGGCGCGAGAGCTCGCCCACCGGTGTCAGAGACTCCGATGGGTCGATCATGGATGTCAGATGCGGCTTTGGGGTCATACGGGTCAGAACAGCTCCAGATCGCCGCCAGACGAGGCCGGCATGGGTGCCGGAGCGGGGCGCCGGACGTCCTGCGGCGCGTTGTCGACCGCCACCAGACGCTGCCGAACACGGCCCGAGGCCGGCCAGAACTCCACGCGACGGGCCGAGACACCCCCCGTGCTCGAAGACACGATCGGTATGCCTTCGTCGCGCAGGAAGCGTTCGGCGAAGGCGGCATTGCTGGCCCCGACGTCCGAAAGGCCGTCAAACAGCTTTCCGCCACCGAAGATCTTGGCTTCCATCCGCTCGCGCCGGGCACCGCGCTTCAGGAGACCATTGATCAACAGCTCCATGGCATAGGCACCATAGCGCACGGCGTCGCCATCCTTGCGACCGTCGCCAGCGTCAGGCAGCAGGAAGTGGTTCATGCCGCCAATGCCCGCTTGCGGATCGCGGATACAGGCGGCGATGCAGGATCCGAGCACCGTGGTCATCACCACATTGGGGTCTGATGACACGTGGCTTTCGCCTTGCGTCACGTGGACCTTGATGGCCCGTTCCAGATCATCAGATGGTGCAAACGTCATGTGAGCTGCCCGAAGACCTGTTCGATCTTCTCCTTGAGGCCCTGAACGGTGAACGGCTTCACGCAGTAGTTGTTGACGCCGAACTGCACGGCCCTCTGCACCAGTTCACGGTCGGCCCGGCCCGTCAGCATGACAAAGGCTGTCTGCCGAATGGGGGGGTGCGAGCGAACGGCGCGGAGCAATGCCAACCCGTCCATCTTGGGCATGTTGAAATCTGAAATGACCAGGTTTGCCGGCTTGGCCAGGAGGTTCTTCAGAGCCTCCTCACCATCGGGTGCCTCACGGATGTCCTTGAACCCGATTTGCTGAAGCGCATTGCGGATCAGGGCCCGCATGGTCAGCTGGTCATCGACGACGAGAACGGAAATGGAGCTTGCTTGGGGCATGGGTTCATCGCCTCGCGGAGGCCAGATCGAGGATAGATTGGCCCATGGAGGACAGGGAAACCTGCTTCTCCACGGCACCGATTTCAAAGGCCGCGCGGGGCATGCCGTAAACGACACAGCTCTGCTCGTCCTGTCCGAGGGTCTTGGCACCGGCCTTGCGCAGGGCCAGTAGCCCCTGGGCACCGTCGCGGCCCATGCCGGTCAGGATCGCGCCCACCGCCTTGTCGCCGACGGCCTTGGCCACCGAGTTGAAAAGGACGTCCACCGATGGACGGTGGCCGCTGACCGGATCCGCTGGGACCAGACGGCAGCGCAGTCCACCCGAACGCACCACTTCCAGATGCGCGGCACCGCCTGGAGCGACATAGACCTTGCCCGGCTCGAGCAGGGCGCCTTCGGAGGCCTCCTGGACCCGGGCGCCGCTGGCGCGGTCCAAACGCGCCGCGAAGCTGGCCGTAAAGGTCGCCGGCATGTGCTGGGTGATGACCGTCGGAGGACAGGTGTCCGGGAACATCGTCAGGATCGCCAGGAGCGCCTCGACACCACCGGTGGAGGAGCCGATGGCCACGATGTCGCCGGACGGCATGTAGCTCTTGGTCCGCACCGCCGCCGGTGCGGCATCGGCCTTGGTCCGCACTGAAGCGCGGGCCGCGGTCTTCACCTTCACGACGATCTCGTTCAGCGCATCCTGGGTACCCAGGGCGTCGGCCGGCTTGGCGACGCAATCGATGGCACCCAATTCCAGAGCTCGGAGGGTCATCTCCGCCCCGGCCTGGGTCAGGGTCGAGACCATCACCACCGGCATGGGCCGGAGGCGCATGATCTTCTCGAGGAACTCGATGCCGTTCATGTTCGGCATCTCGATATCGAGCGTGACGACATCGGGATTGAGGGCCTTGATCATGCCCCGGGCCTCGAAGGGATCGCCGGCGGCGCCGCAGACCTCGATGTCCGGATCCCGGTTGAGGGCTGCTGTGATCAGGCTCCGCATGGTGGCGGAGTCGTCAACGACGAGAACGCGAATCTTGGCCATCAGCGACCTCCCACCTTGCGATAGGCCGTGAGCCCAGCGCTTTCAAAGGCGGTGATCGAGGACCCTACCCGTTCTGAGTGTCCGACATAGAGCTTGCCACCCGGCACCAGAAGCGGCGCGAAGCGGTTCCACACACGCTCCTGGGTCGGCTCGTCGAAATAAATCACGACATTGCGGCAGAAGATCGCGTCGAACGGTCCCTTCATCGGCCAGCTGGGGCCATTGAGGTTCAGCTCGCGGAAGGCCACCAGGCTGCGCGCAGCTT